>CAYRLC010000150.1:0-5448 GCA_964424995.1 uncultured Croceicoccus sp.
CGGCCAGCGGCGTGGTCTGGTCGACGCGGCGGCCGACCTGGTTGACGATGCGCTGGGCAATCTGGAACAGGTGCTGTTCGTCGCGGAACTTGGTCGGGGCAATAACGAGCTTGCCCTTCTTTTCGATGTAGGTCTGATCCGGCCCGTTGACCATGATGTCGGTGATGTCCGGGTCATTGAGCAGCTCTTCCAGGGGCCCAAAACCCAGAAGCTCATCGATCAGCACCTTTTCCAGCGCGAACTGCTCGCGGCGGTTGAAGGTGATCTTCAGATCGGCCAGCACTTCCATGATGATCGGGCGGAACTCTTCGGAGAGTTCGTCCTTCGTCAGGGTCGCGGCCGCTTCCGGATCGACGCGTTCGAGCAGGCGCGGCAGCACCTGTTCCTTGATCTTGTGGATCGAGGCTTCGAAGCCGCCTTGCTCGTTGCTCTCGTGCACGTGATTGACGCGATCGGCCAGGCGCGACATGGCATCGTCGCGCTGGTTCTTCGGGCCACCGGGTTCGGTCGCGCTGATCGGCGGAAACTGGTCGCCTCCGGGAATCGGTACAGTCGCAGGCGGCGGGGTGGCTGCGGCTTTGTCGCCCGGCCCGCTCTTCAGGGGTTTGGCCACGCCGAAGGCCGGGCGTGCACCCTGACCCATGCCGCCAACACCGTTACGTCGCCCAAATGCGCTCATAGCGAACTCAACCTTCCTCGTGCGCATGTCACGTGCGCACTTGCTGCCATTCGAATTTGACCGATCATTAAGGTTGAAACTTTGATAACTTCCTAATGATGACAAGGGGATTTGGCAGAGCGGCGGACGGCGATGAACTGGATACCGCGCAGGAAACAGTCTGCTGGCTTTGCGCAAGACCGCTGGGGCGCCGCGTCGAATGGCATCACCCGGTTCCCAAAAGCCGGGGAGGGCGCGAGACCGTGCCACTGCATCCGATCTGCCACCGCACGCTGCATGTGACCTTCAGCAATGCCGAACTGGCAAAGACCGGAGACGATGCGGCGAAATTGCGGGCGAACGAAGATATTGGAAAGTTCGTCCGATGGATCGCCGGTAAACCGCCGGACTTCCATGCCCGGACGGCGAAACGCAGCTAGACCCTACGAAGCGGACAGTCGCGCGCGTGATCGTTGACCATGCCCGCGGCTTGCATGAAGGCATAGGCGGTCGTCGCGCCGACGAATTTAAAGCCCTTGGCTTTCAGCGCCTTGGACATGGCGAGCGACGCAGCCGTGCTGGCGGGCACGTTCACGCCGTCGCCCATTTGCGGTTTGCCGCCGACGAAATCCCACAGGAAGTCCGCGAAGTCCTCACCGCGCTCCGCCATGGCGAGATAGGCGCGAGCATTGCCGATCGTCGCTTCTATCTTGGCGCGGGCGCGGATGATGCCCGGATCGCCCATCAGTGTCTCGACCTTGTCCGGGCCATAATCGGCGACCTTGACCGGGTCGAACTGATCGAAGGCGAGGCGGAAACCATCGCGCCGGTGCAGGATGGTGCGCCACGACAGCCCGGCCTGAAAGCCTTCGAGGATCAGCAGTTCCCACAAGGTCCGACCGTCGCGGATCGGAATGCCCCACTCCGTGTCGTGATAAGCGGCCATGATCGGATCGCCCTCAGCCCAGGCACAGCGCGCGGTCATTCAAATATTCCCTGTTTGTTCCAGTCATCTTCTTATCGTGGAACGCACGGCATGCAAAGAAAAAGGGCACCGGTGAGGGCGCCCTTCGTCTGTTCGATGGTGTCGGCAATCAGCCGGTGACGTGCTCGGCCAGCACGGTCAGACCGTTGGTGCTGACTTCGGCGAAACCGCCCTGGATCATGATCTCTTCAGGCGTGCCGTTCTCGGTCCGATAGACCTTCAGCGCGCCGTCGCGGATCGTCGACATGAAAGGCGCGTGGCCTTCCAGCACGCCGAACTCGCCTTCCGCACCGGGAACGACCACCATGTGGACGTCCTCGGAGCGAACGAGCTTCGCCGGCGTGACGAGTTCGAAATGCAGTGCCATGCCAAATACCCTTAAATCTTAAGCCTCTTCGGCCAGCTTCTTGGCCTTGGCAACCGCTTCGTCGATGCCGCCAACCATGTAGAACGCGGCTTCCGGAAGGTGGTCGTACTCGCCGTCCACGACAGCCTTGAACGACTTCACGGTGTCCTCGATCTGCACGAACTTGCCCGAGATGCCGGTGAAGACCTCGGCAACGTGGAACGGCTGCGACAGGAACTTCTGGATCTTGCGCGCGCGGGCAACGGTGAGCTTATCCTCTTCGGAAAGCTCATCCATACCCAGAATGGCGATGATGTCCTGCAGCGACTTGTACTTCTGCAGGGTTTCCTGAACGCGGCGGGCGGTGTCGTAGTGCTCCTGGCCGACGACGGCGGGGGTCAGCACGCGCGAGGTCGAGTCGAGCGGATCGACTGCCGGGTAGATGCCCAGCTCCGAAATCGCGCGGTTCAGCGTGGTCGTTGCGTCCAAGTGGGCGAACGAGGCTGCCGGGGCAGGGTCGGTAAGGTCGTCCGCGGGAACGTAGATCGCCTGCACCGAGGTGATCGAACCCTTGTTGGTCGAGGTGATGCGCTCCTGCAGCGCGCCCATGTCGGTCGCCAGGGTCGGCTGATAACCCACCGCCGAAGGAATACGGCCCAGCAGCGCCGACACTTCCGAACCGGCCTGGGTGAAGCGGAAGATGTTGTCCACGAAGAACAGCACGTCCTGGCCTTCCTGGTCGCGGAAGTATTCCGCCATGGTGAGGCCCGACAGAGCCACGCGCGCACGGGCGCCCGGCGGTTCGTTCATCTGGCCGAACACCAGCGCCACCTTCGAGCCATCCGGGGTCGGGTTGCCGTCGGCGTCCTTGGCGATAACGCCCGCGTCGAGGAATTCGTGGTAGAGGTCGTTCCCTTCGCGGGTGCGCTCACCCACGCCCGCGAACACGGATACGCCGCCGTGGCCCTTGGCGATGTTGTTGATCAGTTCCTGGATGAGCACGGTCTTGCCCACCCCGGCGCCGCCGAACAGACCGATCTTGCCGCCCTTCGCATAAGGGGCGAGCAGGTCGATCACCTTGATGCCGGTGACGAGAATCGCCGCTTCGGTCGACTGGTCGATGAATTCCGGCGCCTTCGCGTGGATCGGCGCGCGCATGTCGGTGTTGACCGGACCACGCTCGTCGATCGGATCGCCGACGACGTTCAGGATGCGGCCCAGGGTCTGCGGACCGACCGGAACCGAAATCTGCGCGCCGGTGCTGGTCACGGGCTGGCCGCGGGTCAGACCGTCAGTCGAGTCCATCGCGATCGTGCGGACGGTGTTTTCACCGAGGTGCTGGGCAACTTCGAGAACCAGGCGGCTGCCGTTGTTCTCGGTTTCCAGTGCCGACAGAATCGCCGGCAGTTCGCCTTCGAAAGTCACGTCAACGACGGCGCCGATGACCTGGCTGATCTTGCCGGTCGGGGCGGCCTGGGTCTTGGTCTTGCTCTTGGCTGCGGTGGCCATGTCTCGTTCCTTGCCTAGAATTCAGTCAGATCAGAGCGCTTCGGCGCCCGCGATGATCTCGATCAGTTCGGTGGTGATCGCGGCCTGGCGGCTGCGGTTGTACTGGATGGTCAGCTTGTTGATCAGTTCGCCCGCGTTGCGCGTCGCGTTGTCCATCGCCGTCATCGACGCGCCCTGTTCGGACGCGGCGTTTTCCAGCAATGCCCCGAACAGCTGGGTGCGCAGGAAGCGCGGCAGCAACTCGGCGAGGATCGCTTCCTCTTCCGGCTCATACTCGACCACCGCGCCGGTATCGGCGGCAGCAATCTTGGGGGCGGGGACGGGGATGATCTGCTGTTCGGTCGGTTCCTGCACCAGCGCGCTGCGGAACTTCGAATAGAACAGGTGCGCCACGTCGAACTTGCCGGCTTCGAACAGCGCGACCAGTTCGTTCGCGATCTTCTCGGCTTCGGTGAAGCCCGGATCGCGCACGTCCGAGGTATCGAACATCGCCAGCACGGCCTTCGGGTATTCGCGGCGGATCACCGCGCGGCCCTTCTTGCCGACCAGATAGAACAGCACGGTCTTGCCGGCTGCTTCCAGTTCCTTCGCCTTCAGCCGGGCGGCCTTGACGATGTTGGCGTTGAACGCGCCGCACAGGCCCTTGTCGGAGTTGGCGACGACCAGCAGGTGAACCTGGTCCTGACCGGTGCCGGCCAGCAGCTTGGGCCCATTGTCACTCACGGTGACCTTGGACGCCAGGCTGCCCATGACCTCGGTCAGGCGCGCCGCATAGGGGCGCGCGGCTTCGGCGTTGGCCTGAGCCTTGCGCAGCTTGGCGGCGGCGACCATCTGCTTGGCCTTGGTGATCTTCTGGGTCGACTTGACCGAGTTGATCCGCCCTTTGAGTTCCTTAAGCGAGGCCATGAAGCCTTACCCCTTCAATCGGATCAGGCGAACTGCTTCGCGAAAGCGTCGAGCGCGGCAACCGTCTTGGCCTTGGCTTCGTCGCCAAAGTCGCGGGTGTCGCGGATCAGACCCAGCACATCGGCGTGCTTGTCGCGCATGAAGCTGAGCATTTCGGCTTCATAGCGAACCACGTCGGCGGTGGACACGGCGTCGAGGTAGCCGTTGGTGCCAGCAAAGATCGACACGGTCTGCTCTTCGAACGGCAGCGGGCTGAACTGGGCCTGCTTCAGCAGTTCCGTCAGACGCGCACCGCGGTTGAGCAGGCGCTGGGTCGAAGCGTCGAGGTCCGAACCGAACTGGGCGAAGGCCGCCATTTCGCGGTACTGCGCCAGTTCCAGCTTGATCGAGCCGGACACCTTCTTCATCGCCTTGGTCTGGGCCGCACCACCGACGCGCGACACCGACAGACCGACGTTGATGGCCGGACGGATGCCCTGATAGAACAGGCCGGTTTCAAGGAAGATCTGGCCGTCGGTGATCGAGATCACGTTGGTCGGAATGTAGGCCGACACGTCGCCCGCCTGGGTTTCGATGATCGGCAGCGCGGTGAGCGAACCACCGCCCAGCGAATCGTTCATCTTCGCGGCGCGTTCCAGCAGGCGGCTGTGGAGATAGAACACGTCGCCCGGATAGGCTTCGCGGCCCGGCGGGCGGCGCAGCAGCAGCGACATCTGGCGATAGGCGACGGCCTGCTTGGAAAGGTCGTCATATACGATAACGGCGTGCATGCCGTTGTCGCGGAAGAATTCGCCCATGGTCACGCCGGTGTAAGGCGCGAGGTACTGGAGCGGAGCCGGTTCCGAAGCGGTCGCGGCGACGACGATGGAGTATTCCATCGCGCCGTTTTCTTCGAGCTGGCGCACGATCTGCGCGACGGTCGAGCGCTTCTGGCCGACGGCGACGTAGATGCAGTACAGCTTCTTCGATTCGTCGGTGCCGGAGTTCGGGCCCTTCTGGTTGATGAAGGTGTCGATCGCGACGGCGGTCTTGCCGGTCTGACGG
>CAYRLC010000151.1:0-5419 GCA_964424995.1 uncultured Croceicoccus sp.
CACCGGCGTCCCCGCAATGATCGGCGCGGCGATGATGCTGACCGGCAAGTGGAAGGGCGAGGGCGTGTTCAACATGGAGGAGTTCGATCCCGATCCCTTCATGGACATGCTGAACGAACACGGGTTGCCGTGGACGGTCGAGGAACTTCCCGCGCCGCTGCCGTTTTAAGCGATATGCGCGCACTTCTCCTTGCACCCGCCCTCCTGATCCTCGCCGCCTGTACGCAGGCGGCGGCGGACACCGACCAGGCCGTGGCCGCACCCGATGCGCAGGGCGCCGTCGCGACCGGCACGGTCGATGCGGCGACCTGCCAGGCGGCGGGCGGCTTTCTCGATCGGCGGGGCCGGATGCAGAGCCAGATCTGCGTCCATCCCTATGCCGACGCGGGCAAGGCCTGCCGCGACAGCCAGGAATGCGACGGCAAGTGCGTGACGAGCGCGAGCCCGGAGCCCGGCGAACCGGCGGACGGCCAGCTTGTCGGGCAATGCCAGAAGGACGATGCGCTGTTCGGCTGCTATGCCGAAGTCGTCGACGGCAAGCGCGTGCGCGCGATCTGCGTCGACTGACCTGACCGGAGGGGGAAGCGATGGAAACCCGTGCGGGTGATCCCGGCGCATTTGCGCATTTCGACCTGAATCTCGTCGACAGCCCGGCCTTCGTGGTCGACGCGGCCAAGCTGCGCGCCAATCTGCGCGTTCTGGCCGACATTCGCGACCGGGCGGGGATCAAGGTGCTGTCGGCGCTGAAGGCATTCTCGATGTGGTCGGTCGCGCCGACCATCGGGGAGTATCTCGACGGGGTCTGCACCTCAGGCCTGTGGGAAGCGCTGCTGGCGGCAGAGCATTACGACGGCGAGATCGCGACCTACTGCGCGGCCTACAAGGAAGAGGACATGGAGGAGATCCTGCGGCTCTCCGACCATGTGATCTTCAACACGCCGATGCAGCACGACCGGTTCAAACCGGTGATCGAGGCGGCACGCAACCGCGGCGAATCGTTCGACGTGGGCCTGCGCATCAATCCGATGCATGCCGAGGGCGAAGTGCCCCGCTACGACCCCTGTGCCCCCCATTCGCGGCTGGGCTTCCCGGTCGACCAGCTGACCGAGGCGCACCTCGAGGGGATCGACGGAATCCACTTCCACACCTTGTGCGAGCAGGATTTCGAGCCGCTGAAGCGCACCTGGGAATCGCTGCTCCCTTGGCTGGAGGACGTGATCCCCGATCTCAAGTGGCTGAACTTCGGCGGCGGGCATCACATCACGCGAAGCGACTACCAGCGCGACGACCTCGTTCGTTTCCTGATCGACGTGCGCGATACCACCGGCTGCGAGATCTACATGGAGCCGGGTGAGGCGGTGGCGCTGGATGCCGGCATCCTTGTCGGCACGCTGCTCGACACGCACTGGAACGGCATGCCGCTCGGCATCACCGACGTGTCGGCCACCTGCCACATGCCCGACGTGATCGAGGCGCCCTATCGTCCGGCGATGCTGGGCGAGTTGCCCGAGGAAGCGGGTGTCGATCCGATCCGTCTGGGTGGGCCATCCTGCCTCGCCGGCGACGTCATCGGTGACTATCGCTTGCCGGTGAAGCCCGAGCCGGGCGCGCGTTTCGCGTTCCTCGACCAGGGGCACTACTCGATGGTGAAGACCAACACCTTCAACGGCGTGCCGCTCCCTTCGATCTGGTTGTGGGACAGCGAGACGGGCATGCTCGATAAGGTGAAGGGCTTCGGCTACGACGCCTTTCGCGACCGCCTGAGCTGACGAGCCGAGCGGATCGCGCCACCGCCTTGCGGCTTCGTTTGGCGGACCATCCGGGGAAACTGGCGGAGCCGTCCGGCAGGATGGCGAGGCTCGGACAAAGCCTGCATCGGGGTCGGGCGCTGCAAAGGGCCGTCCGGACAAACGGCCTCGCGGCAATCCCCAACCCCTTGCCGTTGCCTGCGGACGGCTCACGCCAATCCAGGCCAGCAAGTGGCGGCTGGCGAGTCGTTTGGGCGACCCTTCCGACCGCAGGAGCGCTTTCACGCTCCGCCTGCAACGGGCAGACGACGCTGGAACGGGCGTCGACTGCCCTGTGCCGATGAGAGACGGACACTCCCCCGAGGCACCGTTTCTGTCACTGCGATCATAAAACCGCAGACGGGGTGCGACCCGCCGATACCAGTCCCCCAACCGGTATCGAGACCCCCGGTTTGTACGATGTGTCATATGTCTTATCGAGTTGCACCGGACTGCGCATCGCGATGCAACCTTGGTGCAACTCGGTTGCAAATATCGCGCAAGCCATTATTCCCACCGTCATGAATCGGGTCGCGAATCTCGCAGAAAAGCTGGATCTGCTGCTGAAGGCGTCGTCGCTCAGCCGGGTGGCGATCGCCCAGGAAGTGGGTGTCGACAAATCTCTCGTCGGCCGCTGGGTGAAGGGTTCGATCCATCCCGGCGAACACAATCTCGCCAAGCTGACCGGTGTGTTCCGCACCCATTTCCCGCGCCTGACCGTGGCCGACTGGTACGAGGACACGTCCGAACTCGCCAAGCGGGTGGGTATCTCGATGCGCAGCGGCGGGCTGGGCCGGCTGGTCACCGCCGCCGATGGCCCCTTCGCGCGCATCGCCGACGTGTCGGAGCCGGAAATCGCTTTCAAGGCATCGACTTACGAGGGGTTCTGGCGCACCTCCCGGCCATCGGTGGTCATGCCGGGCGAGCTGTTCCACGACTACGGCATCTTCCGATTGAACGAGAGCGGCATGATCGATGTCGTGATGGAAGGGGCCGGGCTGACGTTTTCGGGCTGGATGTTCCCGATGTCCGGCAACCTCTACGTCTTCCTGTTCGATCCGGTCGGTCGCACGCCGCTGATCGTGCTGATGAAGGGCGTGACCCTGCCGCGGGCCATGTCGCTGGACGGGCTGCTGCTGCTTTCGGCGCTCGACCCGCAACGCACGCCGGCGGCGCTGCCGATCGTGCTCGAACGGCTCGGTGATCTGTCCGGCGACCGCGAGGCGGATGACCGGCGCTTGCGCGAGATCATCGAATCGCGGCCCGAACCGCTCGATCCGCTGGGCGAGGAGACGCTGCTCAAGGCGTGCTACCGCAACATCGGGCCCGACGCGGCGAAGACCGGCGGCGATCTCTACATGATGGTGTCCGGCGCGCTGTCGCACGGTACGACCTCGAACGGTCTGCACGGCTGAACGTCCTGCCGCGGGCCCCCGCGTGCCGGCGCACGGCGGCCACGCCCCGTGGCAAGCGGTGCAACGATCCGCTCCGCTGCGGGTATGAAGCGGCATGTACCACCCCGTTTCAGCATTTCCGGACGCATCGCCGCAGGTGGCTTTGTCACGATCTTGTCACCAAAAACCCGGCCTAGAACCGCGATTTAAACTTGCAGTTCATCGCCGCTGACTTATATGCGCCCCTCGCTGCCCCAAGGGGACTTCCCAAACCGCAAGGCAGCCCTTGTCTGAAACGCTTTGTTTTGGGGGTCCCTTGAGTTGCACCATCATCCTGACGCCACTGCTGTAGTCCGCGCGCTCGCTCCGGACGAACCGGTCATTCTCAACCGCCCGCATGCCGCGGCGCGCGCCGCCCGTTTCTTCGTCGAGAAGTTTCCGGGCAAGGTGCTCTATGCGGTGAAGGCGAACCCTTCGGCAGACCTGCTGCGCATCCAGTGGGATGCGGGCGTGAGCCACTTCGATGTGGCCTCGATCGCCGAAGTGCGTCTGGTCCGCGAAACCCTGCCCGAAGCGACGCTGTGCTTCATGCACCCGGTGAAGACCGAGCGTGCGATCGAAGAGGCGTATTTCGAGCACGGCTGCCGCACCTTCAGCCTCGATTCGGTCGAGGAACTGGAGAAGATCGTGCGCGCCACGAAGGATGCGAAGGATCTGCGCCTTTGCGTGCGCCTGCGCGTCTCGTCGGAATATTCGGAGCTGTCGCTCGCCGCCAAGTTCGGTGTCGACCTGGCTGACGCCGCGGCCCTGCTGCAGGCGACCCGCCAGGTTGCCGACTGGCTGGGCGTGTGCTTCCACGTCGGTTCGCAGGCGATGACGCCCTTCGCCTATGTTCAGGCGCTGGAGCGTGTGCGCGCGGCGATTGCCGAGGCGTCGGTGGTCATCGACATGATCGACGTCGGCGGGGGCTTCCCGTCGATGTATCCGGGCATGGAGCCTCCGCCGCTGGAGGATTATTTCCGGATCATCCACCAGCACTTCTACGCGCTGCCCATCGCCTACAACGCCGAACTGTGGTGCGAGCCCGGTCGTGCGCTGTGCGCCGAATACAATTCGATGATCGTGCGCGTTGAAAAGCGCCGCGACCATGAACTGTACATCAACGACGGCGCCTATGGCGCGCTGTTCGATGCCGCGCACATCGGCTGGCGTTTCCCCGTCCGTCGCATCGCGGCCGACGGCACGGCGGGCAACGACGTGACGGCGGAGGACTTCGCGTTCTACGGCCCGACCTGCGACGATGCGGACTTCATGGAAGGCCCGTTCCAGCTGCCCGGCGACATCCGGGCGGGCGACTACATCGAGGTCGGAATGCTCGGCGCATACGGCGCGGCGATGCGGACCGGGTTCAACGGCTTCGGCACCGGCCCGGTGGCAACCGTCGACGACGAACCGATGAACAGCCTCTACCGCGGCGACCGCGAGGACCCGCGCGTTTCGGACAACGTCGTCTCGCTGCGCTGATCGAAACTGGAAAAGACCTGACAGCACCCCCTTGCCGCAGCCGGCGAGGGGGTGTTTTCGTATCAGGCGCGTCTCGGTCGGATGTATCGGGAATGGTCGTTTTTGGATCGTATTAGCTGGCAACGGATTGTCGGCTTTCGACCCTAATTGCGGATGTGCCGGTTCCTTGGCACATTCTGCGAATGTCCGGGCCGAAAAATCAAATTTTGAGATGGGAACCGCTTCCTGATCTACCGCAGTTGCCTCTGAGTTTCGTGGGCGGTTCATTCGATGGCGACCGTCTTAAAGTAGAAGCGACGTTTGCATATCATGCAGAGCGAACCAGCGTTTTGATCGAGTTTGGAGGGGTTGAAGCTCATGAAGTTAGTGAGGAGTCTTCCGATTGGCTTCTGACGATCAACTCACCGCTCCCGCGTCTCGCTAATCCAGAAATGCCCACCTATACATGGCCGTTCCTTGAGGTGCGAAACTCATCTTGGGTTGCCGAAAAGATTGCGCGCAATGGAGCTCTAAACGAAAATGATTGGAAGCACTTGGTCGTGCTGACTCTTGATCGGATATTGCGTGTGATGGCCGCAGAAGTTGAGTCCGCAGCTATTATACAAGAAAAGAATTGACGGCGTCCCACCCCTTCGTGGCCATCAGGACCAAGAAATAATCGCGCCAAAAGCCGACCGCCAGCTCTCCGCCCCCGGAGCCGACACTGCGCGCTCC
>CAYRLC010000152.1:0-5382 GCA_964424995.1 uncultured Croceicoccus sp.
GTCGGCCGCGCCCTCGCGCGCGAAACGGCGCAGGCGGCGCAGCGCCATCTTGATGTTTCGCGTGCCCAGTTCGCGGGTGTTGTCGAGGTTGGCGAACTCGCGCTTTTCCCAGACCTTGATCGCGCGCTTGTGCCGGCTCTCGCCGCCGATGCGGATTCCTTCGGGGTTGTAGCCGCCGTTGCCGAACGGGCTGGTGCCGCCGGTGCCGATCCACTTGTTGCCCCCCTGGTGCCGGCCCTTCTGCTCGTCGAGCCGCTCCTTCAGCGTCTTCATGATCTCGTCCCAGTCGCCCAAGGACTCGATCTTCGCCATTTCCTCGGGCGTCAGGAATTTCTCGGCCACGGCCTTCAGCCATTCCTCGGGAATGTCGACCGCGTCCTGACCGTAATCGGTGAAGACGCCCTTGAAGACTTTCTGGAACACCTGGTCGAACCGGTCGAGCAGGCCTTCGTCCTTCACGTAAGTCGCGCGCGACAGGTAGTAGAACGCCTCGGGCGTCTGCTCGATCACGTCGCTGTCCAGCGCCTCCAGCAGCGTGAGATGCTCCTTCAGGCTGGCCGGAATACCGGCGGCGCGCAGTTCGTCGAGGAAATTGAGAAACATCGATCAGTCCGCCGGAGGGGCAGGGGGCTGGCGCGGATAGCTTTCCATGGCCGGGTCGATCACCGCCCAGTCCGGGGCTTCGTCGGTCCAGATCGCCATGGCCGGCTTCAGGTCGTGTGGCTGGTCGAAAATGCCCAGTCGCATGGTCATGAGATGGGTGCGGGCCGAGCTCTGACCGTAGACCTGCGTTCCGCACTTCGAACAGAAGTGGAAGCTGAGGGTATTGCCGCTGTCCGCCTGCCACGACGAATGGCCAAGCGCACCCGCTACCGTCAGGTCGGCAACGCGGAATATGGCATTATTGGTCGGCCCGCCCGCCGCCAGCGACTGGCATTGGCGGCACCAGCACTGACGGGTTGCGATGGGGGCCTTATCGGCGCGCACCGTAACCTCGCCGCACAGACAGCGACCGGTGTAGGCTGCGCTCATCGCCCCTGCCGCCGGGCCATGAAGGCGAGGCGCTCGAACATCATCACGTCCTGCTCGTTCTTGAGCAGCGCGCCGTGCAACGGGGGGATCGCCTTGGTAGGATCCTGGTTCTGCAGGACGTCGAGCGGCATGTCCTCCACCAGCAGCAGCTTCAGCCAGTCGAGAAGCTCGCTGGTGCTGGGCTTCTTCTTCAAGCCCGGCACATCGCGCAGTTCGTAGAAGATCTCCATCGCCTTGGTGACGAGGTTCTTCTGGATGCCGGGGAAGTGCACCTCGACGATCTCGCGCATCGTGTCGGCGTCGGGGAACTTGATGTAGTGGAAGAAGCAGCGGCGCAGAAACGCGTCGGGCAATTCCTTCTCGTTGTTCGAGGTAATGACCACGATCGGACGCTCGCGCGCCGCGACCCGCTCGCCGGTTTCGTAGACATCGAAGCTCATCCGGTCGAGCTCCTGCAGCAGGTCGTTCGGAAACTCGATGTCGGCCTTGTCGATCTCGTCGATCAGCAGCACCGGCAGTTCGGGCGAGGTGAAAGCCTCCCACAGCTTGCCCTTGCGGATATAGTTCGAAATATCGTGGACGCGGGCGTCGCCGAGTTGCCCATCGCGAAGGCGCGCGACCGCGTCGTATTCGTAGAGGCCCTGTTGAGCCTTCGTCGTGGACTTGACGTTCCATTCGATCAGCGGCGCGCCGGTCGCCTTGGCTATCTCGTGGGCCAGGACCGTCTTGCCGGTGCCCGGTTCGCCCTTCACCAGCAGGGGGCGGCGCAAGGTGACGGCGGCATTGACGGCGACCTTCAGGTCATCAGTCGCGACATAGTTGCTGGTACCTTCGAAGCGCGTCGTCATGGTATCTGGGGTATCCCGTATCTCTCGATCTTGCCGGGGACGCTATCTTGTGCAGCGCAGCAGGGCAAGGCAGTCGCGCCTGACGGAAAGGAGGGTCAGCCCTTCGCCGCCGGGGCCGGAACGTCGAGGACGAGGCGGCTGCCGATGTCGCAGGGAACCTGCTTGAGATCGCTGCCCAGCCCGCCCGCCGTCGCGCGGACGATCCGCATGCCGAGGCCCGTACCCGTCGCCACGGTGTCGAACGTGAAGCCGCGCCCATTGTCGGCGACCTCGACACGAAAGCCGCCCGTCTCGCCGGCATGGAGGCTGATGACGATCTCTCCTTTCTGACCCGGAGCGAAAGCGTACTTGATCGCGTTGCTGACCAGTTCGGCGACGATCACGCCGACCGAGACCGCGTTGTCGGGCTTCACTTCCACCCGTTCGGCGGTGAGGGACAGGGTGATTGGCGCGCTTTCGGCGGTGATGCCCGAGCGCAGTTCGTCGAGCAGGCTGGCGAGATAATCGTCCAGTTCGACCGTGTCGGTGCTGGGCGAGGTGTAGAGCCGGCGATGGACCTGCGCGACCGCCTGGATGCGGTAGTTGGTTTCCTGCAGGGCGGCGGCGGCGGCCTCGTTGTCGGTGGCGCGGGCCTGCATCGACACGAAAGTCGACACGATGGCGAGCGAATTGGCGATCCGGTGGTGGATTTCGCCGAGGATCAGTTCCAGCCGTTCGTTTGCGGCGCGCAGGTCCTGCTCCGCTTTTACCTTCGCACGTTCGAGCGCGACCTTGGCCAGAGCGGCCGAGAAACTGTTGGCGAGGAGATCGAAGAAATCGTCGCCGACCGCCTTGACCACGAAGTCGGCCGCGCCGGATTTGAGCGCAGCGATCGCAATCCGGCTCTCGTCTGTGCCCGTCACGAAGACGGCGGGCGGCGCATCGTTCATGGCGACGATGTCGGCCAGCAGCGAAAGCCCGTCGCGGCCCGGCATCTCGTGATCGATGGCGACCAGCGCGAACTGTTCCTGCGCCAACAAGGCCAGCGCAGCGTCCGCGCTTTCGGCGGGCACGACCTCGAAGCCGCGCCGCTCCAGCGCGCGCTGCGCCAGACGCCGCAAGCCGGCATCGTCGTCGACGTATAGGATACGGCTGGGAGCGCCCATATCGTGCTGGCCTGACAGGTCAGCTAGCCTGATCGGGAACCTGGATGACCGACAGGAACAGGCCCAGCTGCCGGATTGCGTCGGCGAAGCTCTCGTAATTGACCGGCTTCGTCACATAGACGTTGCAGCCCAGATCATAGCAGCGCTGGATCTCGACCTTGTCGTCTGTGGTGGTGAGCACCACGACCGGCGTGCGCTTCAGCTTGTCGTCGCTCTTCACCTTCTCGAGGATCGAAGTGCCGCTCATATCCGGCAGATTGAGGTCGAGCAGGATCAGCGCCGGCCCGTTGAAGGCCGGACCATGCGGATCGTTGAACAGATAGTCGAGCGCCGATGTCCCGTCGAGGAAGTGACGGATATCGTTGGAGATACCGGCGCGGCGGATGTTCTTCTCGATCAGGCGGGCGTGACCTTCGTCATCTTCCACCATCACGATGTTGACGTGCTGCTGTGCGTTCATGCGTCCTCTGCCGGTCGGAATTTGCTGGGGAGTGAAAGCCGGAATGTCGCGCCCTGGTCAAGTTCCGATTGAACCGTGACATTGCCGCCCAGACGGTGGGCCAGCGCACGCACGTTGGCAAGGCCGATCCCTTCGCCGGGCTTGTCCTGCTTGCCCGAACGGCGGAACAGTTCGAAGACCCGGTCGTGATCGCCCGGCGCGATGCCGCGCCCGTTGTCGATCACGTCGTAATGGACCATCGCCCGCTCGCGCTTGCCGCCGATGCGAATCTGGCCCGCGCGGTCGGGGCTGAGGTACTTGATCGCGTTCTCGACCAGGTTCGCCATGATCTGTTCGACTGCCATCCGATCGCTTTCCACCGGTGGCAGGTCGGCGACCTCGACCGTCGCGCCTTCTTCCTGCGCCCGCTGGTAGAGCGTCGAGACGACGTTCTCGACCAGGCCATTCATGTCGATCTTCTCGGGCGTCAGCGTGCGGCGGCCCTGGCGCGAGAGTTCGAGGATCGAATTGATCAGCCGGTCCATCTTCTCGGTCGACGTGCGGATAAAGCCCAGTGCCTCGGGCAGGTCCTCCTCCACCGCGAAGGCAAGGTCGCGCGTCGCAAGGTCGGGATGGGTTTCGCGCAAGGAGTCGAGATGCGCCTTCACCACCTTGCCCGCCGCCTCCAGCTCCGAAGTGAAGCCCAGCACGTTGACCAGCGGCGAGCGCAGGTCGTGGCTGACAATATAGGCGAAACGCTGGATTTCGGCGTTGGCCCGGCGCAGTTCGGTTGTGCGCTCCGCTACAGCTTCTTCCAGTCCTTCGTTGGCTTGCCGCAAGTCGGCCTCCGCGATCGAGAGCGCGCGATTGAAGCGGATCACCACAATCAGCACAGTCATCATGACTGCGACGAGCAGAAGCAGCGAGATGCCGCCAATGGCGTAGAATTGCTTCAGTGATTCGTACTGACTGGCGTTTCGCTCCGACAGTCGCTCCTTCTCGCGTTCGGCCATCACGCCGGACAGCGCCCGGATCTCGCGGGCGATCAAGACCGCGGCATCGGAGTTGAAGCTGTCGGCCTCCACCTGTGTCATGCGGTCGGACTGTGCCAGCTCGCTCCGCACCAGCATGTCGCGTTTGGTCGCCAATCCCCTGAGATCGACGAAGCGCGCGGTCTGCGCGGGCGTGCTGTCGAACAGGGCGTCCGACGAAGCAATGACGTCGGCAAGGCTGTCTAGCGCATCGATGGTCGTTTTGGCGAAGATGTCCCCGCCGTTGATGAGGAAGCCGCGCCGCCCGGTTTCCACCTGTTCGTTGAGCGCGGCGATGCGATTGATGACCGCCTGGGTTTCCAGCGTCGCCTCGACATCGTCGGTATCCTCGCCGATCGACCGCATCGTGAGAACAGCTGCGATGATGCCGACCAGCAGCAGTAGCGAGCCGGCAGCTATCAGCGAGACGACCAGCCGATGGCCCTTGCCGGACGTGACGCGCCATGCAGAAGTGGGCATGTCAGGCGTCGATCAGGTCGCGGTCCAGCTCGCTGGCGCGGTTCTGGATGAAATTGAAGCGGTGTTCGGGGTTGCGGCCCATCAGCTCGTCGACAAGGCGGCCGACACTGGCGCGCTGTTCGAATTCGGCGGGCAGGGTGATGCGAATCAGGCTGCGGCTCTCGACGCTCATCGTCGTTTCGCGCAGCTGCTGCGGGTTCATCTCGCCAAGACCCTTGAAGCGGGCGACCTCGACCTTCTTGCCCTTGAACACGGTCGCTTCCAGTTCCGCGCGATGCGCATCGTCGCGGGCGTAGCGGCTCTCTTTCCCGGCGGTCAGGCGGTAGAGCGGGGGCTGGGCGAGGAAGAGGTGCCCGCGTCGCACGATCTCCGGCATCTCCTGGAAGAAGAACGTCATCAGCAGGGTA
>CAYRLC010000153.1:0-4761 GCA_964424995.1 uncultured Croceicoccus sp.
TCGCGGCGATGGATCAGGGTCACGTCGTCGGAATGGTTGGTGAGGTACAGCGCCTCTTCCACCGCGGTGTTGCCGCCGCCGATGACGACGACCTTCTTGCCGCGATAGAAGAACCCGTCGCATGTCGCGCAGGCCGAAACGCCCTTGCCCGACCAGGCCTGTTCGCCTTCGACGCCGAGCCACTTCGCCTGCGCGCCGGTGGCGATGACCAGCACGTCGCCGACGTAGAGATCGCCGCTGTCACCTTTCGCCGTGAAAGGCGTTCCGCCCGCGATATCGATATCGACGATGGTGTCCCACATCATCCGCGTGCCGACATGGACGGCCTGCGCCTCCATCTCCTGCATCAGCCACGGGCCTTGGATCACGTCCCGGAAGCCGGGATAGTTCTCGACATCGGTGGTGATGGTCAGCTGGCCGCCGGGCTGAAGCCCCTGCACCACGATCGGCTGCATCCCCGCCCGCGCGCCATAGATCGCCGCCGACAGCCCTGCCGGGCCCGAGCCGATGATGAGCATGCGAGTGGTGTGCGTAGCCATGAAGTCCCTCCTGCCGATGGATTTCGCAGATAGGGAACTGACCCGCAAATGCAATGCTTCGGCGGGTGCCGCCGGGCGTTGTCTACCGCCTTGTCACCAGTGCCGCGTTCGATCGACCGCGCTTCATCAGGTGGTCGGCCCGGGTGCCTTCGGCGCGATGAGCAGCGGATAGGGATTTTCCGGCGTGCCCTTCCACCACGGCTCGTCCGGCATCATGCGAAGGATCTGGAAATGCAGGTGCGGTACCGCGGGATCGGCATTGCCCGAAATACCCACGGTGCCGATGCGCTGCCCGGCATTGATAAAGTCGCCTTCCTTCAGGCCGGGAGCATAGGTGTCGAGATGGGCATAGTAGAACATCCGCGCGCCATCGGGGCTGCGCACGTAGATCGTATTGCCTCCCGCCTCGGACACGAAAAGTTTTTCCAATCGTCCCGCCGCCGCCGCAACCACCGGCGTGCCGAGCGGCGCGATGATGTCGAGCGCCTCGTGTCGCCGCTCGCCGCGGGGGGCGTCGAACGTGTCGACCAACGCGCTGGTCGCGATGCCTTCCACCGGGATGCGCAGACCGCCGGGGGATGACGCCATGCCAGATGCCGCCACCGCACTCCGGCTTTGCGCTTGCTGGCTCAGCGAAGGAGGCGCACCACCCTGTTGGAACGAGACCGGCGCATCGTCTCGCGCCGGCGCCTGGTAGCTGAACAGGCTGCCCCCGTTCATCGCCAATCCGACGACCCATGCCGCCGAAGTGACCGTCGCCGTCACGGTAACCAGCTTCAGGCTGTGCCAGAAACCGTGCCTCCGGCGCTGCGCGACAGGGGCAGCCTGCTTGCTCATGGCTGGAAATGGACCTTCGTGCTCTGCGACACCATCTGCGCAAGGCGGGCCACGTCCCAGTTGGTCAGGCGCACGCAGCCGTGGCTTTCCGCCCTGCCGATCGTTTCGGGGTGCGGGGTGCCGTGGATGCCGTAATGCTCCTTCGACAGGTCGATCCAGACCACGCCGACCGGCCCGTTCGGCCCCGGCGGAAGCTGCTGCTTCTCCTCGCTGTCGGGTACATCCCAGAACAGCGAGGGATCGTAGGCAAACGGCGGATTGTAAGCGATGCCGAGGATCTTCCAGTCGCCGATCGGCAGCGGGTCGTGGCTCGATCCGCTGGTGATGGTGAAGGCGGCAATCAGCTTGTCCTGCGCATCGTAGGCGCGAAGCGTGCTGTCCGACTTGTCCGCCACGATACGCGCGGCCTTGGGCTGGTCGGTGCCGACGCCCAGAGACTGCAGCGTTTCGCGCCATTCGTTGTCGGTGTCGGCCTTGGCGTCGATGAAGTCGCCGCCGATGTTGGGGACGCGGATCTGCTGCCCGGCCCGGAACACGCTGACGGGTCCGGCTTCGGCCGAGCTGGCGTCGGTTGCCGTCGCGCTCGGCGTTGGCGTCGGTGACGGCGTGGCGGCAGGCGTGGCCGCAGTGCCCGCGCCAGCGGCCGTCGCAGGCATACCGCCCGGGTTGAGCATCTTGAGCGTCTCGACCGTCGTGTGGAATCGCTCGGCCAGTTTCTCGTCCAGCGATTCGTAACCGAGCTTGGTCATCTTCGCCTGGTCGGCCGCATCTTCGGGGATCTTCTCGAACCGGCCGATGGCGAAATCCTCGGGGATCGTCACAACCCGGGTCGCGGCGATATTAGTCCACCGGGCCAGTGCCTGATTCGTCGCGTCGTCGAGCTTGCCGGTCGTCTCAAGCGAGTTCGCCTCCTGAAACGCCTTTACCGCATTCGTCGTCGAAATGCCGGTCTTGCCGTCGATCACGCCGGGCGAGAAGCCCAGCCGGTCGAGCACGACCTGCGCCTGCATGATGGGGCGTTCCTCGCTGTCGGGCAGATCCGTGATCTTCGCGTCGCCGCGGTCGTTGCTTCGCATCGCGTCGGCCAGATTGCCGTCGGTCTCGGGGGCAGCGGTGGCGCTCGCCTCGGCCGCGGGCGCGTTTTCGTTGTTGTCCGAACAGGCCGACAGGGCCAGCATCACGGGAAGGCCGAGGAGAAGAGCGGATTTGCGCATCATGCAGGTTTCCCGAAGACTTATGACGTTATTGTCACCGGGAAACGCACGAGGCCGGGCTTGGGTCCGGCCGCGCGCCAAGTCTGGCCGGACTGCTCAGTCCTCTTCGGCGAAATCGCCTTCTTCGGGCAATTCCATCGGCTCGCTATCGGGATCGGGCGCGGGCGCTTCGGCCATGGCCTTGGCAAAGGCCTTGACCGCGGCCGCCTCGTCCCCGCCCCAGACGGCGTTCGACACGGCAAGGAAATCGGCCCCTGCGCTGACGAGCGGGCCGCAATTGGCAGGGGTGATGCCGCCGATGGCCACGCTGGGCAGTTCGAAGACGCGGAACCACCAGTCGAGCAAAGCGATACCCGCCCTGTGCTCGCTTACCTTGGTATCGCTGGGGAAGAAGGCCCCGAAGGCCACGTAGTCCGCCCCGTCCTCACCCGCCTGCATGGCGAGGTGGCGGCTGGCGTGGCAGGTCACCCCGATCTGCGCCTCGCGGCCCAAGGCCTCGCGCGCTTCCCTTACGTCGCCGTCGCCCTGCCCCAGGTGCACGCCGTCGGCCCCCAGCCGTTTGGCCAGCGCGACCGAATCGTTGACGATGAAGGCGACGTCGCGGTCGGCACAGATGCGCTGCAGCGGGTCGGCGAGGCGCGCCGCCTCGTGCTGGTCCACGTCCTTCAACCGGAACTGGAACGCGGTCGCCAATCCCTCCCCGGCATCGAGGGCGCGGGCAAGGCGATCGGGGAACGCACCGGTCACGTCGAGCGGCGAGATCAGATACAGCTGGCAGTCAGGGAGCTTCGCGGACATGTTCTGCGCCCTATGCCTTGCCGCTGCCCTGCGCAAGCGGAGCGTTCGGGAGCACACGGTGCACCCCGCGCGTTGGCCGGGGACAAGGAGAGACGAATGCGATTTGCCACGATTGCCGCCATCATGCTCGCCGCGCCGCTCAGCGCCTGCGCCACGATGGCGAACCAGCCCATCGTCGACAATGGCCCGTCCCAGCCGGTCGGCAGCCATGTCGCGCTGGGTCAGCCGGTCGAGGTCGGCTCCGACATCGTCGTCACGCCGATCAAGCTCTACGAAGACAGCCGCTGCCCCACCGGCGTGCAATGCGTCTGGGCCGGACGCGTGGTCGTCACCACCCGCATCGACGGGCCCGGTTGGCGCGAAACCGTGAACCTCGTTTCAGGCGAGCAGCAGCGTGTGCGCGATCACGACTTCCTGCTGATCGAGGTTCTGCCTGCACAGAAGCCGCAGTCGGGGATCCCCGAAGGCGACTACCGCTTCAGCTACCGGATCGATTACCGCCAGTAACGAAAAAGGGCCGCCCTCCGGACTGGAGAGCGGCCCTTTTCAGAACGGGTAGAGAGCGATCAGGCCACGCTGGCGGCGTGGATCTGGTCGCCCATGCCCGCGTGTAGCGAGCCATCAGGCCACGCTGGCGGCGTGGATCTGATCGATCGCCTTGCCGAGCACGCCGTCGAACTCGTCGTCGCTCTGCCCGGCGCGCAGGTCCTGCAGCAGGCCGCGGCTGAAGCTGGCGATCATGCCCTTGTTCTGGGCCAGCTTCTCGCAAGCCTCGTCGGTCGAGTAGCCGCCCGACAGCGCCACGACCGCGAGCACCTTGGGATGCGCGATGAGATCGGCGTAAAGGTTCGCCTCGACCGGGATCGAGAGCTTCAGCATGACCTGCTCGTCCATGCTTTCGAGGTTCTTGAGGATCTCGGCCTTGAGGATCTGCTCACCCTCGGCGCGGCCCTCGGCCTTGATGTTGTATTCCGGCTCCAGCATCGGGACGAGCCCGTGCGCGAGGACCTGCCGGCCCACCTCGAACTGCTGCGCGACGACGGCGGCGATGCCCTCGGCGTTAGCCTCGTTGATCACCGAACGCTCCTTGGTGCCGAACACGCCCAGGCCCTTGGCGCGGGTGAGCAGCGCGTCGAGCTCGGGCATCGGCTTCATCAGCTGCACGCCGTTGACTTCGTCCTCGAGACCCTTGTCGATCTTGATGAAGGGCACGATGCCGCGCTCGATCAGCGCCTGCGGGGTCGGCTTGCCCTCGACCATGCCGTCCATGGTCTTTTCGAACAGGATCGCGCCGATGACCTTGCCGCCGCCGAAGCAGGGCGAGGTGATGATGCGGCTGCGCATCTCGTGGATCTTGGCATACATCTCGTCGT
>CAYRLC010000153.1:4771-5077 GCA_964424995.1 uncultured Croceicoccus sp.
TCAGGTCGAACATCTCGGTTTCCGAGGAATATTCGCTTTCCTCCACCCCATACAGCCGCAGCGCCTTGGGCGTGGAGCCGCCCGACTGGTCGAGCGCGGCGATGAAGCCCTGCCCCTCTGCGATCTGCTTGGTCATGTCCATTTTTGCGTTCCCTCTTCTTTGATGTTGCCGCCGCTTAGAGCGACAGGGCGGCAACGCCGGGCAGTTCCTTACCTTCCATCCATTCGAGGAAGGCACCGCCGGCGGTTGAGATATAAGTGAAATCCTGCGCCACGCCCGCGTGGTTGAGCGCGGCGACGGTATCG
>CAYRLC010000154.1:0-4972 GCA_964424995.1 uncultured Croceicoccus sp.
GAGCGCTACAATGGCATTGTAGAGGTCAGGGGTTCGATCCCCCTCGGCTCCACCATCGTTCCCTCGACATTGCTATCTCGCGTCTGCGGTATCCTCTGCGGCGCTCCGCGTGGCCGCGTCATATCTGGCGACGGCTACGTCGATCCTGGCATCCCACGGGGGGAAACAGTCGCGCGGAAAGTCGAGGCAGGCAAGCCTCCTGCGCATCTCTTCATACACCCCAGGCGCGGCTGGCCGGACTTCCTTCGGCTCGAATCGCCACGCCGGCATCCCCATAAGATTTCGCGCGTCCGACGCGGGATTGTAAATCAGCACCGGATAGAACCATGCGAAGACCGCGACCGCGGATATGCAGTTCGCTGCCCCCAGCCATCTCGGCAGGCGGTCGATGACCAGGGCCAGTACGGCCAGGCCGAAGGTCGATGGCAGCAAGTAGTAGTGATAGTATTGAACTTGCCTCGCTCCCATCGCCCAGATCGCCATGAGGAAGACGTAGGCGAGGGCAGGCAACTTCGCTCCGCGAATCTTCATCACGGCTGCGGCGACAAGCGCGATCGGGATCAACGGCATGGTCAGGGGATTGCCGGCCAGCAAGACGACATTTCGGGGACCGTCCTGACCCGTGGGAGCCATCCAGATCGATGCGTTGTTGATCACCCACGCATACCAATGGCTTGCCGCCGCGTGGTCCGGTTTCGGCGCTCGATGAAACTCGAGCATCGCCCAGTGGAGCGGGACCAGGTCGTGCAGCCGGAGTGGGTCGTCAACGAGCAGTCCGGGCACGAACGTGACCAGATAGGCGGCGATCGACACGGAAAGGAGAACCGTTCTAGCGCGAAAAGACGGTGCGGCCACCAGCAGGAGCAGCAGGATCGGTGCCGCACTCCATTTGGTGGCACAGGCCAGACCGATGGCGATCCCGGCGGCGCCAAACCGGCGCCGAATGGACAGCAGGCATCCCAGACCGACAAGCCCGAAGACCATGCTGTCGAGCATGGCGATCCGCGACAAGGTGAAGAGCAGGAAATTCGACGCCAGCAGTATGCCCAGGATTGCCTCGACCCGCCGCGAGCCGGTGGAGGTTCCGAGCGCGCGGCTGAATGCCCAGATGCCCAGCGTTCCGAAGACGAGGGGACCGATCCGCCAGACAGCGGTTCCGTTGCCGAGCAGGGCGATCGACGCCGCGATGACTTCCTTGCCGAACATCGGATGTTCGCGGTTGACGACGTCGATGCCGAGTGCGAGCCGAGCCGCGGCCGGCACGTAGGTTCGCTCGTCGAAGAGGTAGCCTGCCGGCTCGGCCAGTCCGATCAGTGCGAGCAGAAAAAACGCCGCGCAGATACAGGCGAGCCGAAGGTCTGCCGAATGCCATGCTTGCACGCGGTTGGACCGTTCGCCTTCCACAAGCCTGCCCCCTGAAACCCTTGCCCCGGCAACATGCATCGCTAGAACGCCACCGCTCGGCAAGAGCCATCAAAGGAATTCTGCAATGGCCAAACGCTACTGGCTGATGAAATCGGAACCCGACGTCTATTCGTGGGACGATCTTGTCGCGCAGGGTGAGGGCACGTGGGACGGGGTGCGCAACCATCGCGCCAAGAACAACCTCGCCGCCATGAAGAAGGGCGACCGGGCGTTCTTCTATCATTCGGACATCGGGCTCGAGATCGTCGGTATCGTCGAGATCAGCGTGGCCGGCATCACCGACCCCACGGACGAGACGGGCAAGTGGGCCGCGGTCAAGGTCAAGCCGGTCGAGAAGCTCGCCGCGCCCGTCACCCTGAAACAGGTCAAGGCAACGCCAGAACTGAGCGAGATGGAACTGGTCAAGCTCATGCGCCTGTCCGTCAGCGAAGTGACGGCGGAAGAGTGGAAGTTGGTTCTCGGCATGGCGAAAAAGAACGCCAAGGCAGCCGGCAAGCCCTGACCGGGACCGGCAAGCCCTGACCGGGAGCGGTCCCGGCACGCGAGACGAAATTTTTTCTAGAAAGAACCTGGGAGATACGTTGCCGCGCTGTTTGCGACGCGGGTCGCGATTTCGTGCGCGGAACGGTGGTTAACGGCCCACTGTCCCGTTCCGGGGCGGCCGTGTGCGGGGGCTTGGAGAGGGTCGGATCACAATATAGTTAAGGAACGGTTACCAGCGGGCGGACGTTTCTTGGTGGAACGGCCCAGAGCCGAAGCAACGGAAACCGAACATGCAGACCGCCACCGCCCCTTCGCTGATGACCGTGCTTGCACCGCCCCGCCGCCGGCCGTTCCGCGCCGCGATGCGCCGTCCGATCTTCGGTCGCCGGACGCAGGCCGCGGACGCCGTGGATGCGCCGGAACAGGCTGGCGAGTGGATCTTGACCTACAAGGATATCCGCCAGTTCCTGATGGCCTATACCGCCTGCTTCGTGGTCGTCATGAGCATGATCGTCTGACCGCTCATTCGGCGGGCTGAAGCGCCAGCTCCGCACGATAGAGGATCCAGCCCAGCCAGGCCGACCCGATGCACATCACCGCGGCGAGCAGCAACTGGTCGACGATGGTAACCCCGACGTGCGTCAGGCCGATCGCCAGCAGAGCACCTCCCGCCATCGCCGCAGAGTTCACGATGTTGTTCGCCGCGACCGTGCGCGCCGTCTGCGACTTGTCCACCACCGTCGTCAGGAATGCGTAGAGCGGCACCACGAACATCCCCCCCGCGATTGCGATGCCCAGCAGGCACAGCAGCAAGGGGATGGCGAGCGGCAGGCGGACGAATTCCATCACGGTATAAAGCCCGTCGTGCGGCTGCCATGCCTTGCACACCAAGTGGAAGGCAACAATGAACAGACCCATCACGACCACCGAAACCGGGCCATAGCGCGCCGACACCTCGTTCTTCAGCAAGGCGTTGATCGACGTCGAACCGATGGCCACGCCGATCGAGAAGACGACGAGGAACAGGCTCGCCACCGCCTTGCCCGCGGTGAGCACGTTCTTGGCCAGCGGCGGAAATTCGATGAACAGGATCGCGCCGATGGTCCAGAAGAAGCTGATGGCGAGGATGGCGTAGAACACGCGCTTGTCGGCCATGGTCGCCTTGACCACGTTGATCGAGGATCGGACGATGTGAAAATCGATCTTCTCGCCCACCGCCTGCGCCGGGGCAGGGGGCACCTGCTTACCCATGAAGTAGCCGAGCACGGCCGTCACCATCACGACGGCCGCCGCCACTTGGACCGAGATGAACCCGGCCAGGATCGTGCCGGTAAGGATCGCGAGATAGGTGCCCGCCTCGACCAGTCCGGTGCCGGCCAGAACTTCGTCCTTGTGCAGGTGCTGGGGCAGGATCGCGTACTTGATGGGGCCGAAGAAGGTCGAATGCGCGCCAAGCCCGGTCAAGGCCAGCAGCATCAGCGGGATTGCCAGAGTCGTGACCATGATGCCCTGCCATGCCAGCAGCAGGCCCGCCGCGCCGACCGCCATGATCCCGATCTCGACGAGCTTGACCACTCGCACGATGGCCGCCTTGTCGCGCATGTCGGCAAGCTGCCCCGACAGGGCGGAGAGCAGTACGTAGGGGATGGTGAATAGCCCCGATGCGATGGCCGAGAACTTCGCTTCCTCCGCGGTCGACGAATAGACCGAGTAGACCACGAACAGGACCATCGCGTTCTTGTACAGGTTGTCGTTGAACGCCCCCAGCATCTGGGTGGCGAAGATCGGCAAAAAGCGTCGGCGCGCGAGGAGGTTGGTGATGGTGGTCATGCGGAAATGTCGGCCACGTCCTTAAAGTCCCCAGCTTTTCGCACAACCCCCGCCGTTGCATTTGCCCGCAGCCGTTGCGCGCCGCCGCGCTCTGAGTCACAAGGCGCGTGGACATGCTGACCCTGCCCAATATCCTCACGCTGTCGCGGATTTTCGCGGTGCCCCTGTTGGTGGCCCTGTTGTGGTGGCCTGAATGGCGGCTGGGGCACGGCATCGCCTACGTGCTGTACTGCATCGCGGGCATCACCGATTATTTCGACGGGATGCTCGCGCGGTCGAGCGGAAAGGTCAGCCGACTGGGCATCTTCCTGGACCCTATCGCCGACAAGATCATGGTCGCCGCTGTGATTCTCGTGCTCGTTCATACCGGCATCATCACGTCGATCCATGTCCTTGCCGCATTGGTCATCCTGCTCAGGGAGATAATGGTTTCGGGCCTGCGCGAGTTCCTTGCCGGAGTTCAGGTGTCGGTTCCGGTGTCGCGGCTGGCCAAGTGGAAGACCACGTTCCAGATGATCGCGCTGGGTGCGCTGATCCTGGTGGGTGCGTTTCCGGGGGTCGATTTCGTCTACTGGGCCGGGATCGGTTCGCTCTGGGCCGCGGCGGTGCTGACTGCTTTGACCGGATGGGATTACCTGCGCATCGGCCTGCGCCACATGGACTGACCGGGGTTGGCCGGGGGGCAACTGCGGATGGGGGCGATCCGGGCCGTCGGGCCTAGGGCTGCGGTACTGGCGGCGGCGCTTATCGCTGCGGGCTGTTCCGAACCTCCGCGCGATGCACATGTGGGCGCACCGCGACAGTATATCCTCGATGAGATCAGCACCGATCCGCGCGGCATCCGCAAGGTCGCGACCTTCGATGCGCAAGTGCTGGTCCTGTCGCGCCATTCCTACGGCGGCCTGATCGGCGACCGCTTTGCCGACTATGCCCCGCTCGACATCGCGGTGGCCTGGGGCGAGGGGGCGCGGGCCGACGTGCATTCGCGGGTCTCAATTAGCCAGTCGGGCCGGTTCTATTACTGGCGGGCCGGGCCAGAGGCGTGGCAGGATCCGCGCGTGCGCGCATTCGGCGGCCATTCGGCAAACTGGCACCTGGTCCCCGCCAATGACGAGGTGGCCGACAATTTCCGGGACATCCATGCCAATGATGTGGTGCAGATCACCGGCCACCTGATCGACATCGATGCCCCCGACGGCACGCGCTACCGCACCTCGCGCACCCGCAGCGATCA
>CAYRLC010000155.1:0-4960 GCA_964424995.1 uncultured Croceicoccus sp.
GTTCGAATTGCCGAGGCCGTGGCCGCGATGGCGGCCGACCGCGTCGATTTCGTCGATGAAGACGATGCAGGGCGCGTTCTTCTTCGCCTGCTCGAACATGTCGCGCACGCGGCTCGCGCCGACGCCGACGAACATCTCGACGAAATCGGAGCCCGAGATGGTGAAGAACGGCACGCCCGCCTCACCCGCGATGGCGCGGGCGAGCAGCGTCTTGCCGGTGCCGGGCGAACCGACCAGCAACGCACCCTTGGGGATCTGGCCGCCGAGCTTGGAGAAGCGCGAGGGATCGCGCAGGAACTCGACGATTTCCTCCAGCTCCTCGCGCGCCTCGTCGATGCCGGCCACGTCGTCGAACGTGACGCGGCCCTGTTTCTCGGTCAGCAGCTTGGCCTTCGACTTGCCGAAGCCCATCGCGCCGCCCGCGCCGCCGCCCTTCTGCACCTGGCGCAGCGCGAAGAACGCGATGCCAAGGATCAGCAGGAACGGTAGCGACTGCGCAAGGATATAGAGCAGCAGGTTCGGCTCTTCGGGGGCCTTGCCCTCGTACCGCACGTTGTTATCGGCGAGCAGCGTGGTCAGCGACGGATCGGTGCCGACGGGGATGGTGCTGAAGGCCTGGTCGTTCTTCAGCGTGCCCGTGATCCGGTCCGGCGAGATCTGCACTTCGCGGACCGAGCCGGAGGCGACCTTCTCGCGGAAATCGGAATAGGCGATCTGCGTGCCGGTCGGCGCGGACTTGTCGCCGATCATCGACACCACGAGCAGCAGGCCGAGGAAAATGCCGCCCCAGATCATCAGGCTCTTGAGCCAGGGATTGCCGGAGGGCTGCGGATCGTTTTCGTTCATGGGCGTGGGACTCACCTTTCCTCCGGTAATGTAGGGGGCGCGAGGTGAATGACAAGCAAACGAACGTCGCGGGTTTCGCCTCTTTCGGGCGCGATCAGCCCTCGCTGCGCGGCGGCGCGGCGGTGAAGTGCCAGACCCCGGCGCGCGGCGTGCACATCACGCCTGCCAGCGTTGCCTTCTCGCCCGCCTCCAGCGCGTCGAGCAGGCGGGCCAGTTCCTCGCCGCGCGGAGTGCCTTCGGTGGCGTAGCGGGCGACGATTTCCTCCAGCACGCGGAACCGCACGGCGCGCGGGGCCGCCGGGTTGTAGGCAAGCTGGCGCCCGTCCTCGCTCGAGGTCACTTGTGCCGCGAATTCGTGGCGGGCGGCGAATTCCAGCACGTCGGCCACGTCGCGCAAGTGGACAGCGCTCGCCGCCAGCCGCATCGGGTCGAGCCAGTCGGCTTCGGCCAGCCCCCGCCGCACCCGGGCGCGATCATAGGCGGGGTCGCTGTTCGACGGATCGTCGATCGCCTCCAGCCCGGCGCGCTGGACGACGTTGACCAGTTCGGCGCGCGACAGCGACAGGAGCGGGCGGATCATCATCACGTCGCTGCGCCCCGGCACCAGCGAACGATCGCGCATCGCGCCCAGCCCGCGCAGGCCCGACGCGCGGTTGAGCCGCATCAGAAGCGTTTCGGCCAGGTCGTCGGCATGGTGGGCAGTGGCGACGTAGCGGATCTTCTCCCGCCCGGCCCAAGCGCCCAGTGCGGCGTAGCGTTCGCCCCGCGCCCGCGCCATGACGTTGCCGCCGGGCGGGACATTCACCTGCAGCGTTTCGTGCGGCACGCCCAGATCGGCGCAGAGCGCGGCGACGAAGCGGGCTTCCTCCGCGGCTTCTGGTCGCAGCCCGTGATCGACGGTGGCGACCCGGATCGCCGCCGGGATGACCTGCTGCGCCATGATCAGGAGGGCAAGGCTGTCGGACCCGCCCGAAACGGCCAGACCCAGCGGCTCGCCCTCGGTCAGGCCCAATCGCCCGCATTCCTGCGCAAAACGAATCGGCAGGCTCATGTTACGACGCCATTCCCCCTTTTTGCGTCCCCTGCCGGTGCGGCGGCGTGGGGATTACTTGCAGCCCGCCTTCTTCGCGGTATCCGCCGAAAGCGTGGCGAGACGACCGCTCGCCTCGTTCGGGTAGACAAGGCGGAATTCCTCGAGAGCTTCGCAGGCCTTGGCCTTGTTGCCAAGCTGCATGGTGGCGATGGCAAGATAGACGAGGCTGTCGGGCGCGCGAGCGCCGCCACGATTGTCGAGGTAGTTCTTCAGGAACGCCTCTGCCGCCGGGCGCGGCTTGTTGTCATCCAGATAGGCGCGGCCGAGCAGGTTCTGCGCGTAGCTGGCCTTGGAATGATTGGGGAATTCCTTGACCGTGGCGGCAAGCTGCTTTTGCGCAGCGGCATAGAACTTGGCGTCCCACAGGCGGTAGCCGTAGCTGTAGGCATCCTCGCCCTTGTCGCCGGTGCTCGGCTTCTCGATGTCGGCGACGGTCAGCTTGGCGGGCGCGGCAGGTGCCGGCGCGGGAGCGGGCTTGCCCTGCGACAGGGCCGGGGCGGGCGTGGCCGCGGGCTTGGTGACCACCGCAGGGGTCGGCCGCAACGGAACGGCAGTCGCGGGCGCGGGCGTCGAACCGATCCCGCCGTCGGGCTCGACCGGGATCGCGTCGAGCTGGCGGGCCTTTGCCTCCAGCGTGTCGATCCGCGCGCTCATCACGCGCAGCGCGTTCTGGTTCACCTCGGTCTGGGCGGTCAGCGACGCTATCGCCGATTCCACCGCGTCCATGCGCGTAAGCAGGTCGGTCACCGCGCCGGTCGAGGGCGCGGGCGCCGGGGTTGCAGACTGCTGCGGCACGATCTCGGCCTCGAAATACTTGCCGTCGGCGCCGGGGAAGACCTTGCGCTGCAGCGCCTTCACCTCTCCTTCCAGCTTGCGGATGCGGGCGGCGGAATCGTCCTGCGCGGCGGCGGGCATCGGCGTCAGCAGCGTGGCGGACATCAGGGTGCCGAGCAGCAGCCCCGAAAACCGGCCCGAAAGGCGGCGGTTGCGGAGGCGGGCGAAACGGACGGAATTCATGGGAAACGGACCTCTCTGGTTCTCGTGTACGGGTGCCCAAATGCCAAGGCCTTGCGGAACCGGCGCTTAACGGGGAACCGGCAATGCGAAATTCTAGGTTGCGGGCGCCGCCGCGACGGGAGTTTTGGGGGTGGCCGCAGCTGTGGGCAGGCCGGGCCCGGGCTGGCGGGCGGTGAGCGAAGCGGCATCGACCGGCACGTTCTTCACCGTCCGTTCGCCGGTGGCGAGCGGGGGCACGTCCTTGCCGCCGATGGTGATCTTCAGCGCATCGGGCCGGCCGGTCCACAATTGCGGGCCATCGGCATCGGCGGGGATCACGAACGTCTCGTTCAGCGCCATCTGCTTCTGCAACAGCTGCTTGCCGGTGCGGTCGTAGAACTTGACCCAGATGCCGTCGGCCGTCGCGGTGAAGGCGACGTCGCCGGCCGGCACGGCGGCAGGGGCGGCGGCGGGCGCAGCGGGCGCGCCGTTCGGGGCAGCGGCGACCGTCCTGGGCGGACTTTCCAGTGCGGGCAGTTCGCTGGCCGGCATGAAATAGCCGCGGAACGCGAAGAACCCGGCGACAAGGATGATGACGAAGAGCGCGGCCACACCCCAGGCCAGTGCCGATGACGGAATGCGGGCCGGATCGCCCGGCTCCAGATAGTCGAGATTGCGGGTCGGCACGACCGGGGCTGCGACACCCATCGCATCGCGCACGCCATCGACGATCGGGGCTTCGGAAAGGCCCAGCGCGCGGGCATAGCTGCGGGCGAAACCGACGGCATAAGTCTTGCCGGGCAGGTCGCCGAAACGCCCTTCCTCCAGCGTCAGGAGGTGGCGCTTGGCGATCTTCGTGCGCTCTCCCATCTGGTCGAGCGTGAGGCCCTGGCGTTCGCGTTCGGCCTTCAGGGCCGCGCCCGAGCCCCCTTCGGCAACGGTGGTTTCGACAGCGTCGGGGCCGGTGCCGGTTTCGATCTCGCTCTCGTCCACTCGCTCTGTGCCCTTGCTGGTGTCGCGTCGGTGCAAGGCAAGCGCGCCCGGGAACCCAAGTCAAGGCGGCCTTGCAGGATTTCCCGCTACTTGTTTTGCCGCACAAGGGAATTGCGCAGCGACGAAGCGTTCATCCGCCGCCGCCCGCTGCAACGATCGGGCGGGATCAATCCCGATCAATCCCAGTCTATGCCGCGTTCCTCGGCCCAGGTGATCATCGCGCCGCGCAAGTCCTGCACCGGTTCGCTCAGCCAGCGTTCCATCGCGCGGCCGATTTCGGCGGTGTCGATCTTGCGGACCATTTCCTTGATCGGACCGACCGATGCCGGGGTGATCGACAGCCGCCGGATGCCGAGACCGATGAGCGCCAGCGCCTCCAGCCGCCGCCCGCCCATTTCGCCGCAGACGGTGACGTCGATCTTGTGCCCGGCAAGGTTCAGCATGACCCGGCGCATGAAGCGCATGATCGCCGGGCTCAGCCAGTCGTAGCGTTCGGCGAGCTTGGGATTGGACCGATCGGCGGCAAAGAGGAACTGGGTAAGATCGTTGGTTCCGATCGACAGGAACGCCAGCTTGGGCGCCAGCACGTCGAGCACTTCGGCCAGCGCCGGCACTTCGAGCATGGCGCCGTAGCGGACCTGTTCGGGCAGCATCCTGCGCCGCGCGCGCAGGAATTCGAGCTGGCGTTCGAAGACTTCGCGGGCGGCGTCGAACTCCCACGGTTCGGACACCATCGGGAACATCACGTTGAGCGTGCGCCCCGCCGCCGCCTCCAGCAGCGAACGGGCCTGCGCCTTCATCAGCCCTTCGCGTTCGAGCGCGAGGCGCAGCGCGCGCCAGCCCATCGCGGGGTTCTCCTCGTCCAGCCCGTCGTCGGTGGCGCGCAGGTAGGGCAGCGACTTGTCGCCGCCGATATCGACCGTGCGGAACACCACCGGCTTGTCGCCCGCCGCTTCCAGCACGTCGCGATAGAGCTTGGTCTGCCGGTCGCGCTGCGGCAGGGTGGCGGAGACGAGGAACTGGAATTCGGTG
>CAYRLC010000156.1:0-3005 GCA_964424995.1 uncultured Croceicoccus sp.
CTTCTTCATATTCTTCCGAAGCCGCCAAATTGACCGCACCCAATTTATCAAACTGCTGCTGCGCTTTGGCCAGCTTCTGCTGATGTGCAGTCACATCAATTTGTAAACCAGTAATGATTTCACTGTTTAAATCTTTTAACAGTTCAGAATAATGCTGATAGTCCGACTTGGCCGACTGCCACGCCAAACGCTTTTCTTCAAGCTGTGCACGTAGCTGCTCATCTTGCTGCTGCTGTTGCTGACGCTGTTCGGTCAATTGCTGCTGTTTGGACTGCACACTGTTCAATTCTACTTGCCATTCCTGCCAAGTTTTTTGCAGTTTTTCAGTCTGTTGCTGCTGCTCGCTAAACTGCGTTTCCAGCGCAGGTAATTCCAGTTGGACTGGATCAACAAACTTTTTGGCTTGTTCCATTTGCGCCACAATCTGTTGATATTGTGCTTTTAAGAAGGTGGCATCTTTTTCCAATAATTCAGTCTGCTGCTGGGTTTGCACCGCTTGACGACGCAGCAACTCTAGCTCTTGTTGCTGCTGCTGAAATGATTGTTGTGCTGTATCAAATTGCTCGTTTAGCTGCTCGACCTGAAATTGCAAGGTTTTATACTGCGGCAAGGCCTGCTCAAGTTTAAATGCCAAAGCATGCAAATCAATTTCCAGATCGTCTTTTTGCATAGCATCTTCTTCGAGCTGCTCATCTAACTGTGCCAATTGATTTTGCAACTGCTGTTGCTGTACAGCAAAGGCCTGCGCTGCACTTTCGGCTTTCGCAATTTGCACATCCACGGCCTGTACAGCCTGTTGCTGCTGTTTCAATGCCTGCTGTTGCTGCTGTAATTGCTGTTGTATGTGTTGCTGTTGTTGCTGCAATTCGGGTAAATGCTGTTCTGCTTGCTCACATTGTGGCAGTTGCAGCACCAAAGCCTGCTCAATTTCATCCAAACGAATCCGATGGCTGAGCGCCCCTTGCCCAGCCTGTGCGGCTTCATCATAAAACACCCCAATCACCCAGTCAGGGCCAACATGATAACCATCTAAACTTAAAATAGATTGCCCTACTTGCAATTGCGTTTGCAAAGCCAAAGCCTGTGATAAATTTTCTGCAATCGCAACCTGCTGCCACAAAGAACTTTGTGGTGCAGTAATCCAGTCACTTAAACATTCACAGCCAGACAATTGCATGGCCGATGTTTGGTGATCTGTAACAGCATTTACTTTTAACTGACGTGCGCAGCTGTCTTGAAAGGCGCTATTTAAATCGACCAACTGTGCAGATAGCCATTTAGATAAAAACTTTTCAATCAAACTGGCATGTGCTTTGGCTGTATCTGCAAGTTGTAATACTTGCATCAACTGCACTACATCGTTTGCCACTTTGGGACTTTGCTTAATGAGCAATTGATTTAGATTTTTCTGCTCAGACTGCAAAATCTGAATTTCGGATTTCAGCGCTGCACACTGTGTTTGATGCGATTGATACTGTGCCTGCAATGTACTCAGTTGCAGCGTAGTTTCCTGAATAAGCTGTTCTGAAACGCCTAATTCCATCTGCAAACGCTGCTTGTCATCGTGTAATTGCTGTAGGTTGTCTTGCCCATCCTGCTGCTGAATCTGTGCAAATTGCTGAGTCAGGGTTTGTTTTTGCTGTTCAATTCGGCTGATGTTTTTGGCAAGCTGCTCACTTTGTGCCTGCATTTGCACATGTTTTTGCTGTTGTTGCTCTACTTGTGTCTTGATTTGTGCATACTGCTCGGTTTGACCACTTTGCTGGGCTTTTAAATCCTGCAACTGCTGTTGATGTTGCTGCGCTAACTGGTCTTGCTGCTGCACATTACGCTGCTGTTCATCTTGTTGATCGGACAAAGTCTCTAGCTGCAATTCAATTAACTGCAAACGCTCTTTGGTTTGTGCTTTTTGTTGTTCCAATTGCGATAAGGTTGCAGTATTTTGCTGAAACAAACTTTGTTTTTGTTCCAGTGTCATTTTCAATTCAGCCAGTTTTTTTTCTGCCTGCTGCCATTCTTGCTGCAACGGCGTCGATTGCTGAATCAAACGCTGAAACAATTCACTGGTTGCAGTTAAATCATGTTCCAATGTGGTCAGCTCCGAGCGTACCAGTTTAAAGCTTTCCCCAAGTTCATTCATACTCAAGGTATATTCTTGCTGTAAACGTGCACTGTGTTCGCATTGAAAAGACAGCACTTCTACTTTAATGGTACGAATTTCACTCTCAAGTGCTTTGTACTGAATGGCTGTTTCGGACTGACGCTTTAAAGTTTTCAGCTGTGATTTGAGTTCGGCAGCAATATCTTCCAAACGAGCAAGGTTTTGTGTGGTGTGATCCAAATGCAGCATGGTTTCACGACGACGCGCCTGATAACGTGACACGCCAGCTGCTTCTTCAATAAACACCCGCATTTCTTCAGGTTTGGCATCAACCAAACGGTTGATCATGCCCTGTTCAATAATTGCATATGAACGTGGGCCTAGACCTGTGCCTAAGAAAATATCGGTAATGTCACGACGGCGGCATTTGGTACCATTTAAAAAATATTCGGACTTGCCATCACGGTTGACCTGTCGACGTACCGACAGTTCATTATAGGCATTATAGGCACCGCCTAATTTGCCGTAGGTATTATCAAAACGCAGTTCTACACTGGCCACGCCTACCGGTTTACGCTTGGCGGTTCCCGTAAAAATGACATCCTGCATACTGCCACCACGCAGCTGACGTGCGCTGGACTCACCCATCACCCAACGAATGGCATCTATCACATTGGATTTACCACAGCCATTTGGCCCCACCACAGCGGTACGGTTGGCTTTAAAATGTAAGGTCGTACTGTCGGCAAAAGATTTAAAGCCAGAAAGTTTTAAGCTGCTTAAACGCATAATGTCCCAATTAACGGCGTGAACGTCTTGCCCAGGCAAGCTCGATCTGTTTCATACGGGTCAGAGATTCCAACACCAAGTTGCGCAAGTGTCGGCAAAAATCTTCCATAAATAA
>CAYRLC010000156.1:3015-4727 GCA_964424995.1 uncultured Croceicoccus sp.
GATTTTCTGCTTAAAATTGCATCACTCACCAGTTTAAATAATTCCAAAGATTCTTGTAACTCCCGACGCGAGGTATTTAAGGTTAAAAAATAGCTACGTCTTAAGGATGGCAACAATTCCTGATAAAACTTCATCAAATAGATATTGCCAACCATGTCTGGTTGCTGCGCCAAATATTGAAATATTAAATCATAAAACTTTTCAGTATTGCCCAAACGACATTGCTCTGCCAACTGCAGCAAAAGCTGCTGTAAGATTTCAGCTTCATCTATGCGCCACGTATCGGCAATGCGTTGCACAATATAGCCCAACAGCAAACTGCTGCTATCGAATAACGCCCGCACTTGCTGTGCCGACATTTCTGTCACCATTGCCCCGCGGCGCGGAAAAATTTCAATTAGATGGGTACGTTCCAATAACAACAACGCTTCACGCACCGATCCACGGCTGACATCTAGCTCTTTGGCAATGCGCAGTTCCTGAATACGCTCACCTTCAACCAAATCACCACTAATAATTTGCTCAGCAATATGTTGGGCTATTTGTTCCGACAAACTCTCTGATTCTTGTTGTTGCATACTGTTCCTATCTTGTTTTTATAAGATGCAGCGATGAAGTTCAGGACTGTGTGATTTACAGCTACAGCATAAGTATTGAGCAGTAAACTTACTGTAACACCACAGTCCCAAACGAAGCATCTGACTTTTTTACTGCGAAACAGATCACATAACCATGACATTGTCTGACAATTTCATGGCGCTATAGCCAATTTTACACGGCTTAAAATAAAGAAAATAGATAAAAAATAAAGAATACTGCCCGCAGAAATTAGAAAAATGCGCGCAGCCCCTGATAGACAAAGTAACATCCGACTGTGGTCAACAAACAGGCGAAACATTTTTTTAGCATTGCTGGCGATAAGCGATGTGCGACTTTAGCGCCTACTTTTGCCGTAATAAAGCTCATCACACTAATACCAATAAAGGCATAAATATGAATATAACCAATGGTATTCGGTACAGCGACTTCTGCTTGCTTACCAAACCAGATAAAACCGAATGCGCCTGCAATTGCAATTGGCAAACCACAAGCTGCTGAAGTTGCCACAGCTTTTTGCATCACGACACCATAACGGCTTAAATACGGCACAGTTAAACTGCCACCGCCAATGCCAAAAATTGCAGAGGCAATACCAATTCCACCGCCTGCCATGACTTGCATTGGTGTAGATGGCAAATGATGAGATGGAGCTACCGCAACATTTGCCCCTCTAAACATTTTAAAAGCGACCCACAATGCAAAAGCACCAATGAGTAACTGTAAGCCTTGACCAGAAAGAAAATCGGCAATGCCTGCTCCCACAAATGCACCCACCACCAAACCTGGTGCAAGATTACGGAACACAGACCACATCACCGCACCTTTTTTATGATGCGCACTGACTGAACTGATTGAAGTCACAATAATGGTCGCCAATGACGTTCCCACGGCCATGTGCATTAACACCGAAGGATCATAATTGAGCTGAGTGAACACAATATATAAAATTGGCACAATAATTAAGCCACCACCGACACCAAACAGCCCTGCTGTAAATCCGGCAATTGCACCAATCAATAAATATATGATTAACTCCATAAATATATTCCACTATTTGTAAATTCGTATGGATGTAGAAACCCGACAACTGCAACAACAACTCACAGAAGCAG
>CAYRLC010000157.1:0-4615 GCA_964424995.1 uncultured Croceicoccus sp.
GCGGGCGTGCTGCGCTACACGCCCGCGAAGTAGCAGCCCCTCTCAGTCGAACTCCCACGCACGTTCGCCGTGGCTGGTGATGTCGAGGCCGATGCTCTCGGCCTCGTCGTCCACGCGCATCGGCCAGACGATCGCGACCAGCTTGGCAAGGACGAAGGTCGCCGCCGCGCTCCACGCCGCGACCACGCCGACGCCGACGACCTGCGCCAGGAGCTGCCGCCCCATGTCCATCGCCGGGGCATAGCCCGCGCCGCCCAGCGCATCGGTCATGAAAACGGCCAGCAAAAGCGACCCGGTCATTCCGCCGACGCCGTGCACGGCGAAGACGTCGAGCGAATCGTCAATCTGCCACTTCTGCTTCACGACCTGGATCGCGGCGTAGCAGATCGAGGTGCCGACCAGCCCCAGCACGATCGCCGCGCCGGGCCCTACGAAGCCCGCCGCCGGAGTCACGGTGGCAAGGCCGGCAATCGCGCCGGTGGCAAAACCGACCGAGGTGGGCTTGCCGACCAGCCGGTTTTCCAGCGCGATCCACAGCAGCGCCGCCGCGCTGGCCGCAAGATGCGTGTTGATGATGGCCAGTGCCGCGCTGCCGTTCGCGGCCAGCGCCGAGCCGCCGTTGAAGCCGAACCAGCCGACCCACAGCAGGGCCGCGCCCGCCATCGTCAGGGCCGGGCTGTGCGGCAGGAGCGGCGTCTTGGGGAAACCGGCACGCTTGCCGATCATCAATGCGACCACCAGCGCCGAGATGCCCGCCGTGGTGTGCACCACGATCCCGCCCGCGAAGTCGAGCGTGCCGAACGCGCTCGCCATCCAGCCGCCGCCCCAGATCCAGTGCGCGACCGGCGCATAGACGACGAGACCCCACAGCGCGCAGAACGCCACGACCCAGCCGAACCGCGCGCGGTCCACCCATGCCCCGGCCATCAGCGCGGGGGTGATGAGCGCGAAGCACATCTGGAACAGTGCGAAGGCCGGCTCGGGCAAGGTCAGCCCGTCACGCAAGTCGCCGCTGCCGGTCAGCATCATCGCGTTGCCGTCGCCCAGCCAGCCGATGCCGACATCGCCGAACGCCATTGTGTAGCCGACCATGATCCACAGCAAGGAAGCGGCTGCCGCGATCGCGCCGACCTGCACCAGCACGGCAAGAAAGCTCTTCGCGCGCACCAGCCCACCGTAGAACAGCGTGAGGCCGGGCATCGCCATCATCAGCACCAGCGCGGAGGAAACCAGAATCCACGCGACGTCGCCGCTGTCGGCTGCGGGACCGGATGCGGGCGCGGTCTGGGCATGGACGGGCATCGCGCTGGCGAGTGCGAGCAAGGTCGCTGCCGCCATCGGCAGTCTGCGGTTCATTCGGCATTCCCTCCTTGTCGTCTGCGCCGTTACGGCTGCCCGACGTTGTCCCATGCGGCCAGCGCATAGCCGCTTGCCCGATGCCGCGACAAGAGCGCGGCATCGGCAAAGCGGTCAGGGCGACAGCACCCGCTTGTTTTCGGCGCGGAACTGTTCGTCGAGGAAGCGGATCGCGACGATGGCATCCATCATCAGGCGCGCGCGTTCGGGGGAAAGGTTGCCGGCGACCATCTCGTCCTCGGCCACCTTGGCGAAGGCGCGCATCGCCCGCAGCGTTCGCAGGTCATCGGGAAGCCGCGACAGCAGCGCGCGCGCCCGCCGGACCGTCGCCTGCGCGTCGTCGAGCGTCGCCTCGTCGCTCTTCAGAATGTCGAGCTGGCGGCACCGGAACTTGCCGCAGACGTGCGGGCGCCAGCGACCATAGGCGGTGCAGGTCGTGCCCGCGAGCTGGGTGCAGGGCTGAATGAACCTGTCGGCATCCTCGACCCGCTCGACCGCGAAGCCCGATGCGATGGCCGGCGCCACTTCCTCGGGCTGGAGCGGGCCGTCGTAAAACAGCGTCGAATCGCAGCACATCCCGCACGACAGGCATAGCTGGCCGGCGGCATCAACGGGCTCGGCCGTTTCGTCAGGCGCGCGCAAGCGTCAGGCCCAGCCTTCGAGCACCTGGTCCAGCGGGCGATGGCCATCGGCCCATGTGCGGATATTGGCGATCACCCGTTCGCCCGAAGCCTCGCGGCCTTCCTCGGTCGCGCTGCCGAGGTGTGGCTGGGTGATGACGTTGGGATGCTCGATCAGGCGAGAGTCGACCTGCGGCTCGTCGGGATAGACATCGAGCCCCGCGCCCCAGAGGTGGCCGCTCTGCAAGGCGGCGATCATCGCCTCGTAATCGATCAGCTCGCCGCGGGCGGTGTTCACGATGACCGATCCCGGCTGCATCGCGGCGATGGCCGCCGCGTCGATCAGGTGATGCGTGCCGGCGGTTGCCGGGCAGTGCAGGGTGACGATGTCGCTGCCCGACAGCAGCACGCCGAGCGAGGGGGCGTATTCGGCACCCAGCATGTTCTCGACCGCTTCGGGCAGGCGGTGGCGATTGTGGTAGAGCACCTTCATGCCGAAAGCACGGGCGCGGTGCGCAACCGCCTGGCCGATACGGCCCATGCCGACGATGCCCAGCACCTTACCGCCCAGCTTGCGGCCCAGCATCGCCGATGGCGCCCACCCGCTCCATTCGCGGTGGCGGACCATGCGCGTGCCTTCGCGCATCCGGCGCATGACCCCGACGATGAGTGCGATGGTCATGTCGGCGGTGTCTTCGGTAAAGACGCCGGGCGTGTTGGTGACCATGATGCCTTTGGCCCGCGCGGCCTTGAGGTCGATGTGGTCGGTGCCCGCGCCGAAGTTCGCGATCAGCTTCAGGTCCGGCCCCGCGGCGGCGATCAGCTCGGCGTCGATCTCGTCGGTGACCGTGGGGACGAGAACGTGCCTGTCCTGTACCAGCGCAATCATTTCGTCGCGGGTGAGGGGGCGATCCTCCAAGTTCAGGGTGACGTCGAACAGCTCGCCCATGCGCTGTTCGACCGAGGGGAGCAGATGGCGCGTCACGCCGACGCGGACGGTGCCGACGACGCGGCGGGTGTCGGTGCGGATTGCGGGCGTGTCGCTGGTATACGGCATGTTTCTTGCGCTACGTCCACAACGCGGGGATGGTCAAGCGCGTTAGCTTGCCCGATGGGCCGCGCAAACGCTATGCCGATCCCATGTCGCGCATCACCAACCTGTCTCGCACCGTTCTGGCCGGCCTCGCCCTGCTGGCAGGCATGTGCGCCGTCCCCGCCGCCGCCCAGGAGGAGGACGTGCCCTACTGGGTATCCCTGCGCGCGGACGAGGCGAACATGCGGGTCGGGCCCAGCGAATCCTATCCCATCGAATGGGTCTACCAGCGCAAGGGCCTGCCCATGCGCGTGGTGCGCAAGCTGTCGGGCTGGCGACTGGTGGAGGACCCGGACGGCACGCGCGGGTGGATCGTATCGCGCTTCCTCACGCTCGAACGCTCGGCCATCGTCACAGGAAAGGACCCGGCCCCCATGCGCGCCGCGCCCGATGTCGATGCCAAGCTGCTGTGGCGGGCCGAACCGGGGGTGAGCGGGGCGCTGGGCGATTGCCGCGACGGGTATTGCCGCTTCACCGTCGGCGAACGGTCCGGCTGGGTCGCCGAAAAGCGGTTGTGGGGCACCGGCGAGCCATAGGCCGGATTGTGCGGCTTTGCCCCTGACCTTTCGCGACTTGCAGGGCGGGGAGAGGGGCCGCCACGGTGGGCTTATCCAAACGCCCCCTTGCGCCTTGGCTGTCAGATGCCTAGGGCGCTTTTCGCAATCGCAAACCGACTAGCCAAAGCGAGTCTGTCTTGGTCGACCTTTCGCAATATCTGCCGATCCTGATTTTCCTCGGGATCGCGCTCGGGCTTTCGGCCCTGTTCGTCTTCCTGCCCATGGGCGTCGCGCGCCTGACCGGCACGCACAATCCCGATGCGGAAAAGAACTCGGAATACGAGTGCGGCTTTCCCGCGTTCGAGGATCCGCGCAGCCAGTTCGACGTGCGCTTCTATTTGGTGGCTATCCTGTTCATCATCTTCGACCTCGAAGCGGCGTTCCTGTTTCCCTGGGCGGTCAGCCTCGACCTCACCGGCTGGCCGGGCTGGATCACCATGATGGTGTTCCTGGCCGAACTGGCCATCGGCTTTGCCTATGCGTGGAAGAAGGGAGCTCTGGAATGGGAGTGAACGACATGCTCGTCCCGGCCCAGACGCCGCTTGGCCAGATGCCGACCGCCCAGCCGGGTGAGGTTCGCCAGCCGGACGAGAGCTATTTTCACGCGCTGCAGACCGAGGTGAACGACAAGGGTTTCCTCGTCACCAGCACCGAGGAACTGTTCCAGTGGGCCCGCACCGGCTCGCTTTGGTGGATGACCTTCGGCCTTGCCTGCTGCGCGGTGGAGATGATCCACGTCAACATGCCGCGTTACGACATGGAACGGTTCGGCGCCGCCCCGCGCGCGTCGCCGCGCCAGTCGGACGTGATGATCGTCGCCGGCACCCTGTGCAACAAGATGGCTCCGGCCCTGCGCAAGGTCTACGACCAGATGGCCGAGCCGCGCTGGGTGCTCTCCATGGGCTCGTGCGCCAACGGCGGCGGCTACTACCACTACAGCTATTCGGTCGTGCGTGGCTGCGATCGCGTCGTGCCTGTGGAAGTCTACG
>CAYRLC010000158.1:0-4601 GCA_964424995.1 uncultured Croceicoccus sp.
ACGAGATTCCGGTTTCGTCGGCATCGAGAGCGCGGCTCATCGTCTCGAACATCACCGTTTCCTGGCCGAGCAGATCGGAGACGAGCTTGGCGCTGTCATGGTCGTTGACGCCGAATATCTGTAACGCCCCGGCATTGGAGAAGAAGGTGCCGGCGCGCTCGCGGTAGAGCGTGCGGAGCTGGTGAATATCTTGGCAAATCGGCCAGAGCTGGACGCCGTAGCCGGCCATCAGGCCCATAGCGCGTTCGACCGGATCGAGGCGGCCGAGCGCGGCAAATTCATCGAGCAGGAACAGGACGGGGCGGGCAGGGACCGCGCCGCGCGACAGATCGGTGAGGGCTTGCGCGATCATCAGGCGCAGCCAGCGGGCATAGGCGGCGATGCGATCGGGCGGCAGGACGAGGAAGATTGTCGCCGGCGACGCCTTCATGTCGGCGAACGCGAAATCCGAGCGGCCGAGAACCCGGCCCATGCGTGGGGAATCGAGGAAATGGGTATGGCGCTGCGCGGCCGACAGCACGCCGGAGGCTTCCTTGTCGGACTTGCCGAGATGGCGATTGGCGGCGCGCGCGACCAGGCCGCCGCAGCCTTGCATGTCGGAGAGCAGGGCGGCGAAGGCTTGCGGGGCGAGCGTCAGATGATCGCGCAGCGTGGCGAGGGTGCGGGTCGCGGGCGGCTCGCTGGCGACGATATGGAGGATCAGGCCGGCGATCAGCGCCTTGGCTTCGTCGTTCCAATGCGCCTCGCCCGCTTCGCCGGGAGCGTCATAGACCAGCGCGTCGGCGAGCGTCATGGCGTCGTCGGCGAGATCGAGACCGGCGGGGTCGATCCGATCCAGCGGATTGAAGGCGGCCGAGGGCAGGCCGGTGATGCCGAACGGATCGAGGATATGGACCGGACCGAACCTGGCGCGCTCGCGCGCGGTGACGATGGCGTTCTCGCCCTTGGGGTCGATGCACACGACCGGGCCGGGATAGTCGATCAGGTTGGGAATGATCGTGCCCACCCCCTTGCCGGTGCGCGTCGGCGCGATCGTCAGCAGATGGGCGGGGCCGGGATAGCGCAGCAGCTTGCGGGTTTTCATGTCGCGGCCGATCAGCAGGCCGGTATCGGCGCGGGCGAGGGCGCGCGTCTCGTTCGCCGTGGCGAAGCGGGCCGAGCCGTGCGTGTCGTCGCCGTCAAGGCCACCATAGCGCAGGATTAGCGGTTGAAAGAGGGCGCGCAGGACGATGAGGATGACGACTAGGCCCGTCAGCATCATCAATGCCTGGTAGATCAGGGAATCGCGGGGCAGGCCGAGCAGCTTTTCCGCGATGAGCGGCATCCCCAGCCCCAGCACCAGGGCGACGATCAGGAACAGGGCCGCGACGCGCAGCAGATGGCGAATGAGGGCGATCGGGCTAAGGGTCAGCGCCGTGATCGCCCATATTGGATTGCGGCGCGACAGGCGGGCGACGTTGCGGAGCGCGCGGCCGAGCTGGCGGAACCATTCCATGTCAGGCCGTTCCTTTTCCGTTGCCGGCGAGGTGTTCCGCGCAGATCGCGGCTGCGATCGCGTGGAGATGCTTCACGCGGTAGATGATCCACGCCAGTTCGTCGGGGGTGATTTCATAGGCCGGGGAATAGCGTGCCTCGACATAGGCGCGCTGGAGCTGCGCGAAGGCGCGGCGAGCGGCGCGGGTGTCGCGCGGCCAGGCTTCGATCAGCCGGGGGTCTAGGTTTTCGGCGAGCGAGCGCAGGACGGTCAGGCGGTGCGACTTGGGGCTGTAGAGCGTCAGGACGAGCAGGAGGCCATGATAGGCGCGCTCGACGGCCTGGTGGAGCATGAAGGCGGCATGGTTGGTCTTGCCGTCGCGGATCGCATATTCGGCGAGCGTCAGGCAGTAAGCGGCATCGGGGAGCCACTTGTCATAGTGCGCCATGGCTTCGGCGTGGCGTTCCTCCGCGTAGAGCTGGCGGGGCGCAGCGAGGCGCTGTCCCGGCGCTTCGTAGAGGGCGATGCCGTCGCGGGCTATGTCGGCGAAGAAGGGACGGCCGCGCGCGAGCTGGTCGTTCACGTCCATCAGCGAATGAACGATGAAATTGACGGGGGTGGCGAGGTGCCTGGTGACGGTCAGCTCGCGCACCAGATGATCGTCAGCGGCCGCCCACCATGTTTGCAGATCGGTGAAGGTGTCGGAGTTGACGACGATGAGCAGGTCATAGTCGGAAATATAGCCGCTGGCGCGATCCTCGACCCAATCGCCGCGCGCATAGGAGCCGAACAGGATCAGCTTGAGGATGCGGCCGCCCTTGCGCTTGTCGGAGAGCTTGGTTTTGACAGCATCCTCAAATTCATCGAACAGGACGCGGGCGACCCGTTCCAGCTCGCGGCGCTTGACGGCGGGAAGATGATCGAGGCCGTCGCGCATCATGTCGGACCCGCCCCGGCGTTCGCCTCCGCGTCAAACGCTCGCTTGCCGCGCCGCTTCCAGAGCGCCAGCATATTGCTGGCGTCGTCACCCTGGACACGCGCGGCGAGGTCGAGCATCGCACCGTAAAGGGTGGCGCGGTCGTCGTCGGTCAGATCGACAAGGCCGGCTTTCTGGACGAGGCCGCCCAGCTCTATGAGATGGCGGGTGCGTTCGCGGCGGGCCACGACCCATCCCCTCGTATCGGTGCGGCGCTGCGCGGCTTCAACGCGGCGTCTCGCCTGCGCCAGTCTCGTGTCCGCCTTGAGTGTTGCCGCCAGCGCGTCGGGAAGCCTTGCGCCCGCGTCCCTGAAAGAAGGCCGCGCCCTTCACGCGCCACGCCTCCCTTTCGTCCGCGTTGGCGCTTTCGGTAGCAGCGAGTAGCGCGCCCGCCAGCGTGTCGGGGTCGAGTGCGTCGGCCCCGGTGGACGTGACTAGCTCGCCGAGCTGCTGAACCTTCTTCGCCTTGAGCGCGCGCGCCTTGTCGTTCAGCGCCCGCAGCTCCGCGTCATAGTCGCGCACCTTCCGCATATCCTCTCCCTCGCGCCCAGGATCAGGGACGCAGCGTAGCACGATCGCGCGCGCGAGGAACGCCCCCGGCAGAAAAAATGCGGCGAAGTCAATCACGCGAACGTCAGAGAGTGTGAGTGCGCGCTTATACGTCGTTGCCGACGTGCGCTAAGAAAGGCAATATAGCGGCCGTCATGGCGATCTACCATTTCTCGGCCAAGGTCATCAGTCGCGCCAACGGATCGAGCGCCGTTGCCAGCGCGGCCTATCGCGCGGCGGAACGGCTGCACGATGACCGACTCGGGCGCGACCATGATTTCTCGAACAAGGCCGGAGTCGTCCATTCGGAAATCATGCTGCCCGAAGGTGCGCCGGAGCGTTTAAACGATCGCGCGACCTTGTGGAACGAGGTCGAGGCGGGAGAGAAACGCAAGGACGCCCAGCTTGCCCGCGAGATCGAGTTTTCGATTCCGCGCGAGTTGAACCAGGCGCAGGGTGTCGCGCTCGCCTGCGAGTTTGTCGAAAAGCAGTTCGTCGAACGCGGCATGGTCGCAGACATGAACGTGCATTGGGACAGGGGGAAGGACGGCCAGCCCAAACCGCACGCGCATGTCATGTTGTCGATGCGCGAGGTTGGCCCCGAGGGCTTCGGCCAGAAGGTGCGCGAGTGGAACTCGACGCAGCTTTTGCAGGAGTGGCGCGAGGCGTGGGCGGACCATGTGAATGAGCGCCTAGCCGAGCTGGATATTGATGCTCGCATAGATCACCGGACCCTGGCGGCGCAGGGCATCGACCTTGAGCCGCAGCACAAGATCGGGCCGGCGGCGTCGCGTATGCCCGAACAGGGGCTTGAGGCCGAACGGGTCGAGGACCATGCCCGGATCGCGCGCGAGAATGGCGAGAAGATCATCGCCAGTCCCGAAATCGCGCTCGACGCCATCACCCGGCAGCAGGCGACGTTCACGCGCCGCGACCTGGCGCAGTTCGCGTTCCGGCACAGCGACGGCAAGGATCAGTTCGACCAGGTGATGAGCGCGGTGCGATCCTCGCCCGAGCTGGTGGCGCTGGGGCGGGACGGGAAGGGCGAGGATCGGTTCACGTCGCGCGACATGATCGCGGCCGAGCAGCGGTTGGAACGCGCCGCCGAAGGGCTGGCGATCGACCGGGGGCATGGCGTCGCCGATGCCCATGTGACCCGCGCGCTGGCGTCGGCCGAGGGCAGGGGGCTGGACCTGTCGGCCGAGCAGCGCGGGGCGTTGGCGCATATCACCGGCGACAAGGGCCTGGCGTCGGTCGTCGGCTATGCCGGCAGCGGCAAGTCGGCGATGCTGGGGGTGGCGCGCGAGGCGTGGGAGGCACAGGGCTACACGGTGCGGGGCGCGGCGCTGTCGGGCATCGCGGCCGAGAATCTGGAAGGCGGGTCCGCCATCGCGTCGCGGACGATCGCCAGCCTTGAATATCAATGGGAGCAGGGCCGCGAGCTGCTAGGCCCCCGCGACGTGCTGGTGATCGACGAGGCCGGCATGATCGGCACGCGCCAGATGGAGCGCGTGCTGTCCCATGCCGAGCAGGCCGGGGCGAAGGTCGTTCTTGTCGGCGACCCCGAGCAGTTGCAGGCGATCGAGGCCGGCGCGGCGTTCC
>CAYRLC010000159.1:0-4571 GCA_964424995.1 uncultured Croceicoccus sp.
AAACGGTCGCGCAGCGGCGTCGTCAGCAGCCCCTGCCGCGTGGTCGCGCCGACCAGCGTGAACGGCGGCAGGTCGATCCGCACCGACCGTGCCGACGGCCCTTCGCCGATGATGAGGTCGAGCGCGCGATCCTCCATCGCCGGGTAGAGCACTTCCTCGACCACCGGGTTCAGGCGGTGGATCTCGTCGATGAACAGCACGTCGCCGGGTTCGAGATTGGTGAGCAGCGCGGCAAGGTCGCCCGCCTTGGCGATCACCGGCCCGCTGGTGGCGCGGAAACCGACGCGCAGCTCCTTCGCCACGATCTGCGCCAGTGTCGTCTTGCCCAGCCCCGGCGGGCCGAAGAACAGGACGTGGTCCATCGCCTCGGCCCGGGCGCGCGCCGCCTCGATGAAGACGCGCAGGTTCTCCCGCGCGGCTTCCTGCCCGACGAATTCGGCCAGCGACTTGGGGCGCAGCGCGGCATCCGGGTCTTCCGGCAGGCGTTCGGGCGTCAGCAGGGGAGAGGGTTCGGCCATCGCATCCGCCTATAGCCCGGCCTTGGCCGCAAGTCCTCCCCGCAGGTCAAATCATGAACAGCGGAGTTGGTGCGCAAGCCGGGCGCCCTGCTTGCCTCTCGCCGCCCTTTGCGAATATGAACGCCGCCATCGGGGGCGCGGCAGAAGGGGCGCGAAAGTCTTGGACAATTCGGGCATCGCGCGCGCCGGCCGCAACCGGATCGGCTGGCTGGTCCCAGTGGGACTGTGCATCGTGCTCGCCATCGCGGTGCGCGCCCTTCGCTGGGACACGCTGAGCTATCACCACCCCGACGAGATCTTCCAGTATCTGGGACAGGCGCACAAGCTGGTTACCGGCATCGGCGTCGACACGTGGGAACAGCACGACGGCATCCGGGGCCGCCTGCTCCCTCAATTGCTGACCCTGCCCATGTGGCTGGGCGAGATGCTGTCCAGCGACGGGATGGTCGCCTATCTCGCGATGCGGATCTTCGGCGCAGCCATCGCGCTGCTGATCGTACCGGCCGCCTTCGCCATCGGCGACATCCGCAACCGCGCGACCGCCATTGCGCTGGCCCTGGCGGTGGCGGCCTGGCCCTATGTCGTCGACCTGTCGAGCCATGTCCTGTCCGAAACCATCGGCGGCGCGGTGGCGCTGTGCGGCATGGCAGCGGCGATGCGCGCGGGCGAAAACGTGCGGCGCTGGGCGCTGGCCGGGCTCCTGCTGGGCCTCGCGACCTTGCTGCGCGTGCAGTTCGCGGTGTTCATCGGCATCTGGGTGCTCGCCACCGCGCGGCTGGACCGGCAGGCGTGGACGGGGCTGATCGCGGGCGGCATCGCGGCGCTGGCGATCGGCGCGGTCAGCGACCTCATCGCAGGCGCGCCGCCGTTCGCGTGGGTGGTGAAGACCTACTACTACAACATCGTCGAGAACCGTTCGGCGGCGTTCGGCGTGTCGGGGCCGGGCTATTACCCGGCGCGCTTCATCTGGATCTTCGGTGCGGCGCTGCCCCTGCTGCTGTTCGGCCTGCGCTGGCTGCCACGGATGTGGTGGCCATGGGTGCTGGCGGTGGCGGCCGACATGACGATGCTGACGCTGGTCGGGCACAAGGAAGCGCGCTTTGCCTACCTGTCGGTGCTGGCGGTGCTGATCGTGGCCATTGTCGCGACGATGGAGGCGGTGGACCGGATGCCGTTCCTGCGTCCGACCTCACGCGCCTTCGTGCTGGGCTGGGCCTGGGGCCTGTCGCTGTCGCTCGCATGGTACATCTGGCCCGCCCCTTATGGCGATGCGCGCTGGGCGCGTCTGGCCGACGTGGCGACGAAGAACCCGGCGACTTGCGGCATCGGATCGTCGCTGCAGAGCTGGTCGGTGATCAATCTCGCCGCGCTGCGCCGCGACGTGCCGGTCTATGCCGATCTCACCAGTGCGGAGAAGCGCGCCGAGGTCGCCCCGCGCGCCAACGCGTGGATCGCCGAGGATGCGGCCACCGTGCCCGCCGGATATCGCGAAGTGGACTGCGTGGCGGTCCGCGGAGAGAAGCAGTGCCTCTTTCGGCGCGAGGGCGATTGCGCGGCCGGACCTCCGTCGCCCAATGCGATGCAGGCCGTGGTCGACCGGCGGCAGGCCGACCAGTTCGCGAACCTGCCGAAGTAACCGCTGCCTAACCCGCCGCCTTCTTCAGCGCGACGCGGACGAGATCGTTGAGCCCCGCCCCTTCGCCCAGATCCGCTTCGGCATGGGCGACGGCGGCCGCAGCGACGCCGGGCTTGAAGCCGAGGTTCTCGAGCGCCGACACCGCATCGGCGCTGGCACTGCCCGCCGGGTGAATCGCGATCTCGCCGCCGCCGATGCTGCCGGGAGCGGCCGCGAAGCCGCCCGCCTTTTCCTTCAGCTCGTTGACGATGCGCGCGGCCAGCTTCGGCCCCACGCCGTTCGCGCGCGCGACCATCTTGGCATCGCCCGCGGCGCAGGCCTTGCGCAGTTCCTCGGTCGAGAGCGCCGACAGGATCGCCAGCGCGACCTTGCTGCCCACGCCTTGAACTTGCGTCAGCAGCCGGAACCAGTCCCGCTCCGCCCCGCTGGCAAAGCCGATCAGGCGCATGTCGTTCTCGCTCACCTGCAGGTCGGTATAGACGGTGCAGGCCTCGCCCCGCTCGCCCAGCGCGGTCAGCGTGCGCGCGCTGCAATGGACAAGGTAACCGACCCCGCCCACGTCGATGACGGCCCAGTCGAGCCCGCTTTCGTCCAGCCTGCCGGAAAGTTTGGCGATCATGGCGCGACGCTAGCGCAGCCGGGGCACCGCGCAAACGCGATGCTCCGCACTATCCCCCGCGGGACTAGTCGTTGGCCTGCATGTCCTCGGGCACGTCGTCCCACGGGCGGAAGTAGAGCGGCGCGCATTCCTCCGCCCGCACGCCGCCGACCAGCACGAGGTCGTCCTTGTAGGCGTCGGCGATGAAATCGAGCGTCGAGAGGTGCCTGTCCTCGAAATACATCGCGTGCACATCGTTGCGCCCCGCGCCGTAGACGACCCGCGAGACCCCCGCCCAGATCGAGGCCATCGTGCACATCCCGCAAGGCTGCAGCGTGGAATAGAGCGTCGCGCCGGGAAACCGCATCTCGCCCAATGCCGCACCCGCTGCGCGCAAGGTGACGATCTCGGCATGGGCGGTCGGATCGCAGCATTCGGCGGTGTGGTTGACGCCCTTGGCGACCAGCTGGCCGTCCTTCACCACCAGCGCGGCGATCGGCGTATCGGCGGGATCGGTCCCCTTTTCGGCGATGGCATGTTCGATGGCGAGCGCCATCCAGGCCGCGTCGTCGTTGTCGGGTGATTCGATTGCCTCAGTGCCCATGCGGAGTGAGATGGGCATGGGCGATGGCGACCGCAAGCGCGTCGGCGGCATCCGCGCCGCTGACCCTGGCCAGCGGTAGCAGCACCTTCAGCATGGCCTGCACCTGCGTCTTGTCGGCAGCGCCCGTACCGACGATGCATTTCTTGACCAGCCGCGTCGCGTGTTCGTGCACCGGCAGCGAGGCGCGCCCGCAGGCCGCCAGCACCGCCCCGCGCGCATGGGCGAGCTTCAGCGTCGACTGCGGGTTCTTGTTGACGAAGACCTCCTCGATCGCCGCGACGTCGGGCTGATAGGCGCCCAGCACCGCGAAGACCGCGTCGTGCAGGTGGTGCAGCCGGGTCGCGAGGTCGGACTTCGTATCGGTGGCGATCTGCCCGTTGGCTATATGCGACAGGCGCGGCCCGTCCACCCGCACCACGCCCCAGCCGGTGCAAGTCAACGAAGGGTCGAGACCGAGGACGAGCATGGTGTCAGATCGGCAGGCCGAGCTTCGGCGCGACCAGTTGCATCAGGCCATAGAGCACGACGGTGAGCACGCAGCCCGCCGCGAGCGAGGCCCAGAACGACACACCGTGACGCAGCAGGACCGGGATCAGCAGGAACATCGGCAGGGAGGGCAGCACGTACCAGAACGTCGCCTCGCTGTGCCGGGCCATGTTCTCGGCATCCGGGCGGGCGTGCCAGAGAAAGACCATGCCCAGCACCGAGACCAGCGGCAGCGACGCGACGAGCGCCGCCACCGTGGGCAGGCGACGACCCAGTTCGGCGATGGCCGCGATGATGGCGCCGGCCAGCAGCGCCTTCGCGAGCCATCCCCAGATCACTGGCCCGACACCGAAAAGGGGATCAACCCAGCTTTTCCATCACTTCGTCGGAGACTTCGTAGTTGCCCCAGACGGTCTGGACGTCGTCGTCGTCTTCCAGCGTGTCGACCAGCTTCATCAGGGTCTGCGCGTTCGATTCGTCGACGTCGACGGTGATGTTCGGCTTCCACGCGAGCTTCACGCTCTCGGGCTCGCCCAGCGCCTTTTCCAGCGCGGTGGCGACTTCGTGCAGCGAATCCATCTGGGTCCAGACAATGTGGCCGTCCTCGCTCGATTCGACATCGTCGGCGCCGGCCTCGATCGCGGCTTCGAGAACCTTGTCCTCGTCGCCCGTGCTTGCCGGGTATTCGATCATGCCCAAGCGTTCGAAGCCGTGCGAGACCGCACCCGA
>CAYRLC010000160.1:0-4092 GCA_964424995.1 uncultured Croceicoccus sp.
GCGAAGGCGGCGGCGTCCACGGCGAGGACATCACCGTCCACCGCGTCCCGCTGGCCGGGATCGAGGACTTCGTCGCGGACCAGCGCGCAGCGGGCAAGGCCATCGACGTGCGCGTGCTGATGCTGCTGGCGGGCGGAATGCTGGCGCGGGCGGCGGGGTAGGCGCCGCATGGGTTGGGTCGATCCGGGTGCGATTTCCGGTCCCTTCTCGCTCCCTCCGTTAGGAGCCATCGCCGCGATCCTGCTGGCCGCCGCGCTTCCGTCCATCCTCTACCTGATCCGGCATCACCGTCACGCACCGCACCGCAGCCATCCCGCTGCGGAAGATGACGCCCTGCCATGGCGCACGACCGGCGCGCTGATGAGGCACGCCGCGCGGGCAGCCGTACTGGTCATTTCGGCCATCTTTATGCTGACTCCATACGCGGAACGGATCGCGCACGGCACGCCGCTTCCCACGCTGGTACCACTGGCAATCGGCTGCGCGCTCGCCGTCGTTTCGGTCAGGAGTCTTTTCACCGGTGAAGTCACACCGGCCTTCTGGCGCGGTTTCGGACCTTATGACCGAACGCAGCATCCTGAACGCTACCGCGCGGCGCTGCGCTGGAACGGTGCGATCGCCGCTGCGCTACTGGTCGGCACACCGGTGATGTGGTTGCAGGGGCTCGAGGATCGCTGTGCCCAGCTCGACGGACGGGGATCTGATGGCGCGGCTCACTCAGCGTGCGACCGCATCATCGCTATGTCCTTTCTACCCGCCGATGTGCGCGCCCGTGCCTATGCGAACCGGGGCCGTGATCACGCCATGAACCACAGATTGAATCTGGCGCTTGAAGATCTCGCACGCGCGGTGCGGTTGGATCCCGACAACGCGTATATCCGCCTGAGCTATGCGATCGCGTTCGGGACTAACGGTGAGGAAATGCGGTTCGAAGAAGAATTCGAGGCGGCGAAAGCATTGGGTATGCCAAGAGCGCTCGTTGCGTCGGTCGATGGAATGTATCGTCTCAACCAAGGGGAATACGACGAGGCCGTCGCGGCATTGACGGAAGCCTTGGTATTGTACCCCGATAACTACATCGCGCTCACCCTGCGCGGTATCGCCTATGGCGAAGTCGGTAAGGATGCACTGGCCCGGCGCGATTTCGAATCGGCCCGCATGCTCGCCCCGGCCAGTCCGAGCTTATTGAAGACGATGGCCGATCGCGCGCGGGAACGAGAAGATTATTCGTCGGCCCTGCTCCAGATCAATCAGTATCTGCGGCTCTATCCGGACGATATCGAAGCGATCAAGGATCGTTCCGACATCTACTGGGCGATGGGAGAGGAGGAAAAATCCCGCCGCGACGACGACCGGGCATGGCAACTGCAGGACGAGCAAGCCGCGGCCGCGAAGTGACGGGGGCGAACCTTTTACGCTGTCCTACACGCGGTGCGCCTGTCATCGCGACGGTCGCTCTTTGCCACCGTCGATAGCTGCAGCAACCCGCCAGGTGTCACCTGTCACCTTGTGCCCGATATGACCCTGTTCCGCCAGCTTCCGCGTCACCGAACGGGTGACACAATGTCGCCTTTGTCACCCTCACGCCTCGCCAAGGCCCGCGCGAATCACGCCCGTCCGGTCTGCCCGACGAGGTGGCTGGGATCGACGCCCTCGGCCTGCCATGTCGCTGACCAGCGTTCGTGCCAGGGGGTGTGGAACAGGATCTCCTCCCGCCCTTCCGCCGCGTACCAGCCGTGGCGGTGCATCTCGTCGTCGAGTTGCCCCTCGCTCCACCCCGCATAGCCCAGCGCGAGGAGCCAGCGGCTCGGGCCGCGCCCCTCGGCGATGGCGCGCAGGATTTCGGCGGAACTGGACAGCAGGCCGACCGCGCCGCCGTCCATCGTCGTCTCATCCCGCCAGTCGGCGGAATGCAGCACGAAGCCGCGCCCCGGCTCGACCGGGCCGCCGTGGTGGATCTCGCAGTCGGGTGCCTCGCCCGGATCGATGTCGAGTTCGGCGAGCACGTCGTGAAACGTGATCCCCTCTCGCAGCGCGCCGACGCCGACCCCGAACGCGCCGCCCGCCTCGTGCAGGTAGAGCGGGATCACGGCATGGTCGAAATTGGGATCGCCCATGCCCGGCATCGCCAAGAGGATGCGACCGGTCAGCGAGCGGGAGGGCTGGAAGGAAAGCGGTTCGTCCATGCCGTCAAGATAGGCACGGCGCGGCCCATGGCAAAGAGGGGTTCAGCCGCGCGGCGCGCTGGTAAGCTGGACGAAGACATCTTCGAGGTCCGCCTCGCGCGTCGACACGTCGACGATCGAATAGCCCTGCGCGTTCAGCAGCGACAGGACGTCGCCCGCGTTCATCCGGTCCATGTCGTAGGTGATCGCCACGGTCCGCTCGCCGGTGATCTCCGACTTGCTGAACGCCTCGTGCGTAGGGGCGACGGTGATGTCGCGGTCCAGCGTCAGTTCGACCACCTTCTCGCGCCCCATGGCAACCAGTTCGCGGGTGGTCTTGTCGGCGATCAACCGGCCGTGGTTGATGATCGCAATGCGGTCGCAAAGCTGCTCCGCTTCCTCGAGGTAGTGCGTGGTCAGCACCACCGTCACGCCGCGGCGGTTGAGGTCGGAGACCAGTTCCCACAACTGCCGCCGCAAGTCGACGTCGACGCCCGCGGTCGGCTCGTCCAGCACCAGGATCGGCGGCGAATGGACCATGGCCTTGGCCACCAGCAGCCGCCGCTTCATGCCGCCCGACAGCGAGCGGGCATAGGCATCGGCCTTGTCGGTCAGGCGCACGGCGGCGAGCAGCTCGTCGGTCTTCCGGTCCGCCTTCGGCACGCCGTAATAGCCGGCGGTCATGTCCAGCACTTCGGCCGGGGTGAAGAACGGGTCGAACACGATCTCCTGCGGCACGATGCCGATCGACGCCTTGGCATTGCGGCGGTCGCGGTCGATGTCGAAGCCCCAGATCGAGACCGAGCCGCCGGTCTTGCCGACCAGGCCCGCCATGATGTTGATCAGCGTCGACTTACCCGCGCCGTTGGGGCCTAGGAGGCCGAAGATCTTGCCCATCGGCACGTCGAACGACACGTCGTCGAGCGCCAGCTTGCCCTCCCCCTGTTTGCCGGTGGGAGCATATCGCTTGGTCAGGTTGCGAATGGAAATGGCAGCATCGGTCACGCGCCGCGTCATGCGCCAAGCCTGCCCCGCTGGCAAGAGCGCGACACGCCCCGTCTTGCGGCAGCGCAGCACCGTTGGTAATGGCCGGGCCATGAGCCAGCAGCCCGAAACCGTAGAGACCGAATCGCGCCGCGTCATGTGCGACGGCGCCACCGACATCCGCGCCCGCGACGGCTTTCGCGCAGCGGCGCTGGGCCACCCCCGCGTGTGGCTGGAAATCGACGAGAAGGGCTTCGTCGATTGCGGCTATTGCGACCGCCGGTTCGTGCTGGTCGGCCACGATGCGCACGATGTGACGGGGGCCAACCCGGATGCCGCGCCGGGCATGACCGCCTGATGGGCGGCAGCGTCGGCGCCCTGTCCTGCGCACGACGCCGCGAACGCTCTATCGACTTGGTTTCAAATGTGCCTATATGTCTCTGATGGAGACAAAGGCCGATCCCCGCTCGCTGCTCTACCGGGCAGAGATGCTCGACCCCGATACCGCTCGGGCCCTGACGCACGAGGTGCTGAAGGACTGCGACGACGGCGAGCTGTTCCTGCAGTACTCCACCTCGGAATCGCTGGTCTTCGATGACGGCAAGCTGAAGACGGCCGACTATTCGTGCGAGAGCGGTTTCGGCCTGCGGGGCATTTCGGGAGAGGCAACCGGCTTTGCCCACGCCAACGAGATCAGCGCCGCCGCGATCCGCCGCGCGGGCGAGACGCTGAGCCTGCTCGATCCTACCAAATCGCCGCTCGCCCCACCGCCACGCCCGACCAACCGGCATCTCTACACCGATGCCAGCCCGCTCGACGCCATCGCCTTTGCCGACAAGGTGAAGCTGCTGGAGGCGATCGACGCTGCCGCGCGGTCGCGCGATCCGCGGGTCAAGCAGGTCAGCGCATCGCTGGTCGGCAGCTGGTCGGTGGTCGAGATCGT
>CAYRLC010000160.1:4148-4398 GCA_964424995.1 uncultured Croceicoccus sp.
CGACGGCTTCACCGCGACCGACGTGCGCCCGCTGGTCCGGCTCAACATCTCGATCGTCGCCGAAAGCAACGGGCGGCGCGAGACGGGCACGTTCGGCATGGGCGGCCGCCGCCTCTACGATGACCTGTTCGACGAGGCGAAGTGGGGCCGCGCGCTCGACGATGCCCTGCACCAGGCGCTGGTAAATCTCGAATCGGTGCCCGCTCCTGCCGGCGTCTGCCCGGTGCTGCTCGGTCCCGGCTGGCCCGGC
>CAYRLC010000161.1:0-4314 GCA_964424995.1 uncultured Croceicoccus sp.
GCCGAAGCGTTTCCGAGACTCGCGAGACTGGCGGCAGATGCGATGGAGCGCTGCCGATGACCGACGGTCCCGTCCTCTTCGCGCATGACGGTGACATCGGGACGGTGACGCTGAACCGCCCGAACGCCGGCAATGCGCTGGACCGGGCATCGGCCGAGGCCCTGCTCGACATCGCGATCCGCTGCGATCTCGATCCGGCGATCCGCTGCGTCGTGGTCAGGGGGGCGGGCAAGCTCTTCTGCGGCGGCGGCGATATCGCCGGGTTTCAAGAGGCGGGCGACGACATCGGCGCCTATCTCAGCAAGTTGGCCGGCGTTCTGCACATGGCCATCGCCCGCCTGATGCGCATGCCCAAGCCCATGCTGGTGGCCGTTCACGGGCCAGCGCCGGGGGCGGGGATGAGCCTGGCCCTTGCCGGCGACTCCGTGATCGTCTCGAGATCGGCCAGCTTCAGCACGGCGTATGGCTCGATCGGATTGTCGCCTGACGGAGGCATGAGCTGGCTGTTGCCGAGGCTGGTCGGCATGCGCCGGGCACAGGACCTCTTGCTGACCAGCCGCAAGGTGAATGCCGAGGAAGCCGTAACCCTGGGACTTGCCACGCGGCTTGTCGATGACGACGCATTCGACCGCGAGGTCGATGCCATGGCACGCAAGCTGGCGGACAGACCTGTCAACGCATTCGCGCGGACCAAGTCGCTGCTGCTCGACAGCACGACCGATTGCCTCGAGGGACAGCTCGAGCGTGAAATCCGGATGCTCACGCAATCGGGCCTCGATGCCGAAAGCAGGGAAGGGCTTGCCGCTTTCACGGATAAGCGCAAACCCCAGTTCAAGGGAGCCAGATGATCATGACCCAAGCCTACATCGTTGCCGCCGCACGCACAGCCGGCGGCCGCCGCAAGGGTGCGCTCGCCGGCGTGCACCCCGCCGATCTGGGCGCCACCGTGCTCGATGCGCTGGTGGCGCGATCGGGGATCGATCCCGCCGTGATCGACGACGTCATTATGGGCTGCGTCACGCAGGCGGGCGAACAGTCGTTCGCGTTCGGCCGCAATTGCGTGCTCGCCTCTTCGCTGCCCGACAGCGTTCCCGCCGTGACCATCGACCGGCAGTGCGGTTCCTCGCAGCAGGCCGTGCAGTTCGCGATGCAGGCGGTGATGTCAGGCACGCAGGACGTGGTGATCGCCGCCGGTACCGAGAGCATGACCCGCGTGCCGATGTTCTCCAACGCCGCGCTTCACGCCAAGGCGGGCATCGGCATCGGTCCGTTTCCGCCCTCGGTCCAGCTGCGCTACGGCGTCGAGACATTCAGCCAGTTCGTCGGCGCGCAGATGATCGCCGACAAGTACGGCTTCAGTCGCGAGGACATGGACCGCTTCGCCCTTGCCAGCCACTGCAAGGCTGCCGCCGCGATCGAGGCCGGGGCCTTTGCCGACGAGATCGTGCCGGTCGAGACCGAGAACGGCATCTTCGCGCAGGACGAGGGCGTGCGGTTCGACGCGTCGCTGGAAAAGATCGGCTCTCTCGACCCTCTCGCCGAAGGCGGCTCGATCACCGCCGCCAATGCCAGCCAGGTCAGCGACGGCTCGTCGGGCGTCCTGATCGTCAACGAACGGGCGCTGAAGCAATACGGCCTGACGCCGATCGCGCGCATCCACTACGCCTCGGTCAGTGCGGGCGATCCGGTCATCATGCTGGAGGAGCCGATTGCCGCGACGCGCAAGGCCCTCGCAAAGGCGGGCATGACGCTGGAAGAGATGGACCTTTTCGAGGTCAACGAGGCGTTCGCCTCGGTGCCGATGGCGTGGTTGCAGGCCACGGGTGCCGACGCGGCGAAGCTCAACGTCAACGGCGGCGCGATCGCGCTGGGGCATCCCTTGGGGGCGAGCGGGACCAAGCTGCTGACCACCATGATCCACGCGTTGAAGGCTCGTGGCGGGCGCTATGGCCTGCAGACCATGTGCGAAGGCGGCGGCATCGCCAACGTCACGATCGTCGAGGTGATGTGATGGCGCTGAAGACGCGCATCACCGAAATGCTGGGGATCGAGCATCCCATCGTGCAGGGCGGGATGATGTGGGTGGGCCGGGCCGAGCTGGCGAGCGCGGTTTCGAATGCCGGCGGCCTGGGCATCCTGACCGCGCTGACCCAGCCGACACCGGACGATCTGCGCCGCGAGATCGACCGTTGCCGCGCCATGACCGACAAGCCGTTCGGGGTGAACCTGACCATCCTGCCCAGCGTCAGCCCGCCGCCCTATGCCGAGTATCGCAAGGCGATCATCGACAGCGGCATCACCATCGTCGAGACCGCCGGCGGCAAGCCGCAGGAGCATGTCGACGATTTCAAGAGCCACGGCATTACCGTGCTGCACAAGTGCACGTCGGTGCGCCACGCTATCTCGGCGCAGCGGATGGGCGCGGACGTGATCTCCATCGACGGCTTCGAATGCGCCGGTCATCCGGGAGAGGACGACGTGCCGGGCCTCGTCCTGATCCCGGCCGCAGCCGACCGGGTCACGGTGCCGATGCTTGCCAGCGGCGGTATCGGCGACGGGCGCGGGCTTGCCGCCGCGCTGGCGCTGGGCGCCGATGGCATCAACATGGGCACGCGGTTCTGCGCCACGGTAGAGGCACCGATCCACGACAACGTGAAGCAGTTCCTCGTCGCCAACGACAGCGGGCCACCAACCTCATCTTTCGCAAGTTCCACAACACGGGCCGCGTCGCGAAGAACAGCGTCTCGGACGAGGTCGTGGCCATCTCCGCCGCGCCCGACGCCGAGTTCAAGGACATCCAGCCCCTGGTGTCCGGCGCGAAAGGCCGCGTGGCGCTGGAAACGGGTAACCTCGACGCCGGGCTCGTCTGGGCCGGACAGATCCAGGGGCTGATCCACGACGTTCCGACCTGTGCCGAACTCATCTCCCGCATCGTCGCCGATGCCGAGGCGATCATCCGCGCCTGTCGGGCATGCTGGCGGCCTGACCTGTGGCGAAGCGATCGGGACCGCTTGCAGGAATTCGCGTGGTCGAGTTCACCGGCATCGGGCCGGGTCCGCACGTGGCGATGATGCTCGCCGACATGGGGGCCGAAGTGCTGCGCATCGATCGCAAGGGCGGCAATGGCTGGCCCAATACGGTCAACGACCGGGGCCGCGCGGTGATGGTACTGGACATCCGCAGCGACGAGGGGCGGGAAGCGTGCCTAGAGGTGCTGGACCGGGCCGACGTGCTGGTCGAGGGGTTCCGACCCGGGGTGATGGAGCGGCTCGGGCTCAGCCCGGACGTGGTTCTGGGGCGCAATCCGCGCATGATCTATGGCCGGATGACGGGCTGGGGCCAGGACGGGCCGATGGCGCGGCAGGCGGGGCACGAGATAAACTACATCGGCCTTTCAGGTGCGCTCGCGGCGATGGGCCGACCGGGCGAAGCGGCTCAGGTCCCGCTCAACCTCGTTGGTGATTTCGGCGGTGGCTCGATGCTGCTGGCTTTCGGCATGGCCGCTGCCCTCTTCGAGAGGGAGCGGTCAGGCAAGGGGCAGGTGGTCGATGCCGCCATCGTCGACGGGGTCGGCACGCTGATGTCCTTCTTCGACGGGCTGCGCGACAACGGCACCCTGTCGATCGAGCGTGACAGGAACATTCTTGGCGGGGCGGCGCCGTTCTACCGTTCGTACCTGTGCGCCTGCGGCGGCGAGATGAGCGTCGGCCCGCCGGAACCAGCTTTCTTCGCCGAAATGATCCGCCTGCTAAACATGCCGGAGTTCGCCGACGGCCAGCATCCCGAACGCTGGGATGCGCTGGGCGACGCGTTGACCGCGAAGTTCGCCAGTGCGAGCCAGTGCGCACTGGACAGCGCTGTTCGAAGGTTCGGACGCCTGCGTCTTTCCGGTCCTTACCCTTGACGAGGCCATCGCCCACCCGCAGATCGGCGGGCGCGACGCTTATGTCGAGGTGGACGGCAAGCTCCAGGCCGCACCGGCGCCGCGTCTTTCGCGAACGCCTGGCCGGGCGGCCGGCGGGGCGACCGACGGGGCAAAATTGCTCGCGAAGTGGCGGTCCGGGCCCGGCTAGCTCAGAAGTTCGCCGACGCGACGCGGCGCGTTTCCACCGTAGCGCGCAAGACGGCCCAGATCTCGTCCTCCAGCGCCGCGCCGCTCTCGTTTTCCTCGACCGCGGCGTGGAGATCGATGAGCAGATGCGTGGCAAAGCCGGGCGGGCTAAACCATCGTCACGGCAGGCCAGCTTGGGACGAGATGCCCGCAGCGACCGTGGGAGCCGTCAGGACAAGGCTCGGCGCTTCGTAGCGCGCGAC
>CAYRLC010000162.1:0-4283 GCA_964424995.1 uncultured Croceicoccus sp.
TGACCGGCTGTCGATCGGCTTCGGCGGCACCTGGGCGGCGAAAGACGGCTTGCCGCTCGCCGATTACGACGAAGCGCCGGTGGCCGCACACCTGAAGGGTCAGGACATCCGCATCGACGTCGATCTCGGCATGGGCGAAGGAACGGCGACCGTCTGGACCTGCGACCTGACGCATGGCTACATCTCGATCAACGCGGATTATCGCACGTGAGCCGGCTCACCATCTGGGGCCGGATCAACTCGCACAACGTCAAGAAGGTCGTCTGGCTGGCCGAGGAAATGGCCCTGCCCTACGTGCGCCATGACGTGGGCGGGCAGTTCGGCATGGACACGGCCTATCTCGCCCGGAACCCCAACGCGCTGATCCCGACGATCGAGGATGGCGAGGCCACGCTGTGGGAATCGAACACGATCCTTCGCTATCTGGCCGCGAAGCACGGCGGCGAGCGCTGGTTTCCCGCCGATCCGGCCCGGCGTGCGCTGGCGGAGCGCTGGATGGACTGGCACTTCGCCTATGCCGAAGCGCAGCGCGGCGCGTTCGTCACACTCGTCCGCAGGCCGGAGGCGGAGCGCGACCCCGCGGTAATCGCCGCCGCCGTCGCCGCCTGTGCGAAGCTGCTGCCGGTGCTGGAAGCGCATCTGGAAACGCACGACTGGTTGTCGGGCGATGAGTTCGGCATCGGCGACATCCCGATGGGCTGCTACATCCACACCTGGTTCACCCTGCCGATCGAGCGCCCGCCTTTTCCCGCCCTCCGCCGCTGGTACGAACGGCTGCTCGAACGCCCCGGCTACCGCGCATACGTCGCGATCCCGCTGACATGAGCCACGCGCTCACCGCCGAAATTGCGGCCTTGCTGCGCCGGGTGGCGGACGCGGTTGTCCTGCCCCGCTACCAATCGCTGGCCCGGCACGAGATCATCGAGAAGTCGCCCGGCGACATCGTCACCATCGCCGACCGCGAGAGCGAGGCGATGCTGGCGGAGGGGCTAGCGCGCATCCTGCCCGAGGCCGCCATCGTCGGCGAAGAGGCGGTCCATGCCGATCCCTCGCTGACCGACCGGCTGGGCGATGCGCTGTGCTGGATTATCGATCCGATCGACGGCACCCGCAACTTTGCTGCCGGCAAGCCGCCCTTCGGCCTGATGATTGCACTCGCCGAAAAGGGCGTGACTCAGGCGGGCTGGATCTACGACCCGCTGCTGGACCGTCTGTGCCATGCCTCGCTCGGCGGTGGAGCGTGGATCGGCGAGGATCGCGTGACGGCGCGCACCACCGGCGAAACTCCGCCGGTCGCCGCGATCTCGATGGTTTTCATGGACGATGCCAGACGCGAGCATGTGAAGGCGAACCTCGCCCCGCACTACCGGCTGGCGGACATTCCCTATTGCGCGGCGGAGCAGTATCCGCGCCTCGCGCTGGGGGTGAACGACGTGTCGATCTTCGAGCGGACGCTGGCGTGGGATCACGCGGCGGGCGTGCTGTGGCTCAACGAAGCGGGCGGACGCTGCGCCCGGCCAGACGGCTCCCCCTATCGCGTCGACGAATGGGAGCGCAAAGGCATGCTCGCCGCCGCGAGCCCGGCCCTGTGGGACGAACTCGCGGCGCGGATGAACTGAAGCGGATCAGCGCCGCGCGAAAACGATGCGGGGCGATAACCGGCGCGGAGCGACCATTAGGGTCGTAAGCACCGGAAGCGCAGCCCCGCGGCGTTTGCAGCCGGCGATGGGCCGGTTCAGAGCTCGGATTCGAGCCAGGCCTTGAGCGCACCCTTGGGCGCGGCGCCCAGCTTCTGCGCGGCGGGCTTGCCGTCCTTGAACAGGACCATCAGCGGGATCGACTGCACGCCCATCTGCGCGGCGATGTCGGTGTTCTCCATGATGTCGACCTTGGCGATGGTCACCTTGTCGGCCAGTTCGTCGCTGATCTCTTCCAGCGCCGGGGCGATCATCTTGCACGGGCCGCACCAGTCCGCCCAGAAATCGACAAGCACGGGCTTGTCGGATTCGATCACGTCGCTCTGGAAGCTGGCGTCGGTCACGGCTTTGGTCGGCATGGGCTATCTCCGTAATGGTCTTTCGTCATAGATAGGACAATGGCGCGCGCGCGCAATCGCTGCGTCCCCAAGCAATTCTAACCACCCCGTAACCGCGCCTTCTCCGCCGCCAGCAAGCCATCGGGCAGCACGAAGAGCCGCGGTGCATGGGTATAGAGCAGCGCGCATTCCACTGCCCTGCCCGGATGCACCGCCTCCAGCGCACAGGCATAGGCGGCCATCTGGCGGATGTAGGCGACCGGCACCTTGTCGAGCATCTCAGGCGGGCGACGCGCGGTCTTGAAATCGACCACGCGGATCGGCGCGGCCGGATCGGCAGGCAGGTACAGCCGGTCGATGGTGCCCGCCACCACTTGCCCGCCCACGACCGCCGCGATCGGCACTTCGGCCAGCGCATCGGGTCCGAAAACATCGGCGAAGGCCGGATCGGCCAGCGTCGCCAGCGCGGCCGCGATCATCTCGGCATGGGTCCCCGCGTCGAGGTCCGCCGCCTGCCGCGCCAGCCACTTCGCCGCCGCCGCCTCGCGCCGGTCGGGCGTGAGTTCGGGCAGACGTTCGAGCAGCCTGTGGATCAGCACGCCGCGCCGCGCCGCGTCGATGCCGGTGCCGGGCGGCAGCGGCGGATCGGGCGCTTCGTGTTCGCCCAGCGACGATGGCGCGAGCGGACGCGGCGGGCGCGGTTCCTCGCCCACGCTGCGATTGAGCCAGCCGGGCACCAGCGGCAGCGGAACCTGCGCCGCGCCGCGCGCCATGCCCTCCTGCGGCATGGCCGGGATGCCGTGCACCTTGGCCGCGCCCCAGACCGGGTCTTCCACCCAGTCGTCGTCGAACAGCGGTTCGAGCGCGGCGTACCAGCTCTTCTCCGGCGGCTCGGTCTTGCGCGATGGCAAGGCACCGGCAACGAACAGCGCCTCCTCCGCCCGCGTCATCGCGACGTAGAGCAGCCGCCAGTGTTCCTCGTCCTCCGCCCGCTTCGACGCGTCGCGCGCTTCTGCAAGGCGGCCCAGCACTTCGCCCTTGCGCAGGCCCGGCATCGGCAGGCTGCGCGCGGCAAATCCCAGCGCGGCGTCGCCCGGCTCCTGCAGTTCGAGGGTGGACGGCATCGACTTGTCCGGATCGTCCGCCGCATCGGCCAGGATGACGATTGGTGCCTGCAACCCCTTCGAACCGTGCACGGTCATCACCCGCACCAGCCCACCCTGCTGCTCCGCTTCCCGCTTCAGCTCGCCGTCACCCACGTCGAACCAGCGGATGAAGCCGGCAAGGCTGGGCACGTTCGTCGCGCTGAACGACAGGGCCGCGTTGAGCAGCTCGTCGATCGGATCGTTCGCCTCCCGCCCCAGCCGGGCGACGAGCTTGCGCCGCCCGCGCCACGGGCCGACCAGCATCCAGTGCAGCAAGGCCTGCGGCGGCGTGTAATCGGCGCGCGACAACAGGTCGAGCAGCGCGGCCACCGTCTCGCGCACCTTGTCCGCCAGCCCGGCGCGCAGATGGTCCCACAGCGGCACGTTGCGCTCGCGGTAGCCGTGTTCCAGCAAGTCCTCCTGCGACCAGCCGAAAAGCGGCGAAGTCAGCAGGCAGGCGAGCGCCAGATCGTCATAAGGCTGCGCCGCAAAACGCAGCGCCGCCATCAGGTCGCGCACGGCAAGCGGCGCGCCCAGCCGCAGCCGGTCCACGCCCGCCACCGGCACGCCCTTGGCATGGAGCCGCGCGACGATCAGCCCGGCCAGTTCCTTGCGCTTGCGCACCAGCACCATGACATCGCCCGCCTGCGCGTTACGCGCGCCGCCCTTGGCGAGCGGAAACCCGCCGGAAATCCAGCGGCGGATCTGTTCGGCGATATTGTCGGCAACGCGGCGGTCGGGGCGCGACAGCCAGGTCTGTTCGCCATCGGGCTCGTCATCGTCGTCGGGCAGCGACCCCACCGCGCGCCACAGCACCACCTGTCCGGGCCGCTCTTCGCCGACATGCGGTTCGGGCGGGTCTTTAAGGCCGAGGTTGGCCGGGCCGATGCTGTCGATCGCGGCATCGACGAAATCGAGCACCGGCTGCGCGGTGCGGTAACTGCGGCCGAGGCCATATTCCTGCAGCGGCCGGATCTCGCCCCCGCCGCGCTGCTCGCCCAGATTGCCGCGAGTCTCGTCGATGCGGCGACGCACGCGCAGCTTCGCCGCCTCGAAGTTTTCCGGGCTGGTGCCCTGAAAGCGGAAGATTGCCTGCTTGTAGT
>CAYRLC010000163.1:0-4280 GCA_964424995.1 uncultured Croceicoccus sp.
GGCGAGCCCCGTCGCCGCCGCCGCCATGCTGGCGGGCAATGTCGCCGCAGCAGATCCGCAGGCCGCGATCCACCCGGCGATGGCGAAAGTGCCCGCCGCCACGGTGATCGAGCCCGGCCAGCCGGTGACGCTCGGCAATATCAGTCTGACGATGGTCCCCACAGTCGGCCACACGATGGGCGCGTCGAGCTGGCAGTGGCGATCGTGCGAGGGCGCGGATTGCCGAACGCTGGTCTTTGCCGACAGCCTCTCGGCGGTCAGCGGCGACGACTACCGCTTTATCGATCACCCCGATTACGTCGCCGCGTTTCGCAAGGGGATCGCCGCGCTCGCCGCGCTCGACTGCGACATCATGATCACCCCCCACCCCAGCGGCAGCGACATGCGCGCGCGCATCCTGGCCGGCAGCCTCGTCGATCCCGAGGCGTGCCGCCGCTATGCCGCCAAGGTCGGCCGCGCGCTCGACGAACGGTTGGCGAACGAGGCCGCGCGATGAGCTGGAAACTGACCGCCCACGCCGACAAGGACGCCGCGCAGGCCGCGCTGATCGCGCATGAAGAGGCGTGGGACTGGGACCCCGAGGTCGTCCTCACCGGGTCGGAGATTGCCGAGGACAAGCCCGACGACTGGGTGGTCGAAGCCTATTACCCCCGCCGCCCGACGAAGGCCGACAAGGCGGCACTGGCCGCGCTGTTCGGTAGCGCTCCGCCCGCGATCAAGGCCGAAAAGCTGCCCGATGCCGACTGGGTCACGCTGTCGCAGGCCGACGTGAAGCCAATCCGGGCGGGCCGCTTCCATATCCATACGCCCGACTATCCCGCCGTGCGCGAACGCGGCACGACCGACTTCGTCATCCCCGCCAGCCAGGCTTTCGGCACCGGGCAGCACGAGACGACGGCGGGCTGCCTCGCCATGCTGACCGAGATGAAGGCGGCGGGCGTCCATGTGCGCAACTATGCCGACATCGGCACCGGCACCGGCCTCCTCGCCTTTGCCGCGCGCGACCTGTGGCCCGCCGCATACGGAACGGCGAGCGACGTCGACCCGGTCTGCGTGTCGGTGGTGGAGGACAACGCTGCCAGCAACGGCGTGCCGCTGGGCGGCGGCGCGGGCGAACTGGTGATGACCGTGGCAGCGGGCACCGACAGCCCGGTGATCGCGGGGCGCGCGCCATACGATCTGCTGATTGCCAATATCCTTGCCGGGCCATTGGTCGAACTCGCGCCCGATTTCGCACGCGCCGTGCTGCCGGGCGGGCACCTGCTCTTGGCCGGGTTGCTAACCACGCAGGAACGCGACGTGCGCCGCGCCTGTTTCCGCGCCGGCTTCCGCCTTGCCCGCCGCATGACCAACGGCGACTGGTCGATCCTGTGGCTGCGCCGACGCAACGCGCGCTGAGGGCCGTTCGGGCCATCATCGGATGGCTGGGGCTGGTCGTCGGTCTGTACTTCGCGGCGGGCTGGGTCGGTTCATCGCTGCCGGCGCACCGGGACTTTGCCGAATCGAACGCGCCCGACGCGGTAACGGTGATCATCGCCACCAACGGTGTGCATACCTCCATCGCGATGCCGCTGCGCAGTCCCGACATGGACTGGAGCCGCCTGTTCCCCCCGTCCGACACCGCCGAGCCTTTCCGCCCCTATACTCACGTCGCGATCAGCTGGGGGGAGAAGGCGGTGTTCCTCGACACGCCGACCTGGGCCGACCTGTCGCCGCTGACGGTGCTGCGCATAATCGGCGTGGGCGGCGATGCGCTCTACCATGTCGAACACTGGGTCCGCCCCGCACCCTCGCCCGATTTCCGGCCCCTGCGCATCAGCCGCACGCAATACCGGGCGCTCGTTCGCGCCATTCTGCGCGACCTGCCGCCTGTCGGGGTCGGCGGTCGCCGCGTCTATCCGGGGTATGAGAGCCACGACGTCTTCTATGACGCGCGCGGCACTTACACCGCCTATACCACCTGCAACGAATGGACCGGCGCGACGCTGCGTGCGGCGGGCATCCGCACGGGTGCGTGGACGCCCTTTCCCGGCGGCGTGATGAAATGGGTGCCGCCGGTTAACGACTGATCGCCATTCAAGGGCGGTTCACCCCTCAGGGCGCAGACGGCCATGATGCGCAAGATCATCATCCCGCTCGCCCTCGCCGCTATATGCACCCCCGCGCTCGCGGCGGACCGCGACCGTTCCGACCAGCGCGACGCCGCGACCGATTACGCGGAGCGCGAGAACTGCGTCCTGCCGCAGGTGATCGCGCCCAGCTTCAACAACAATGCCGCTTCCATCGAACAGATGCGCATCGCGGCGGTCACCGTGCGCAAGGCCGGGCGGCGGCAGGGCCTCGGCTCCGCCCCGATCTGCGGCAGCCAGCACGACCCACGCGCGCTCGATGGCGAAATGACGATGGGCGCACCCGAACCGGTCGCGCAGGATGAAGAAAGCAGCGTCGGCGACGAACGTGGCGTGGTCTACGAGCGCGACGCGGCCCCTTCCGGCGAGTAAACCCCCGGCCTAGAGAGCCAGCCGCACGAGGTGCTGGCGCTCGCTGAAATCGCCGACGATGGCGAAGCGTTCGTCGACGAACAGCTTCAGCGGGCCGTGATAATTGCGCGCCGGACCTTCGGCATGGCGCGGCGGTTTGCCCTCAACCCACGCCAAGCCGTCCTCGCGGAAAGCGGCAATCGCGCGCTGCAACAGCGCACGTGCCACCCCCTGCCCCCGCGCGCTCGGCGCGACGAGGAAGCAGGTGATCATCCCCGTCTCTTCGCCCGGTTTGCCCGGCATGTCATCGTCGCGGAAGGCGGCGTAGCTGTCCTTGCGCGCGGCATTGAGCCAGCCGATCGCGCGCCCGTCCTCCACCGCCAGCCAGCCGCGCATCGTGCCATCGGCGATCAATTTGCAAGCCGCCGGACGGTTGGTCGCCCCGTCGGCCTCGTCCCATTCGCCCATGCTGTCGTCAAAGTGGTAGCAGCGGCAATAGCAGCCCGCCCATTCGGGGTTGTCGGCAAAACCCTCCCCGTCGAACAGGCCCATGAACAGGTCGGCCCGGTCGGGGGTCAGCGGCACGATCTCGTAACGCGCGGCGTCGTCAGGCAAATTCGCAGCTCCCCATGACGGCGCTGCGTGATCCTTGCGCGCCGGTCTAGTTGCCGATGCGATAGCGCAGCTGGACGACCGCGCCTAGATCGGGGCTCCCTTCGGTAAAGCCGGTATAGCCGTAGCCTTGCACGCTCAGCCGATAGCTCGCCGACGCGCTCGCCTCGCTGCGGTCGGTCACGCCGGGGATCGAGCGGTCGAGCGCCGCCTCGCGCCAAGAATAGCCGAGGCCGAGGATCAGCCGCTCGCTCGCCTGCGCCTGCAAGGCCGCGCCCGCCTGCCACGTGTCCTTCAGCGGATACATCGCGTTCTCCCCGTTGAACCGCCGCCCGCCGTTCGCCGACAAGGCCACGCCGCCGAAGTTGTGCCCGATCTCTCCGGCGACGGTGTAGTCGGCGCTGCCGGTGCCGAGGTACTTGCCCTGCGATGCGGTCGGCAGCTTCACCGCGCCCGCCACCCCAATCCAGTTCCGGCGACCCAGGTTGGTGGTGTACCCGGCGGAAAGGTCGACATTGCCGATCCCGCCGCGCGTCAGGCGCGAAGGCTGCGCCGGATCGGCGACCGGATCGCTCACCGGGTCGGACGCGCCGCCACCCAGCAGCCCTCCCAGCACCGGCAGGCCCGATGCGCCGCCGGTCGGCCCGCCGACCCCGCCATTGCCGCCGGCACCACGCCCTGCGGCCCGGTGACGCGGACATGAGGGACCGAGGCGCGAACCCAGACCTTCTTGCCCTGCACTTGCACCGCCACCGGCACGGCGAACTGCTCGGTATCCTCGGCCGCGCCGTACTGGCCCCTGGAATAGTCGGTCCCGACGCTCACCTGCACGGCCGGGTCGGCATGGGCGGGGATAGCGGCAGCAAGAGCCGGAAAGGAACCGGCGAGAACAGCGGCACGGGGCGAAAGAAGCATGTAAAATCCTGTCGTCGGTTGAGCGTTATCTCTCCCAGACGAACGCGGCGGCCAGTTTAATCCGCCGAACATTCCCGAAAATCACCCCGCCGCCGCGACGATTTCGGCCCAGGCGGCCTCGTCGATCACCTCGATGCCCAGTTCCGCCGCCTTCTTCAGCTTCGACCCCGCGCCCGGCCCGGCAACGACGAGGTCGGTCTTGGGGCTCACCGACCCGGCCGCCTTCGCGCCCAGCCGTTCGGCCTGCGCCTTCGCCTCGTCGCGGCTCATCGT
>CAYRLC010000164.1:0-4021 GCA_964424995.1 uncultured Croceicoccus sp.
GCGTGCTGTTCTTCGGCGGCGATGCCGTCGTCGACGATCTGGCGGTAGGCCGAGTTCTTCTCGAGCTTCGCGGCGCCTTCACGCAGCGAGTTGGCGCGCCAGAAGGTGGTGCGGATCTCGCGGCCCTGACGCAGGATCTTGTTCTGTTCGAACCACTTGGTGAACAGGATGTAGAACGAGCCGAACGACATGACGCCGAGGATGATGACGGTCGCGTAGGCGATGAAACCGCCCTGCTCCAGAGCTTCGGCAAAGCCGAACTTGTTCTGCGGGGCCGCTTCGGCAGCCGCTGCCATGATTTCGATGAGCATTACGGGATATCCTTCAATCAAACAGGTTTTATTGGTGTCGAGAGGGAGCCGGCCGGACGCGAGCGCCCGGCCTGTAATCAGCTGAGCTTGTAGACGATGGTGGTGCTCCAGCTTGCCGAAGTCGGGTTGCCGTCATCGTCGAGAGCCGGCTTGAACTTCGCATAGCGGCGCATACCGTCGCAGGCACCTTCATCGAGCGAGGACGACCCGCTCGAGCTGGTCACCGAACAGGCACTGACCTTGCCGTCGGGGCCGATGGTAACGCGCACGCCGACGCGGCCCTCTTCCTCGTTGCGCAGCGCGCGGCTGGGGTAGTTTTCCTGAATGCGAGCGGCCCAGCGGCTCTGCCCTTCCGGCGCGACGCCGCGGGCGCGGGATACCTTCGGCGGAGCCGGCGGCGGCGCGGCGACCGGCGGCGGAACCTGCAGCACGATCGGTGCCGGCGGAGGAGCGACGCGAACCGTCTCGATCTGCGGAGCGGGCCGTTCGATCGAAATGGCCGGCGGCGGCGCCACGGGCGGCGGCGGCAGATCCGGCATGTCCTCCGGCGGCGGCGGCGGCGGCGGCGGGGGCGGCGGCGGTTCCTCGATGTTAACCGCGGTCACGGTCTCCTTCACCTTCTGGATCGCCTCGTAGGCAAGCCCGGTGACGAGAGCGTAGCCAGCCGCGATGTGGATCAGCGCAACGATGATAATAGCGGTGAGCTTGCTCCCGCTCATCTGTTGGTCAGCATAGGCCATTCAGACGGATCACTCCAAAAAACTTACAAGGGTTTGCCATGGGCGCACCCGACTAACGCACGACCCGACGGTCTTCCGCCCGGTCGAACGCCCCATTTTTTCCACCCTGCCGGAAGTTTCCGGGGTGCGTGCTGCCGGTAGCGCCCGCCGATATCCATCGACATGTCCGCAAACCGTTGAACACACACTCGAGATCAGCCGGGTCGGTGCCCAGCCCCTTTTTTCGGGATTGTTAGCGAGGATGGCAGCAGCGCGCAATTCCTTTGTGATTAAGCGCCGATTCACGCTTGCCGGCGCTATATCCCCGCCTTGCAATCAGGGGCCTTCCCCTGCGGCGGCAAGGCCATTACGGCCTTTGGGCCGCCATCGCGAACACCCTAACGGAATTGACCGCACCATGACCAAACGCCCCTTTGCGACACTGCTGACCGGCCTAGCGATTTGCATAGGGATACCGACATTTGCCGCATCGCCGGTCGCAGCACAGGCACCCGTCGCCGAATCGATGCCCTTCGCGGATCTTGCCGATCTGGCGACCGCCGCGCCGATGGTCGTGATCGTCGAAGTGAAGAAGGTGTCGAAGGTCGATCCCGCCCGTACCGGCCCGGTTCGCGACGGCTGGGCGCGCACTTATGTCGAGGCCGATACCCGCGCGCTGCTGGCCGGGCCGTCGCTGGGCGCGAAAGTGAAGTATCTGGCCGACGTCAAGCTGGTCGACGGCGCGCTGCCCAAGCTGAAGAAGCAGCAGATGGTCCTCTTCGCACGCCCGGTCGAGGGGCGGCCCGGCGAGCTGCAACTGGTCGCGCCCGATGCGCAGGTTCCGGTCGCCGCTGCCGGAGAGGCGCGGCTGCGCGAGCTTCTGCGCGAGATCATCGTCGCCAATGCCGCGCCCGTGGTGACCGGGGTGCGCGACATCTATCATACGCCCGGCAACCTGGCGGGCGAGGGCGAGACGCAGATCTTCCTGCGTACCAAGACCGGCGATCCCGCCTCGATCGCGGTGCTGCGTTCACCCAATGCGCCGGTGCAGTGGGGCCTGTCGTTCGGCGAGCTGGTCGACGCCAGCGCGGGCGCGCCCGCACCGGGCACCTTGGCGTGGTATCGCCTCGCCTGCACGCTGCCCGCCCAGTTGCCCGCAGCAGCCCAGATCGCCACCGACCCCGCCCAGCGGCAGGCGGCGGCGCGCGACTATGCGCTGGTCATGCAGCAGCTTGGCCCGTGCGGTCGCCAGAGGATTTTCTGAGGGGGCCGTCGAAGCGGATCTTCTGACTGCCTGACATAATGTTGCGCCCTTAGGCTCTGGCGTTTCGCGCCCGTGTCGCCTAACGGCCACGCGACGCAGCAATGAGGCCATTCGACGTGAGCGAGACCGCACTTCCGCCCAAACACCCCCTGCGACTGGCCCTGGCTGGTCTCGGCACGGTCGGCGCGGGGGTCATTCGCCTCATCGAAACCAACGCCGCGCTGATCGAACGGCGCTGCGGTCGGCCCTTGCGAATCGTTGCGGTCAGCGCGCGTGAACGGAACAAGGATCGCGGTGTCGATCTCTCCCCCTATGCGTGGGAAGACGACATGACCGCGCTGCCCGCGCGCGAGGATGTGGACGTGGTGGTCGAACTGGTCGGCGGCTCCGACGGTCCGGCGCTGACCCTGGCGCGCAAGGCGATCGCCGGCGGCAAGGCCTTCGTCACCGCGAACAAGGCGATGATCGCGCACCATGGTTTGGATCTTGCCCGCGATGCCGAGGCGGCGGGCGTGCCGGTGCGTTTCGAGGCGGCGGTCGCGGGCGGCATCCCGGTCATCAAGGGCCTGCGCGAAGGCGCCGCCGCGAACGAGATCGAGCGCGTCTACGGCATCCTCAACGGCACCTGCAACTATATCCTCTCCACCATGGAGGACACCGGCCGCGACTTCGCCGACGTGCTGGCCGAGGCGCAGGCCAAGGGCTATGCCGAGGCCGATCCCACTTTCGACATCGACGGGATCGATGCCGCGCACAAGCTGTCGATCCTCGCCTCCATCGCCTTCGGCACGCAGCTCGATTTCGGCGCGGTGAGCGCGACCGGCATCCGCCGGGTGCTCGCCGCCGACATCGCACAGGCGGAGTCGCTGGGCTACGTCATCCGCCTGATCGGCATGGCCCGCACCGAAGGGATGGAGGGCGGGGCCAAGCGCCTGTTCCAGCGCGTCCACCCCTATCTCGTCCCCCGTGATCATCCGCTGGCCCACGTCGACGGCGCGACCAATGCGGTGGTGGCAGAGGGCAATTTCTCCGGCCGTCTGCTGTTCCAGGGCGCAGGCGCGGGCGACGGGCCGACCGCCAGTGCGGTGGTCGCCGACATCATCGACATCGCCCGCCTGTGGGAGAGCGAGAACGAGATCGACCCGCCGTTCTCGATCCCCGTCGCCGAACTGGACGCCACCGTTCCCGCCGCAACCGGCGACCGGGTCGGCAAGGCCTATCTGCGCTTCATGGTCGCCGACCGTCCGGGCGTGCTGGCCGAGCTGACCGCCGCGATGCGCGACGGCGGCGTCTCTATCGAGAGCCTGATCCAGAAGGGCGGCGACTCCGGCGGCCGCGTGATGGTCGCGATGGTCACGCATGAGGGCGAGGAGGGCTGCGTCGTCAAGGCGCTCGACCTGCTTTCCGGCTCCGACAGCCTGACCGAGCCGCCGCTCGTCATGCATATCCTGAAACAATAACCGCCTAGCGCCGTTCGCGTCATTCAACCGAACCCGGCGGCATCGCTCTGCACCGGGGACTTCCATCCCGAGGGGGAGATTACCAGTGCCCAATGCCAGCGACGTACTTGATCGCGTTCTCGTCCTTGAAATGGTCCGTGTCACCGAAGCGGCGGCCATCGCGGCCTCGCACCTGATCGGTCGCGGCGACGAGAAGGCCGCCGACGCCGCCGCCGTCGAAGCGATGCGCAAGGCCTTCGACGAGCTCTACATGGACGGCACCGTCGT
>CAYRLC010000165.1:0-3926 GCA_964424995.1 uncultured Croceicoccus sp.
CTGATCGGCTATCGCCTCAACGTGCTGGCGATCATCGCCACCGGGTTCATCAGTTTCGGCGTCTGGGCGCATCACATGTTCGCCACCGGCATGCCGCGTGTGTCCACCGGCTATTTCAGCGCGGCGAGCATGGCGGTCAGCCTGCCCGCGGGCGTGCAGGTATTCTGCTGGATCGCCACGCTGGCAAGCGGCAGGATCCGCTGGTCGGTCCCTGCGCTGTTCGTCGTCGGCGGGCTGATGGTCTTCGTCATGGGCGGGCTGACCGGGGTGATGCTGGGCATGGTGCCGTTCGACTGGCAGGCGCACGACAGCTACTTCATCGTCGCGCACCTGCACTACGTGCTGATCGGCGGCATGGTGTTCCCGCTGTTCGCGGCGATCTACTACTGGGCGCCCCTGGTCAGCGCGCAGGCATTGTCCGAGCGGCTGGGCCGGTGGGTGTTCTGGCTGATGTTCGCAGGCATCCACATCTGCTTCCTGCCAATGCACCTGACAGGCCTGATGGGAATGCCGCGCCGGGTCTATACCTATCTGCCGGGACGGGGGCTCGACCTGCTGAACCTGGTCTCCACCGTCGGCGCCTTTGTCATCGCGGCCGGCGTGGTGCTGTTTATCGTCGACCTTGCGCGCAACTTCCGCTTCTCGGCCGAGGAGGAGGCGGGCAACATCTATGGCGGCGGTACGCTCGAATGGTTGCCGACCGGCCTCTATTCCACCCGCTCGATCCCGCTGGTGCACAGCCGCGAGCCGCTGTGGGACGATCCGGACCTCGCCCGCAATGTCGAGGAAGGGCGCTACTTCCTGCCCGGGAGCGCAACGGGCCTGCGCGAGACGCTGATCACCAGCCCGATCAACGCCGAGCCGCAGTACCTGCAGATCATGCCCGGCCCTTCGCCATGGCCGCTGGCCGCGGCAGTCGGCACGGCGCTGCATTTCCTTTCGCTCACCGTGCAGGCCTATGCCTTCTCGCTCGTCTGCGGCGTGGTCGCGGTGGGCTGCGTACTGCGCTGGCTGTGGGAAACCGACCGGCCCTTGAAGCACGAAGAGGCCGATGTCGGCGCAGGCATCCTGCTTCCCGTCGCCATCACCGGCCCGGCGAGCCACGGATGGTGGGCCTTGAACACGCTGATGGTGGTCATGGGCATGATCGCCTTCATGGGCCTGTTCAGCTATCTCTACCTCTACGGCATCCACCCCGAAGTCTGGATCGCGCCGCCGCCTTTGATGCAGACGACGCTGGTAGCGGCGCTGGCGGCGGCGGCCTTCGGGCTGGCCCGGCTGTCGCGCTGGCTGCTGGCGCGTTCGGCGAAGGGCGTGTTCCCGGGGCAGGGTCCGTGGCTGCTCGCCGCGCTGGCCGCCGCCGCGCTCGCGGCCGGATCATCACTCGACTGGGACGGCTGGCGCTCTGTGGGCCTCGATCCGGCGGCGACGGGTCAGGGGGCCACGGTGTTCATGCTGATCGCGTTCCAGGCGGTGTGCACCGCGATCGCGGTGATCATGGCGCTGTATCTCGGCTATCGCAGCGGGCGCGGCCTCGTCTCGGGCCCCGCGAACGTGACGCTCGACATCGTGACCCGCTTCATCGGCTACGTCGCCTTGCAGGGCCTCGTCACGGCGATGGTCGTGCGCCTGTTTCCGGGGGGCTGACGATGAACGACCGGTTCCGTGAAACGATCGACTGGCCCGGCGCAGGCTGGGCGCTGGCCGTATGGGCCGCGCATTTCTCGGTGCTGTGGGGCGCGAGCGTCGTCTTCCCCGCCCAGCCCGCCGCTCGCTGGCTGGCTCTCGCCGCGACGCTGGCGGCTTTCGGCGCGCTGGCGTTGCTCTGGCGCAGGCGTGCGCCTCGGCGAACCTCCGTCGTGGCGCTCGCCATCGGTCTGGCATCGGCGGCGATCGTTTTCGGCGCAATGCCCGCGCTGATCGGCTGAAGCGACGAATGTCGGACCCTTTTGCCGTTTGACCGGTTTGCTGTTCATCAGCAGGAAAGGTCGAGAGTTCGTCATGGCAGATTCCGGAACACCCATCGCGGCAACGCAGGACGGGCGGATGCTCGCCGCGCCGCTTGCCAGCCCGCTTCACGCCATCCTTCTTGCCTTTCCCGTCGCGCTCTATCCTGCCGCTCTCGTCACCGACATCACCTACCTCAACACCTCGGTCATCCAGTGGACGAATTTCTCGCAATGGCTGATCGCCGGCGCAGACCTGTTCGCCGGGCTGTTGCTGGCCTGGGCGCTGGTGTCCTTTTTCTTCGGCCGCGCCCGGCATGCGAAAGGGCGCAGCGGGCTATACCTGCTGGTCATAGCCGCGATGTTCGTGGTCGGTTTCATCAACGCGCTGCAACACGCCAAGGACGGCTGGGCTTCTGTCGGCACCGCCGGGGTGCTGATGTCGGCGGTCTGCTCGATCCTTGCCATTGTCGCCGCTTTCCTCGTCCATTCCAGGGCCGTGGTCCGGGAGACCCGCTCATGAACCGCCTGTCGTCCCTCGCGCTGCCCTTGCTGACGCTGGCCGCCGCCTGCTCGCCCTCGTCGCAGGGGCTCGACCAGACCGGCGAGGCACCGACCCTGCCCAAGCAAGCGGACAGCCTCGTCCCCGCCATCGCCATCGCGCCGCCCGCCGGTTGGGGCGACCAGATGCCGACCGTGCCCGAAGGCTATACCGTCACCGCCATCGCCAAGGACCTGAAGATCCCGCGGCAGATGCTCGTCCTGCCCAATGGTGACGTGCTGGTGGCCGAAGGATCCGGCGGCAAGGCGCCCAAGCTTCGCCCCAAGGACATCATCGCCGGATATCTCAAGGGGAAGGGAAAAAGCCCGGTCAAGGGCGGCGACCGCATCACCCTGCTGCGCGACAGCAACGGCGACGGGCGCACCGACCTGCAGACGACCTTCATCTCCGGCCTCGACGCACCCTATGGCCTCGCCTTCGCGAACGGCGCGATCTACGTCGCCAACCAGGGCGACCTGATGCGTTTTGCCTATACCGATGGCGCGACCGCGATCAGCGGATCGGGAGAGAAGGTCACCGACCTGCCCGCGGTGATCAACCACCACTGGACCAAGGCGCTCGCCGCCAGCCCCGACGGCAGCAAGCTCTATGTCGGCATCGGATCGAACAGCAACGTCGGCGAACGCGGCATGGACGCCGAGGAAGACCGCGCGGTCATTTGGGAAATCGACCCCGCGACAGGTGCCAGCCGGATTTTCGCCAGCGGCATTCGCAACCCCACCGCGCTGGCCTTCGATCCCTGGGCCAACCGGCTATGGTCGGTGGTGAACGAGCGGGACGAACTGGGCCCCGAACTGGTGCCCGACTACCTCACCTCGGTGCGCGACGGCGGTTTCTACGGCTGGCCCTACAGCTATTACGGCCAGACCGTCGATCCGCGGGTCCACCCGCAGAAGCCCGACATGGTCCGCAAGGCGATCAAGCCCGACTACGCGCTCGGCAGCCACGTCGCCGCATTGGGCCTGACTTTCGTGACGGGCGGCGGCATGGGCGGCAACTATGCCGAGGGCGCCTTCGTGGGCGAGCATGGCAGCTGGAACCGCAAGGATCGCTCGGGATACAAGGTCGTCTTCGTGCCGTTCAACGGCGGGCGACCCTCAGGCAAGCCGATGGACTTCATGACCGGCTTCCTCGCCGATGGCGAAGCGCGTGGACGACCGGTAGGCGTTCTGTTCGACGCACCCCGAGGCAGGCTCCTGGTTGCCGATGACGTGACCAACACGGTATGGAGCATCACGCGCCAAGTCGCGCCTCGTGCAGTGGCCGCGCCCGCACAATGACAGAGACGCTGTCAAGGCGCAAATCGGCTACAAGCGTTGGCCGGGCAGCTATGGGGGTAAGCCGTCCCTGGCGATCGACGACACGCTGGAACGCCAGTTCGACGTTGCTGCGCCAGACTGGGTCTGGGTTACCGACAT
>CAYRLC010000166.1:0-3910 GCA_964424995.1 uncultured Croceicoccus sp.
CTGCGAACCGGGCAGGAACGCCACGGCGCCGTCGAGATCGACAGTGAAGCCGCCCCTGACGCGGCCGAAGATCACGCCCTCGACGCGCTTGCCTTCACCAAACTCGCTTTCCAGCTTGTCCCACGCGGCTTCGCGGCGGGCGCGGTCACGGCTGAGCATGGCTTCGCCGTCAGAATTTTCAACGCGGTCGACGTAAACTTCGACTTCGTCACCGACCTTGAGGCCGTGATCGTCTTCGCCACGAGCGAATTCGCGCAAGGACACGCGGCCTTCGCTCTTGAGACCGACGTCGATGACGGCCTTGTCGTTTTCGATGGCGGTAACGGTGCCCTTGACGACGCGGCCTTCGAAGCCGTCATCGGCGGCGCCGCCGAACTGATCGTCGAGCATTTTCGCGAAATCGTCGCGAGTCGGATTGGCAACAGAAGCCATGTAGTTTGAATTCCCGTATCGTTCGATTTTTCCGGCCAGGCGGTTTTTCCGCCGGTCTTTTCACCGTTTGCCGCACCATGCGACCAACGGGGCTAAGGGCCGAACTGCCACGACAGCCGAATGCCGGTCGCGGCATCCATCGGGCCTTATGGCCGTCCGGACCGGCGGCGCTTAGGCGCGATGGGGCCAGATTGCAAGAATTTTGGCGGCAATAGCCCGAGATTTATGCCCGCATGTGGGCCTGCGCCATCAGCAGAATGTCAGCCGGCTATGCGCGCCTGGACAATCTCAATCGCCGCCTTGATCGCGGCGTCGCGGTCGAGCAACGAGGTGTCGAGCATTACGGCATCGCCGGCGGGACGCAGGGGGGCGGCGGTGCGGTTGCGGTCGCGCTCGTCGCGGGCAGCGAGATCGGCGGCGATGGCATCGCGGTCTGCCTCGCGGCCGCGGCCCAGCATTTCGAGGAAGCGCCGCTCGGCGCGCGCGGTAACCGAGGCGGTGACGAACAGCTTTACCGTCGCGTCCGGAGCGATCACGGTGCCGATGTCGCGTCCGTCGAGCACGGCGCCGCCGGGTTGCAGGGCAAAGGCGCGCTGGCGCTCGTACAGTGCCTGCCGCACCGCCGGGTGCGCGGACACGCGACTGGCCAGACCACCGCTATCCTCGGAACGCAGTTCGGGATCTCCGAGCAGGGTATCGTGGAACTCGCAGGCGGCGAGGGCGTCGTCTTGAAGATCGGGGTTGCCGCCGTTGATCGCGACCTGCCGCCCGACGGCGCGGTAGAGCAGCCCGGTATCGAGGTGCGGCAAGCCGAAATGCCCGGCGAGGGCCTGGGCGATGGTTCCCTTTCCCGAAGCGGTGGGGCCATCGACGGCGATAATCACGTCGAAGTCCCGTCTTGGGCCAACCCGTCCAGCATCGCCTCGAACACCGGGAAGCTGGTGGCGATCGGGCGGGTGTCATCCACTTCCACGCCGTCGCGACTGGCCAGTCCGGCAACCGCCATGCTCATCGCGATGCGGTGATCGAGATGCGTTTCAATGGCTCCGGGGGTGCCGGGTAGAGGCTCGCCGCCGGTGCCATGGATGACGAGGCCGTCCTCGTGCTCCTCGATCCGCGCGCCGGCTTCGGTCAGCGCGGCGGCCATCACGGCAAGGCGGTCTGATTCCTTGACGCGCAATTCGTCGAGGCCGGAGGTAGTGGTCGTGCCGCTGGCCAGGGCTGCGGCTACGAACAGCGCGGGGAATTCGTCGATCATGCTCGGTGCCACGGCGGGGTCGACGTCGATCCCGGTCAGCGCCGAGTGGCGCACCAGCAGGTCCGCCACCGGCTCTCCGCCGACTTCGCGCCTGTCGCGTTCCTCGATATGGCCGCCCATCTGGCGCAGCACATCGATCAGCCCGGCGCGGGTGGGATTGAGGCCGACATTCTCGATGACGATCTCGCTGCCCGGCACGATCAGTGCGGCGACGATGAAGAACGCCGCCGAAGACGGATCGCCCGGCACATCGATGGTTTGCGGCCGCAGTTCAGCCTCGCCCCGGATAGTGATGACGCGGGTGCCGTCGGACTCCACTGCTACGTCTAGTTCGGCCCCGAAGCCGCGCAGCATCCTTTCGGAATGATCGCGCGTCGGCACTGGTTCGATCACGGTCGTCACGCCCGGGGTGTTCAGCCCGGCAAGCAGCACTGCGCTTTTGACCTGAGCAGAGGCGACCGGCAGGCGATAGGCGATAGGCACGGCGGGCGAGGCGCCGCGCAGGATCAGCGGCAGGCGGCCGCCCTCGCTGGCCGAGATCTGCGCGCCCATCTGGGAGAGCGGTTCGATCACGCGCGCCATCGGGCGCTTCGACAGGCTGGCATCGCCAGTGAAGCTGACGTTGATCGGATGACTGGCGACCAGGCCCATCAGCAGCCGGGTCGAAGTGCCGGAATTGCCCATTTCGAGCGGACCTTGCGGCTGCAGCAGTGCGCCAACGCCCACGCCGTGGACATGCCACTGGCCTTCTGCGACGCGTTCTACCGAAGCGCCCATAGCGCGCATCGCGGCGGCGGTGGCTAGCACGTCTTCGCCTTCGAGCAGGCCGGTGATGCGGCTTTCGCCTACTGCGAGCGCAGACAGCATGATCGCGCGGTGGCTGATCGATTTGTCGCCCGGCACCCGGATTCGGCCTCGCAGCGCGCCGGTGGCATGGAAGCGGCGCGGCTTCATCGGCCCGGCTCAATCATCGAGGCGTCATCATGGCTCAAGCGACTTTACTCCTTCATTCCGGTGTCCCCGGCGCGCGCGGGCTTTTGACAGCGCGCACAGCCTATGGCAAGGCGCGCGCCCTGATACGTGCCCCGGCCGGATTTCTGCGGCTTGATTTCTGGCGGATGCATGACCATCACCTGTTTTTTCGCGCCTTGCCGCTTCGCGCCCGGCGCATAACGAGGATACTTCATGGCCAAGCCTGAATGGGGCACCAAGCACGGCTGCCCGAAATGCGGCACCCGTTTCTACGATCTGGGCAAGGATGACCCGGTGGCGTGCATCGAATGCGGCCATACGTGGCTGCCCGAGCCGGTGCTGAAATCCAAGCAGCCGGTCGCCTTCGAGGAAGTCCAGAAGAAGGAAGTCGAAGAGACCGAAGACGCCGATCTGGCCGAAGAGGATCTGGACATCGACGACGATGGCGATTCGCCGGACAACGATGTCGATCTTGGCGGTGACGACGATCTGGGCGTCCAGGGCGTCGGCAACGACGACGACAACAACGATACCTGATGCCTTTGGGCCGGTTCCACCGTCAGGGTGGCGCCGGCCCGATCGTCCCAATCGGGTTTCGGGTTGGGCAGGTTGGCTGGAACGCCCAAATTTGTTCTTGCCAACCAGATGAGCCGCCACTAGATGGCGCGTCCCGGCCAGAAGGAACTCCTGATGGTCGGGGATGCAAGTTTCCCATAACTTGCATTGATAGAATGGTACGGGGCCTTAGCTCAGCTGGGAGAGCGCCTGCATGGCATGCAGGAGGTCAGCGGTTCGATCCCGCTAGGCTCCACCATTCGTTCGCATAGTGATATTTGCTCCCCGCCGATCGGTTTTCGACCGGGTGCAAATCTCACCGTGTCCCTTGAGCCGAGGCGCAAGCCAAAGTCTTCGGGGGGTGATTTATTCTACGCTGGCCGACGAGGTTTCGTCTGCCGGCGTTTTTGGCGTTATTGCGCCTTACAGGAGTGCAAGTGACCATGTTCGCCGGTAGCGACGACAGGAACCGCGATGTTTGATTCGCTTTCGGATCGTCTCGGCGGCGTGTTCGAGAAGCTGCGCGGCCGCGGCGCTCTCAAGGAACAGGATGTCCGCGATGCGATGCGCGAAGTGCGTATCGCGCTGCTGGAAGCCGATGTCGCGCTGCCGGTTGTTCGCCGCTTCATCGATCAGGTAACCGAGAAGGCCATCGGTCAGTCGGTCTTGCGTTCGGTCACGCCCGGCCAGCAG
>CAYRLC010000167.1:0-3771 GCA_964424995.1 uncultured Croceicoccus sp.
ATGTTTCTATATCATCTTTTAATACTGATAAATTATTTTGATAAACTTGTTGCAATATTGGTTTTAAATCCTCTTTTTCCGTACTGCCCATTCGCGCCCATACCGCATGCAAGAGCTCGTGTGCCGCAGTCAGTTCTCTAATCCCGTCTAATTTTGTATCCGTAATATTATACACATAGATATTCCCCGCCGTATAGCACCCTAACACCGCCACTTCACTTTCGTCTTGCCTACAATTAGCATTGAAGGCATCCGCTTCGTTTAATTCCGGTTGCGTTGCATTAAACAAAAATTCTCCTCGCCCAGTTAAATTTAGCTCATCACGTATGCTTATCATCTCCGCCGTTGGCCGATACGTCACACCCCTAAACCAATCATAAATCCATGCACGATTTAATACGATGATTGTAGCAATCGCTACTAACACCAGCAATATTACCCATCCACAATAATTTCTTTTTGTTTTTTGTTGCATAGCAATATTCATTACACCTATTATACCCTATTGCTACCTAAAATCACAATTTCATCACCTTTTCACCTCTTGAAAAATACTTTAAATATACTATAATTACTCCATGCATTATTGGTGCATATTTTTATGCCAAAATGCTCAACGAAATTGTACCTTAAAAATAGAAGGAGTGTGATATTAGTGGTACAAATTTTAGTACTGGGCGCCATCATTTGCGCCTTAGCATTAATGGTTTTCAATTATATCGAGCTGAAAACCTACAAAGAAGGCACTGCCGAAATGGCAGACATCGCCAAAATCATCCGTGACGGCGCCAAAACTTTTATGGTTGCCGAATATAAAACCATCGTAGTCGTCGTAATAATTGTAGCCGCGCTATTTTCCTTATTCATTGAGAAAACTGCCGGTCTCACTTTTATCCTCGGCTCATGTATGAGTAGCGCGACTTGCATCATCGGTATGCGAAGTGCAACTTACGCTAACGTTCGTACAGCCAACACTGCACGTGTAACTCGTTCCATCGGCGAAACAGTCAGTGTTGCCCTCATGGGTGGCAGCATTAGCGGTTTGTCAGTGCAAGCTTTCGGCCTACTTGGTCTCCTGCTTATTATCATGATAACCGGCGGGATCAATCTAGACAGCACCAGCTCTGGCTTCATTGCCATACTCAAGTGTAATCCCACTATCATGTGGCTCACCACTTATTCGCTGGGATGCTCACTTGTCGCAATGTTTAATCGTGTCGCCGGAGGCAACTATACCAAAGCTGCCGACATTTCCGCTGATATCGTGGCCAAAGTACGCCACGACATGCCAGAAGACGATTCTCGCATGCCCAACACTATTGCTGATTTTATCGGCGACAACGTCAATGACATCGCCGGCAATTGCTCAGATCTGTTAGAAAGCTTTGTTGCTACCATAGTAGCCAGCCTCTTGATTGCTACATCCATCGCTCAAGGCAACACCGCAACATTCCAAGCCACCATCACTTACCCATTAATTTTGGCTGGCGGTGGTCTACTCGGTTGCGTTATTGGCCTGTTCTTCGTCTTAAAACATAAAGCCGGCAAAGATCCCAGCCACGAGCTAAACATCGCCACCTATATCTCGGCAATCGCCGTAATTATTATTGGCGGCGTAGCGTCGTATCTTGTCTTTGGACAAACAGCCTTGTACGATAGTTTCATTCTAGGTTGGGCTTCACCGTGGATAGCGTCTATACTTGGTATCGCTAGCGGCGTAGCAATCGGCAAAATCACCGAATATTACACCGGCACTAAATTTAAGTCAGTCAAGCAATTAGCCGAAATAGCCAAAGAAGGTTCCGCCTTTGTTATTACTAAAGGTGACGCTATTGGCTCTAGATCTTGCCTACTGCCTATATTGGTTATTGGTTTATCGTTGCTTGGTGCCGGTATGCTTTGTGGAGTTTACGGCGTAGCCATTTCTGCCCTCGGTATGCTGTCTTTTGTGGCTACTACCGTATCTATTGACGCTTTTGGCCCCATCGCAGATAATGCCGGCGGCATCGCCGAATCTTGTCATCTAAGTCCCGAAGTTCGCGAAATCACCGATCAGCTCGACGCCGTCGGCAACACCACCGCCGCCATCGGCAAAGGCTTTGCCATCGGTTCCGCAGCTTTCGCTACGGTTTCACTTATTTTTGCGTACGTAGGTAGCTATTCACAAGCTATTGAGCCAGTGCTCAATATCGCCAACTTTATAGTTGTCGCTGGCGGCATCGTAGGCGGCGCCCTTATTGAGTATTTCTCTGCCCTGCTCACAGACAATACTATTGAATCTGCTCATCTCATGGCAGACGAAGGAGATCGTCAATTATCCGTCCCTGGCGTCTTAGACGGTACCGTCAAACCGAATTATCAAAAATGCATTCATATGGCTACCAAGCAGGCTCTAAAAAAGATGCTCATTCCATCACTTTTAGCCCTGCTTATTCCAGTCATTGGCGGCCTTTTCTTCGGTGTAGAATTTGTCGGTGGCCTGCTCATTGGTGCTACTATCGTAGCCATACCTCGCGCTATTTTTATGGGTAACTCCGGCGGCGCGTTCGACAACGCCAAAAAACACATTGAGTCTGGCGGGCTAGAAGGCTACGGTAAAGGTTCCAAACCTCACAAAGCCTCCGTCGTTGGCGATACTGTCGGCGATACCCGCAAGGATGTTGTGGGCGTAGCATTAGACATTTTCATCAAAACCATGTCTACCGTCGCCAACACCTTAGCGCCGTTATTTGCCTCATTCCATCTATTCTAAACTTAACCCCGGTTCTCGCCGGGGTTATTTTATTCTAGTTTAATACCGCAATCATTACATTTAAATATGTTGCAAATGTGCACCATAATATATACGGCACCAAACACCATGCCGCCGCTTTACAATTTTTCCCGCACATCAATATTAATGTCAATATCATCAGCCACATCGCAATCAACCATCCTAGCGCAAACCATCTTGCCCCTAACGCAAAGAATATTAACGTCCACATAAAATTAAAGAATAATTGCAAAAAATATATAATTAATTCTGTTTTTTGTAATTTCTGTTCATCTTTAGTTTTTGGCTCCAATCGATAAATCAAATAGCAAGCCACCCCCATCAGTATATATAATATAGTCCAAGCTACCGGAAATAACCACGCTGGCGGCGCCAAAGGCGGTTGTTTTAATCTGCCGAACTCCATCATCGTATTACCGGTAAGTGCCGAAGCTACCAGCCCCACCACCAAAGGTAACAAAATTATACCAGTAGCTATCAAAAAATGCTTAAATGTTCTCTTTTCTGGCTTACCCTTTACGGCTACTTTTATTTTTGTAGTTTTCTTTTTCATAGTAGTTTTTTTGGTTTTTGTTTGAGTTTTGCGAGGATTCGCCATCACCCGTTCTCCTTATGCTTACATCTTTATCATACCATAAAAAATATTTATCAAAAACCGTTTGGGCCTTTATTTTACTCGAGCATCTTATCGGCCAAGTACATAACACAAATCGAAACTATACTCTTCTAAGTCAATTCATTTAGGCTTATATAAATCTGATTAATACCCTACAAATCTTCTTTAGATTATTAATTTTATGAATATTACGATAATTATAATTAATCTCTATTGCATACACTCAATCCCTATATCATTGTAAAACGTCTGAGATATTCCTAAATCAACCTGTTCAAGATTGGACAAATCTAATTAATGCCCTACAAATCTTCTTTAGATTATTAATTTTATGAATATTGCGATAGTTATAATTAATCTCTAGTTGTATACATTCAATCCC
>CAYRLC010000168.1:0-3722 GCA_964424995.1 uncultured Croceicoccus sp.
GTCGCCATCGTCGGGCCGTCGGGCGCGGGCAAGTCGACCATCGCGCGGCTGATGTTCCGCTTCTATGATCCGCAAGCGGGCCGCATCCTGATTTCCGGGTCCGACATCCGCACCGTCACGCAGGATTCGCTGCGCCGCCATATCGGCGTGGTGCCGCAGGATTCGGTGCTGTTCAACGACACCATCGGCTACAACATCGCCTATGGCCGCCCCAGCGACGGCGAACCGGCCAGCCGCGCCGAGATCGAGGCGGCGGCACGCGGCGCGGCCATCGCCGACTTCATCGAACGCCTGCCCCAAGGGTACGAGACCGAGGTCGGCGAGCGCGGGCTCAAGCTGTCGGGCGGCGAGAAGCAGCGGGTCGCCATCGCGCGCACGCTGCTCAAGAACCCTTCGATCATCCTGTTCGACGAGGCGACGAGCGCGCTCGACACCCGAACCGAGCAGGACATCCTGACCACGATGCGTGCCGTCGCCCGCGACCGCACCACCCTGACCATCGCGCATCGGCTGTCGACCGTGATCGATGCCGACCGTATCCTCGTGCTCGATCAGGGGCGGCTGGCGGAAAGCGGCAGCCATGCCGACCTGCTGCGCCGCGGCGGGCTCTATGCCGAGATGTGGGCGCGGCAGGCGAACGAGGCGGACCTCGACGCCGCCGCCGAGTAGAGCCAGCGTGCCTGTCTCAATTCAATCCATGCCGGGATAAGTCGCGAACTTCGGCAGGCTCTCGGCCGTCGCCTCCCACGGCAGCGCGTCTTTCATCATGATGTGAGCGCCCGGTTCCAGCCGCGCCGCATCGTCGAGCGTCGCCGACTGGATATCGACCAGCCCGGGCAGCACGGGTTCATTGTAATAGAACAGGCCGGTCCCGCACTCGCCGCAGAAGTGGCGCTGCACCCCGGGTGAGGACCGATAGATCTTGGCCTTGCCCTGCGTCACCGCCAGCCCTTCGGCCCTGAACGCGATCCACGCCACCGGGGTGGCCCCGGCGCAGTGGCGACAATCGTTGCAGTGGCACAGGGCGTGATGCTCCGGCTCGCCTGCGATTTCATAGCGAACCGCTCCGCAGTGACAGCCACCTTCCAGCATCTCGATCGACCTTCTCTATACCGGCACCGATGATGCCAGCTTTCCCGCACGATGGACAGCGGCGTATTTGGGCCATGACCAAGGCGACAAAGGCGACACCGTGTCACCCGTCCCCGCCCACCCGGAAGCTCGGGAAACCGCGAATCGAGCGGCTCGGGTGACAGGTGACATGTGCCGCGGCGGCCCGACCCTCGCGACACCCGCGCCATCGGTCATGACAAGCAAAAGGCGTGTAGGACAATGGTTTCTGGGCCGAACCGCGCGCTCGAAATATCGGATTGAAAGTCAGCCCGATTGCAGCCACGCTAAGGCCCCATGACGACCAACGACCGGGAAAGCGCACGATGAGCCTGGTCACCGGCGACCACACATCCCTTTGCATGCGCACGATGGTCGACCGGTTCGACTGGTCTTCGGGTCCGCTCGGGCCGCGCGCCGACTGGCCGCCGGAACTGGAAACGGCCGCGCGCATGGTGCTCGATTCGCGGTTTCCGATGGCACTCGTCTGGGGACCGGGCCTCGTCACCATCTACAACGATTCGTTCCGCCCGATCCTGGGCCGCAAGCCCGAGGCGCTGGGCCGCTCCTTCGCCGAGATCTGGGCCGAGGCGTGGGACGAGATCGGCCCAATAGCCGACCGCGCCTTTGCCGGCGAATCCACCTTCATCGAGAATTTCCCGCTGGTGATCGACCGCAACGGCGGGCCGGAACAGGCGTGGTTCACGTTCTGCTACAGCCCGGTGCGGCTGGCCGACGGGACGGTCGCGGGCATGATCGACACCGTGGTCGAGACGACCCGCACGGTGGAGACGCGGGAAACACTGAAGCTGGCGAACGAGGAACTGGTCCACCGGCTGAAGAACTCGCTCGCCATCGTGCAGGCCATCGCGTCGCAGACCTTGCGCCGCCATGCCGAGGAAGACGCCTATGCCTCTTTCACCCACCGGCTGGAGGCGATGGCCCATGCCCATACCGTGCTGGCGCAGCAGAGCTGGACGACAGGCTCGCTGCAACGCGCGGTGCGCGATTCGCTCGACCCGCATTTCGAGCTGGACCGGGTGACGATCACCGGGATCGACCTTTCGATCGGATCGAAATCGTCGATGGCGCTGTCGATGATGCTGCATGAGCTGGCGACCAATGCCGCGAAATACGGCGCGATGTCGGCACGGGACGGCCGGATCGCCATCGAATGGCACATGGAAGGGCCGAACCTGGTCTTCCACTGGACCGAAAGCGGCGGACCGCCGGTGATCCAGCCGACCCGCCTCGGTTTCGGATCGCGCCTGATCCGCAAGGGCTTCGGTTCGGCGAGCGACGGCGCGCTGACTTTCGCGGCGGAGGGCGTCCGCTTCGCGATCACGGTCCCGGTTGCCGAACTGGCGCGATAGGGGCAGGCGCATGATACGAGGGGTGGCGCTGCGCAAGAGGGTCTTCGCTCTGCTCGCCCTGCTGCTGACCGCAGGCGTCCATCCGGCCGAGAACGAGCAGCGGCTGGCGTCCCTCGTGGGTGACTGGACGATCGAGGGGCACGAGGCCGACTACCGCGAGACCTGCCGCTGGTGGCACGACAACAGCTTCGTCATCTGCGAGACGCAGGACCGCACGGAGGGCGAGGCGGTGCACAGCGTCAGCCTGTTCGGCTGGTCCGCCGCCGCGCGCCACTACACCTACCACCACTATGCGCAGACGGGGCGGAGCCGGTCGGAAACCTGCTTCGCCCATGGCGAGGGCGGCCTCACCTGCCTTGGCCAGCGCGACACCGATGCAGGGCAGGTCCGCACCCGGTCGCGGGTCTGGCCGGTCGAAGGCGGCTTGCAGTTCGTCGCCGAACGCTCGCTCGACGGCGGCGACTGGCAGGAGAGCGTGCGGCTGAAATACGTGCCGCGCCGGCCCTGATCTTTTACAGGATATATTTCGACAGGTCCGCGTCGCCGGCCAGCTGGCCCAGCTTGCCGCGCACGTAGTCGCGGTCGATGACCACGGTGGTGCCGGTGCGCTCCTCGGCGTCGAAGCTCACTTCCTCCAGCAGCTTTTCCATCACCGTCTGCAACCGGCGGGCGCCGATGTTCTCGACGCTTTCGTTCACTTGCGCGGCGGTGGCGGCGATTTCGCGGATCGCGTCGTCGCGGAAGTCCAATGTGACCTCCTCGGTCGCGATCAGGGCCTTGTACTGCTCGACCAGGTTGGCGCGGGTTTCCGACAGGATGCGCACGAAGTCGTCCTCGGTCAGCGCGGTCAGCTCGACCCGGATCGGCAGGCGGCCCTGCAGTTCGGGCAGCATGTCGCTGGGCTTGGCCACATGAAACGCGCCGCTGGCAATGAACAGCACATGGTCGGTCTTCATCGGGCCATATTTGGTGGCCACGGTCGTCCCCTCGATCAGCGGCAGCAGGTCGCGCTGCACGCCTTCGCGGCTGACCGAGCCGCCCTGCACGTTGGAGACGGCGATCTTGTCCACCTCATCGAGGAAAACGATGCCGTTCTGCTCGGCGCTGCGGATGGCCTCGCGGGTGATCTCTTCCTGATCGAGCCGCTTGTCTGATTCCTCGGCGATCAGCACGTCCCACGCCTTCGCCCCGGTCACGATGAGGCCGTCGAAGCGCTCGTGCATCACCTGCTCGAAAGTC
>CAYRLC010000169.1:0-3629 GCA_964424995.1 uncultured Croceicoccus sp.
AACAAGCCGATGCACAACATCGTCAAGGCAATACTGCACCCGCCAAAATAGTGCAGTTAGATCGTTTGCTGGATGAAATGCGTTTGCATAAAACTGAGTCTGAATTGGAGTTGATGCAAATTGCCTCAAATATTAGTGCAGAAGCGCATATTCGTGCTATGCAAACAGTAAAAGTAGGCATGATGGAATATGAGCTAGAAGCTGAACTGAATTATATTTTTGGTAAAAATGGCTGCGTACCTGCCTATAACAGTATTGTCGGTGGTGGTGAAAATGCCTGCATTTTGCATTATGTCGAAAATGACAAAGTGCTTAAAGATGGCGATTTAGTCCTGATTGATGCTGCCTGTGAATATCAGTGCTATGCCTCAGATATTACCCGTACATTCCCTGTAAATGGTCAATTCAGCCCAGAACAAAAAGCATTGTATAACATTGTATTGGATGCGCAAATTGCAGCCATTGATGCTGTAAAAATTGGTAATTCTTATAAAGAACCGCACCATGTTGCGGTACGCATTTTGGTGCAAGGTCTACTTGATTTGGGCATTATGCAGGGCGATTTAGAACAAATTATTGCTTCGGAAAGTTATCGTCAGTTTTATATGCATGGCACAGGCCATTGGCTAGGTATGGATGTGCATGATGTAGGTACTTATAAGCAGGGCGAAGACTGGCGTGTGTATGAAGAAGGCATGGTTGTTACGGTTGAACCAGGTCTATATATCGCCCCAGATGATGAAACAGTCGATGTAAAATGGCGTGGTATTGGGATTCGCATTGAAGACGATGTGGTGGCAACACAAAATGGACCTCGTGTTTTGACTGCAAATGTAGTAAAAACAGTAGCAGAGATTGAAGCGCTCATGGCTCAAGCCAAAGCCTAAATTCAGTATGATTCAGTGAAATTGAGCAGATTGGGGAACGAAATGCAGCAACAAGAAGTCATCATTGTCGGTGGTGGTATGGTGGGTTTAAGCCTTGCCTTAATGTTAGCCAAAGCCAATATTGCGGTGAAGTTGCTGGAAGCGATTCAATACCCCAATTATGAAGATGCCAATTTAGCACCGTATCATTCTAGTTTCGATGCCCGTAATAGCGCATTGTCACGTCGTAGTGTACAAATTTACCAAGAACTTGGTTTATGGGATGCCTTGCAGCAACATGCCACGCCTATTTTAGAAGTTCAGATTACAGAGCAAGGCAGTTTTGGTAAGGCACGATTATTGGCTGAACAAGAAAAAGTCGAAAGTTTTGGGCAGGTCATTGAAAATGCATGGCTCGGTCGTGTGTTGTTAACCGAAGTGCGTAAACAGCCGCTTATTGAGTTAATTGATGGTGTGCAGGTGACAGCACTGAAACAAGATGCAGATTTTGCATATATCGAGGCGATGCGTGGTCAGGAGCAACTACAACTTTCTGCAAAACTCCTCATTGCTGCCGATGGGCGTGATTCTTTCTGCCGTAAAGCTTTGGGCGTGGGTGCATCGGAGCACGATTATGACCAAGTGGCTATTGTGACTACGGTGCAAACCTCTAAACCACACGCGCATGTCGGCTTTGAGCGTTTTAGCCATTTAGGGCCTTTGGCGTTGTTGCCATTGCCAGGTGAATATCGCCGTTCTGTGGTGTGGCCTGTACCAAAGGGAACAGAACATGAATGGATTGGCGATGAAAACGACCAGCACTTTTTAGATGCACTGCAACAAGCTTATGGCGACCGTGCAGGAAAATTTGAAAAAACAGGACGTCGTTTTAGTTTTCCATTGTCACAAGTTTTAGCAGAAAAACAGGCGGTTGGCCGTGTGGTATTGATGGGTAATGCAGCGCATACAATTCACCCTGTTGCAGGGCAAGGTTTTAACTTGTGTATGCGAGATGCCTATGTTTTATTGCGTTATCTTACCGGGCAGGCTGCAAAATCTGCAGATTTAGGCGACCCAGTAGTACTACGTGACTATGAACAATCTCGCTTAAAAGATCAGCAACGCGTTATTAAATTCTGCGATAGTGTTGTACGTGGCTTTAGCAATCAAAACCCAATCCTAAAATTCATGCGTAATACAGGCCTCGTTGCTTTTGATACGATTCCAGGCATTAAGCCATTGGTCGCCAACTATGCAATGGGGTTAAAAGCATGAGTACAGCAAATCAACAAGTGCAAGTGTTAGATGCAGTCATTATTGGTGGTGGCTTGGTTGGTGGTTTAACCGCATTACTGTTAGCACAGGGTGGCGTGCAAGCCACAGTCTTGGATGCTGCACCCATTTTAGATGCAGAGAAAACCTTAGCGGTTGCCAATCCACGTGTTTTGGCGCTCAGTCAGGCTACGATCCACCTATTAAAAACAGCAGGTGTCTGGTCTAAACTTGTGCGCCACATGCCGTATAGCGGCATGCAGGTTTGGAATAAAAATGGCTATGGTGAAATTAATTTTGGCAGCAGTGCCACGCATACACCCGTGATTGAACAAGCGCTTGGTTCAATGGTAGAGCCAAGTATTCTAAATCTTGCGATTCAGCAACGAATGCTAGAGCAAGTTCAGAACTATTGCACGCAAGTCAAAGTGACACGTTTGGAGCGTGGTGTAGGTGTTTGGCATATTCATTTGGCCGATGGTACCCAATTACAAACCAAACTGGTGATTGGTGCAGATGGTGCAAACTCCTTTGTACGTGAACAGGCCTTTATTGATTTTGATGTGCTGGATTATCGTCAGGCAGGTTTAACCTGTGCGATTCGTACTGCGTTGCCACATCAGCATGTAGCACGGCAAATATTTTTAGAAACAGGCCCGTTGGCGTATTTACCAATGGCCAGTTTACAGGATGAGCAAGAAGGGCATTGGCAGTCTATTGTTTGGACATTGCCCGATGACTATGCCGAAGAATATGCCAAGCTGAATGATGCCGATTTCACTCAACTCTTGACCCGTGAAAGTCATCACATGTTGGGAGAGGTGTTAGAGGCAACACCACGTGCTATTTTCCCACTCAAGGCCCGTGCAGCACAGCGCTATGTGCAAGAGGGTCTGGCATTGATTGGTGATGCTGCACATGTGATTCATCCACTTGCAGGACAAGGGGTGAACATTGGCTGTTTAGACGCTGCGGTACTCTGTGATGTACTACTGCATGACCATAAGCGTGGTGTCTGGGCGTATGAACAGACTTTAAAGCGTTATGAACACCGTCGTAAAGGGCAGAACGATGCCATGATGCACAGCATGTCTGCTATTGGCTGGATGGAAACCACGACTTTATTCCCTGTGGTATGGGCGCGTAATTTTGGTTTGAAACAGGTTGAACAACAGCCTGCGCTGAAAGATGCCTTTATGGCACAAGCCAATGGATTAAGCCTGTTACAAGATACCCGTTACGCGGTTTAACCCTAAAGATTCGTTTTTTGTACGGTCATACATACCTGATTACGAATTTGATTAAAAAAGATACGAATTTTTTAATTTAGACTCTATGCGAAAGGCCAAGAGATTGCTAAATTTCATCGTAATTCATAACCAGTTTTCAATTGGACCAAGTTGAAGTCATTTGTGGGGAGATTAAGATGACGGACATGAACGATTACGATGATGTAGAAGATTCAACTGTAGACGAAGATGAAGCGAAAGC
>CAYRLC010000170.1:0-3610 GCA_964424995.1 uncultured Croceicoccus sp.
TTACAGGATGTACTTGCTGCTAGAAAAACATCAAGCTGCGGAGTAGAGTGAAAGCCATATATAAAAAGTATCGCAAGGACAAATACATGCAAGCATATCAAGGTTTGAATCAACAATTTATTGGTGGACATTGGACGACTGGCACATCAACCAAGAGCATGACCAATCGCAATCCATACCAGCAAACAGTGATTTTTGAGATGCAGTTTGCCAGTGTGGTAGATGTTGATAGTGCCTATAGTGCGGCACAAAAAGCCTTTGATGAACAGGTGATTAAATCTGCCGAAGTGCGTAAGCAAGTCATTACCAAATTACAGCAAGTCATTCAGCAGCGACGGGAGGAAATTGTTCAGTGGCTGATTGATGAGTCAGGCAGTACTCGATTAAAAGCCAATATTGAGGTGGATGCTGCACTAGGGATTATTCAAGAAGCTGCACAATTTCCTGATCAAATGACGACCACACTATTAGAAAGTAAAGATCCTCATGTGCGCAGTTTTGTTTTACGCAAGCCTTTGGGTGTTATTGCAGTGATTAGCCCTTGGAATTTTCCTTTTCATTTATCTATGCGTTCGGTGGTCACAGCAATTGCTTGCGCCAATAGTGTAGTGTTGAAACCTGCCAGCGACACACCAGTCACAGGTGGAACACTCTTGGGTAAATTGTTTGAAGAGGCAGGTTTGCCTGCAGGCGTGCTGAATGTCGTGGTTGGAGCTAGCCGTGAAATAGGTGATTATTTTGTTGAGCATGCTACGCCTAAAATGATTTCCTTTACTGGTTCTACAGCAGTTGGGCAGCGTGTAGGGCAAAAGGCAGTAGGGGGAGAAACACTGAAACGTGTCGCGTTAGAACTTGGTGGCAATGCACCTTTAGTCATTTTAGATGATGCCAATGTCGATTTAGCTGTGGAACTTACGATAATGGGGCGATTTTTGCATCAGGGGCAAATTTGCATGAGTACCAATCGGGTTATTGTCGATGAGTCTATTTATGCTGTGTATATCGATAAGTTGTTAGCTCGTGTGCAGCAATTAGTGGTGGGTGATCCTAATGCACAAAATACACTTATTGGTCCAATCATTAATTCAGAGCAAGTGAAAAAACATCAGCAAATCATTCAAAAAGCAAAAGCTCAGGGCGCTGAATTAATTTATGAAGGTGGCATAAACGGAAATCTAGTGGCACCACATATTTTTGTAAATGTTGATGCTAATGCCGAGATTGTCCAGCATGAAAGTTTCGGGCCAATACTACCAATTTTGCAGGCCGAAAATGAAGCACATGCTTTGCAATTGGCAAATCAGACCCAATACGGGTTATCAGCAGCAGTATGTACAGCAAATTTAGAGCGTGGCAGTGATTTTGCTGCGCAGCTCGATGTGGGGATGACGCATATAAACGGTATTACCGTTGCAGATCATGCGAATGCACCGTTTGGTGGAGAGAAGAACTCAGGTTTAGGTCGTTTTAATGGTCGCTGGATATTTGAAGGGTTTACTCGAACACATTGGATGACGTGTCCCGCTTAAAGATGGCTGTTTGCAAGCATATTGCGCTTAAACATGCTGAGTGCATGGGTAAGCGATAATATGCGTGATATAGTAAATTTGTCTTTTTATACAAGTTAAATATGTGTGCCAATTTTAAACCGTTGAGCCTAACGCAGTTATCTGCTTTAGGTTTACCAGAAATACCTTTTGAATATCCTGACGAAGTTTATCCGAACAGTACTGCGCCTTTATTATTTAAGTCTGAGACGGGTTTGGAGTGGCGTTTGGTAAATTTTGGCCTGATTCCAAAATGGGCCGAAGACAAAAGCATTGCTTTAAAAACTTATAACTGTCGTAATGAAACTATACTGGAAAAGCCCAGTTTTAGCGAAGCAGCCTATAAGTGCAAATTTGGCGTAATTCCAGTATCAGAATTTTATGAGTCAAAATATATTGAAGGTAAAGCCCAGCGCTGGGGTGTACGACGTAAAGATGGGCAGGTATTCTTTATAGCGGCGCTATACGAAATTTCTAGGCTAAATGTGGGGCAAGAAAATGAAGAGATTATACGCTCTGCCAGTATGATTACCATGGACGCAATTGAGCATGACATGATGAAAGAGTTTCATGTATCTGGCCCTGTGAAGCGTTCGGTTATTGTGATTCCACATGCACGTTTGGATGAATGGTTAAGCCTGAAAACGCCCAATATACAAAGTTTTGTACAAGGCTTTCCTGTAGATGAGTTTGAGTGTTCCTTTGTTCCAAAAGCAAAGATCGAAAAAGTAAGTCCCCAACTCAACTTTTTCGATCTTTAACAGTTTTTCAATGGCTTGTGATATAGCTTCTTAGCGAGCTAAGTTGTTAAAAATTTGACGTAAGCTTTCCATCATTTTTTCAATTTGTAGTGGTGTCAGGCCATCAAAGGATTGCTCTAGCACAACACTAGTCAAATCATTGATTTTATTGGTCATGTCGTCACCTTTTTCTGTGAGTACAACACGGGTAATACGCGCATCATCATCACAGGAATAAGTTTCTACTAAACCTTCATCTTTCAGGCGATAAACAATTTTAGTGGTGGTCGACATTTTAGATACCACCATATCAGACAAGTCAGACACGCTGGCATGCGGTTTAGAACGAAGCGCCAATAAAATACGGCGACGTGAATTGTCTAAACCATATTTCTTTAAAGCGTGATCAACATTTTGCACATATTGTGCATGCACTTGTGTCACCCAATAATATGGAAATTGTTCAAGATCGTAATGATCGGTTGAAGGCAGAAATTTAGAATATTTCTTGGACATTGCATATTCCTTGCATTGTTTTAATTGTATTTTTTGATATTTCACATTTTATGTGAAAACTCATGTGCTTAGCAAGACGTTTTTATTACTTAAAGTCAGTGTGAAGCTAAACTTAATAAAATAAAGGTCTAATAAATAAAAAATTCTTAAACAGATTCACGTAAATTTTGCGTTGTAAATGCAAGATCGTGATTGCCATTAGCGTGAATTCAGCATTGTTTTGAGTGTAAATTTTTAATTGTATTTTGGCGTTTGAACAGAAAGTTCAATGTTTGGTTGTAGCTTGTAGGTCTGTCATACCACATATTTATTAATCCTCTAGAATTTTTTTAGTACGGGGATTAGCAATTCATTGTTGTTATCTAGCAATCACATTGTGTGTGCCACAATGAATATTCATAATTAGGCAGCATTTTAGTCAAAAAAATACATTTGTACACTTCGCATTTCATTCAAAAGGTTGCGTGAATCTGATCATGATACGCAGAAGATATGGGTTCGAAATCTTAAAATATTAATATCACTTAAATAACAATAGCTTGTAATGTATTTGTTTTGAATAAAAAGTAAATTTTGCTCAAATGACTCATTCGTCAAATTTATTGCCTAAAATGGGTTTGACTTTTTATCTTATTTTTCAATGTTATGATTTTGTGCTAATCACTCCATATTTAGTTTATGGTTGAAAAATACAATAAAAAAGAAAGACCGATTGCTTTGTTTAGTTTTTTTCAAAATTTTCAAAAATATAATTACAAATCTTCAAGATTGTGCATAATTAATCTATCAATTGCTAAAAAGGTTACT
>CAYRLC010000171.1:0-3603 GCA_964424995.1 uncultured Croceicoccus sp.
ATGTTGTCGAGCACGTACTTGAGCGCGTCCGGCTCCATGCAGCGGAAGGTTTCGACATTGGGCAGCAGCGGTTTCTCGCCGGTGTAGAACTCGACGATCTCCGGCATGAAGGAATAGAGCGCCTTGTCGTCGGCGATGCCGGTGCCCGGCGCATTAGCAATGGTGATCCCGCCCGCGCGATAGACGTCCATGATCCCCGGCACGCCCAGCAGCGAATCCGGCCTGAAGGTCAGCGGATCGAGAAAGTCGTCGTCGACCCGGCGATAGAGCACGTCGACCGGCGTGAAGCCGAGCGTGGTGCGCATCTGCACCCGCCCATCGACAACGCGCAGGTCATTCGCCTCCACCAGTTCCGCGCCCATCTGGTCGGCGAGGAAGGCATGTTCGTAATAGGCCGAATTGTAGATGCCCGGCGTCAGCACCGCGACCACCGGCCGCCCCTTGCACGCCGGCGGCGCACAGGCGGCCAGGCTGCGGGCCAGGCGGCGCGGATAGTCCGAGACCGGTGCGACCTTCACCCGGGCGAACAGTTCGGGGAACATCGCCATCATCGTCTCGCGGTTCTCCAGCATGTAGGAGACGCCGCTGGGCGTGCGGGCATTGTCCTCCAGCACGTGAAAATCGTCTGGCCCCGTGCGGACGAGGTCGATGCCGGTGATGTGGGTATAGACCCCGCCGGGCGGGGTGAACCCGCTCATGTGCGGCAGGAACGCGGCGTTGTCGCGCAGCAGCCATTCGGGCACGCGGCCAGCGCGGATGATCTCCTGCCGGTGGTAGAGGTCGTGCAGGAAGGCGTTGAGCGCCCTCACCCGCTGTTCGATGCCCTTGGACAGGCGGCGCCATTCCTGCGCGGTGATGATGCGCGGCACCGGATCGAAGGGGATCAGCCGCTCCTCCGCCTCGTCCTGGCCATAGACGTTGAAGGTGATGCCCGTCTTGCGAAAGAAGGCTTCCGCTTCCTGGTGCTTGCGGTGGAGGCCGCGAGGATCCTGCTCGTCGAACCAGGTGCGATAACCGCCATAGGCAGATCGTACTCCGCCTTCGAAGTCCACCATCTCGTCGAAGACCTGGGTGCCTCTCCTCATGCCGTGCGGCCTGCTCCTGATGGTTGGCGTGGTTCGGTGGCGCGATAGGCGGGGTCGGCCAGAACGTGGGCGACCGTTTCGATGGCGGCCGGGTGCCAGGCAAAGCCCATGTGCGTGCAACGCACCGGAATGGATCGGTCACGCTCTCCCGCTCGTCCGCAAGCGCAGTGGCGATGCACGACACCGTCGCGCGCGCTCCACAAGGCGATGGTCGGCACCGGCGGCTTGGCGGCGAAATCGTCGCCCACCGGCGGTTCGTCGACCGCGTGCCCCGCAACCCAGTGATAGAGCCGCCATGCGTTGTTGCCGTGGCTGTCGCCGGAAAAGGGCGAGCCCATGGTGACGACCATCGCGACATGATCGGGCCGCGCTTTCGCTGCCTCCCGCGCGAAAACGCCGCCGAGGCTCCACCCGACGAGCGTCACCGGGCGCCCTTCGAGATCGGCGACCCGCTCGATCCGCGACAGCAGACGTGCGAAGCGGTCCTCGCTCGCCCCCAGGTTCCAGCCGAGTCCCCAGTCGGTCACCGCGTGTCCGGCCTTCGCCAGTTGCCGCCGCATCGCCGCCATGCGCCACGGGTGCGATCCGAAACCGGGCAGCAGCATCACCGAATGCGGATCGTCGCAAGCCTCGACCCTGGCCCGACCGTGCATCGCAGCATAGGCGTGGGGAAACACGGCGGAGGCGAATTCGCCGACCAGAAGGCGCGCAGCGGGGGTGGCGACGCCATCGGGCTGCGGCCGTGCAGCCAGCTTCCGGCGGCGCCGGAATTCCTCGACCAGCCACGAAAAACCCCGACCTCTCGCCGTCTCTACTCCGGCATCCGCACCCTGCGCGCGACCCTCGCCAGGCAGCGAGGCAACCCGCCCGGGCTGCCGGAGCAAACGCCTGTCATGCTGCGTCGCCGATCTGGTCATGACACCTGTCTTAGGCAAAACCTTTCGCACCTGCAAAAGGATTGAAAACTTTTTGCAACTTGCCGGGTCAACGCCTGACAGGACTGTCAGTTTCTCAGGTGTTTAAGCTTGGCGGTCACCAGCGCATCAGCCCTTGCAATCTCCCGTCCGGCGGCTCGTGACATGCATTTCCATCGCCATCCGGCCACCGGGCAGGCCGTCCGACTGCATGTCCATCTTCATCGTCATGTCCGAACTGCTTTCGGTGCCGGTGCCGTTCATCAGCACGGTTCCCTTGGCATCGGGGGTGTCGCAGATCATCCGCCCCGCGAACTTCGCGCCATTGGCGGTGAAGCTGTCCATCCGGCAGCCTTCCTGCGACGCCTTGGCCAGTTCCTCGAAGCCCTTCTCCGCCTCGGCCTGGGTCAGGCAGCGGCTGGTCGCCTTGCCGAACGATTGGCTCATCGCCTGCTTCATCTGCGCCGCCTGCTCCTCCGGCACGCCGGGAAGTTCAAGTGCGACGAGCTCGGCCTTCGATTCGTACTGGCCGGGCCTGGGCCGTACCGCGTTCTTCATCTGCGCGGCGATCTCCGCCTCGGTCATGCCGGAGGGCAGCGCGGCGGGCGTTTCCGCAGCGGCCTGCGTTGCCGCATCGTCGGCGGCCTTGTCCGATCCGCAGGCGGCCAGCGCCGCGGGCAGGAGGCACAGTGCAAGTTGACGTGGCGACATGAAAGACTTTCCCCAAAGATCCGGCCCGAACCACCATGGTCGAGGCTAGACCAAGCGCACCCGAATGCAACCTGCACCGGATGGCATCGCCGCATGCACATGTCGCCGACCTGTCGCAAGCGCCCGATTGTATCGGGCGATACATCGCCCCATATGGCCGGTCATGGCAGAACTCGTCATCCGCCGGGGGCTAGAGGAACCGGACACTTCGGGCAGCTTCGTGCCCCACAAGCCGCAGCGACCGGAAAAGTCGATGCCGGGTCGCAAGTTCGAACTCGTTTCCGACTATTCCCCCAGCGGCGATCAGCCGACCGCCATCGCCGAACTGGTCGGGGCGGCGCAGGAGGGCGACAAGACACAGGTCTTGCTGGGCGTGACCGGCAGCGGCAAGACCTTCACGATGGCCAAGGTGATCGAGCAGATGCAGCGCCCCGCGCTGATCCTCGCGCCCAACAAGATCCTCGCCGCGCAGCTCTATGGCGAGTTCAGGAGCTTCTTCCCGAACAACGCGGTCGAGTATTTCGTCTCGTACTACGACTACTACCAGCCCGAGGCCTACGTCCCCCGGACCGACACCTACATCGAGAAGGACAGCTCGATTAACGAGCAGATCGACCGGATGCGCCACTCGGCCACCCGCGCGATCCTGGAGCGTGACGACGTCATCGTCGTGGCCTCCGTCTCCTGCATCTACGGCATCGGCTCGGTCGAGACCTATTCGGCCATGACCTTCCAGATCCAGCCCGGCGACCGGATCGACGAGAAGAAGCTGATGGCCGACCTGGTGGCGCTCCAATACAAGCGCAACGATCAGGCCTTCGAGCGCGGCGCCTTCCGCCGGCGTGGCGACACCATCGAGATCTTCCCCGCCCACTACGAGGACCGCGCCTGGC
>CAYRLC010000172.1:0-3589 GCA_964424995.1 uncultured Croceicoccus sp.
CCCAGCCAGCGGGACATCGGCGTATCCGCCGCGCCCATCAACGTGCCGTAGAGAAAGAGCCGCAAGGGGCCGGTCAGTGCCCGCAGGCAAGCGCGGCGACCACATCCTCCAGCCGCGCCGGATCGCCCAGCGCGATGACGTGGCCGTCGCTGTCGGCGTTGAGCGGCTCGCCGCTCCAGTCCGCCATCGTGCCACCCGCGCCTTCGACCACCGGGATCAGCGCCGCGAAGTCGTGCAGCTTCAGCCCCGCCTCGCACACAACGTCGAGCTGGCCGCTCGCCAGCATCGCGTAGTTGTAGCAATCGCCGCCCATGACCATCCGCTTGTGGTCGGTCTTGGCGGCGAGCGCCATGAAATGCTCGCCCTGGTGATCGTCGAAATAGTGCGGGCCAGTGGTGGCCAGCGTCGCCTCGGCCAGTTCGCGGCAGGAACGCGTGCGCGCCTCGCGTCCGTTGAACAGGGTCGGCAGGCCCATCGCGCCGACCCAGCGTTCGCCGCTCACCGGTTGATCGATCACGCCCAGCACCGGCCAGCCATCGACCATCAGCGCGATCAGCGTGCCGAAGATCGGGCGACCGGCCAGGAACCCGGCGGTGCCGTCGATGGGGTCGAGCACCCACTGGCGGCTCGCGCCTTCGCGCTCGGCGCCGAATTCCTCGCCGATCACGCCGTCGCCGGGCCGTTCGGTGCCGAGGATGGCACGCATCGCCTTCTCCGCCTCCCGATCGGCGATGGTGACGGGGGTGGCATCGCCCTTGCGCCCGGAATCGAGCGGGGTGCGGAAATAGGGCCGGATCGCCACACCCGCCGCGTCGGCAAGGCGGGCCGCGAGGGCAATGTCGTCGGTCAGGTTCATGCTTCCGCCCTCGCGCCCGGACCGGTCCGGGTCAAGAGCAATTGCGGGTGGTCAGGGCGCGGCCGGCGCAGGCCCGTCGCGTGGCACCAGGATGCGTTCGGGCTGATCCTTCACATGGACGCGAAATGCTATCGCCCTTGCACCTTGCGGGCCGCCGATCGGTTCGTGGATGGCGCGTGGGGGTATGACGAAGCTCTCGCCCGCCTTGTAGATCCGGTCGGGCTTGCCTTCCTCGACATGGAAGGCGCTGCCCTCGATCAGGTAGAGAAACTCCTCGCCCGGATGATAGTGGCGCGGAACCTGCGACCCTGCCGGGATGATGACGTCGGAGACGATGACTTCCAGATCGGGCGCAGCGGTGATCGGCGCACGAAGCATCTCGTTCGATCCCGGTGGCAGGCCATCGCCCGCCGCACCGCCGTCAGCCCCATGGTGCGCGTCATCGTGCGCAGACACAGGCGCGGCGATGACCAGCATCACCGGCAGTAACCATTTCGACATCGCGTTCCCTCCCGTTGTCCCGGGCGGGACGCTACGCTCAATCGAATAGCGAGGAAACCGAGCTTTCGTCGGCGATGCGGCGGATCGCCTCGCCGATCAGGGTCGCGATCGAGAGGACGCGGATCTTGTTCGATTCCTTGGTCGCCTCGGTCGGCATGATCGTGTCGGTGATGACCAGTTCGGTCAGCGCCGAGCTCGTCACCTTGGCCACCGCGCCGCCCGAGAGGACGCCGTGGGTAATATAGGCGACGACCGACTTCGCGCCCTGATCCAGCAGCGCCTGTGCCGCGTTGCACAGGGTGCCGCCCGAATCGATGATGTCGTCGATCAGGATGCAGTGGCGATCCTTCACGTTGCCGATGATGTTCATCACCTCGGATTCGCCCGGACGGTCGCGGCGCTTGTCGACGATGGCGAGCGGCGCGTTGTCGAGCCGCTTGGCGAGCGCGCGGGCGCGCACCACGCCGCCGACGTCGGGCGACACGACCATCAACGACTGGTCGCCGTAACGGGCCTGGATGTCGGCCGCCATCGCGGGCGCGGCGTAGAGGTTGTCGGTCGGGATGTCGAAGAAGCCCTGGATCTGCCCGGCGTGCAGGTCGACCGCCAGCACGCGGTCGGCCCCGGCGCGGGTGATGATGTCGGCAACCAGCTTGGCGCTGATCGGCGTGCGCGGGCCGGGTTTACGGTCCTGCCTAGCATAGCCGAAATAGGGGACGACCGCGGTGATCCGCTTGGCCGACGCGCGCTTCAGCGCATCGATGCAGATCAGCAGTTCCATCAGGTTGTCGTTGGCCGGAAAGCTGGTCGACTGGATGACGAAGACATCCTCGCCGCGCACGTTCTCGTGAATCTCGACGAAGATCTCCTCGTCGGCGAAGCGCCGGACGCTCGCGTCGGTGAGCGAGGTTTCCAGATAGCCCGCAACCGCGCGCGCCAGCGGCAGGTTGGCGTTGCCCGACATGATCTTCATCGCGTGACTCCCGTTTGGCCCGATGGACCTGACTCCAGGCGGGCCCGACTGCGGTTCAGGTCCGATTCCCCCGATGGCTGCGGCCTTAGCGGGGAGTCTCGCGATTGCAACATGGCGCACCGCGTTTCGGCGCATTATTTGGCCTTCGCTGCCGCCTTCTCGCCAGTCGATCAGTTTGCGGATGAACCTGCTCTTCTCCTCGCGATAGGTATTCATGTCGCCGCCGTCGTGCCGCCGCTTCAGGGCGTTGCAGGCGGCCACGGCATCGGGCTAGGGCAGCAGCGCGCGCAGGCGGCGGACTAGGTCTGCAAATGCCGCATCGGCCCGGCGGCGGGCGAGGTCGGCGTCGGCGGCGAGGATGAAGCGTTCGCTCATCCCGTTTGCCGCCTTACCGCCCCCGCCGCTCGACCGTCACTCCGGCTTGTGATGCTCGCCGCGAATCCAGCGGACGGTGCCCGACGATGCGCGCATGACGACGCTGTCGGTGGTCATCTTGCCGTCCTTCAGATGCTTCACGCCCGACAGCAGCGAGCCGTCGGTCACGCCGGTCGCGGCGAAGATGCAGTCGCCCTTGGCAAGGTCGGTCAGGTCGTAGATCCGGTCCAGATCGTCGATCCCCCACTTGCGGGCGCGGGCGCGTTCGTCATCGTTGCGGAACAGCAGGCGGCCCTGGAACTGGCCACCCACGCAGCGCAGCGCGGCGCAGGCCAGGACGCCCTCGGGCGCGCCGCCCGAGCCCATGTAGATGTCGATCGTGGTATCGGGGTTGGTCGTCGCGATGACGCCCGCGACGTCGCCGTCGGGGATCAGCACGATGCCGCAGCCCAGTGCGCGCAGCTCGGCAATGATTTCGGCATGGCGCGGACGGTCGAGCACGCAGGCGATGATCTGGTCGGGGCGCACGCCCTTGGCGGCGGCGACGGCCTTGACATTCTCGGTCGGCGACTTGCGAAGATCGATCGTGCCCTTGGGATAGCCCGGGCCGATCGCGATCTTGTCCATGTAGACGTCGGGCGCGTTGAGCAGGCAGCCTTCTTCGGCAGCGGCCAGCACGGCCAGTGCGTTGGGGCCGGCCTTGGCGGTGATCGTCGTGCCCTCCAGCGGGTCGAGCGCGATGTCGATCTTCGGACCCTTGCCCGGCGCGCCGCCGACCTTCTCGCCGATGTAGAGCATCGGGGCTTCGTCGCGCTCGCCCTCGCCGATGACGACGGTGCCGTCCATGTAGAGCTCGTCGAAGGCCTTGCGCATCGCTTCGACGG
>CAYRLC010000173.1:0-3553 GCA_964424995.1 uncultured Croceicoccus sp.
GTCGACGTGGTGATGATGCTGCGCCTTCAGAACGAGCGGATGAGCGGCCCGTTCATTCCCTCGGCGCGCGAATACCGCCACCTCTACGGTCTCACCGAAAAGCGGCTGGCCCGCGCCGCGCCGCATGCGCTGATCATGCATCCCGGCCCGATGAACCGGGGTGTCGAGATCGACAGCAATGTGGCCGACCTTGCCGAACGCAGCGCGATCACCGGGCAGGTGGAGATGGGCGTGGCGATCCGCATGGCCTGCCTCGACGTGCTGACCCGCCGCGCGCGCGGCGTCGCCGGGTGGGAGCCGCTGGCATGAGACCGATGGCCCCGCTCACCATCACCGGCGGCACGCTGCTGACCGGCACCGGCCAACCCGCGAAGGGCACTATCCGCTGCGAGGGCGACCGCATCGTCGCGGTAGGCGACGTGGCGGCGCAGGACGGCGACCGCACGGTCGACGCGGCGGGCCGCATCGTCATGCCCGGCATCATCGACCTCGGCGTGTTCGAGATCGACAAGCCCGCATTCCATTTCGGCGGCGTCACCCGCGCCGCGCTGATGCCCGACCAGCCGCCGCCGCTCGACTATCCTGCCCGCGTCCGTTTCGCGGCGAGCTACGGCAAGCCCGATTTCTGGGTCCACCCCATCGCTGCCGCCACGCGGGGGCTGGAGGGGAGCGAGCTGCCCGAACTCGGCCTCATGCAGGAAGCGGGCGCGCGCGCGGTATCCTCGGGCCGCAAGTGGATCGCCGATTCGGGCGTGATGCTGCGCGTATTGCAATATGCGGCGATGCTGGGCTTGCCCTTCATCAGCCATGCCGAGGATGCGGGCCTTGCGGGCGACGCGGTCGCCACCGATGGCGAGACCGCGACCCGCCTCGGCCTGCCCAGCGCCCCGCCGGAGGCAGAGGCGCTGGCCGTCGCGCGCGACATTGCCCTCGCCGAAATGGCGGGGGCGCATCTGCATATCCGGCAGGTGACGACGGCGGCTTCGCTCGATCTCGTCCGCGCGGCGAAGGATCGCGGCGCAAAGGTAACCTGCGGCGTGACGCCCGCGCACTTCATGTTGTCGGACATCGCGGTGAACGGATTTCTCACCTTTGCCCGCCTGTCGCCGCCGCTGCGCAGCGAAAGCGACCGCATGGCGGTGCGCCGCGCCATCGCCGACGGCACTATCGACGTTGTCGCATCGGGCCACGATCCGCGCGGGCCGGAGGACAAGCGCCTCCCCTTCGCCGATGCCGCACCGGGCATGGCCGGGGCCGAAACGCTGCTGCCGCTGACGCTGGGGCTGGTGCGCGACGAGGTGATCGGCATGGCCCGCGTTGCCGAACTGCTCTGCGCCAATCCCGCCCACATCCTCGGTGTGCCCGCCGGGCGGCTGGAAGCGGGGCTGGAGGCGGATATCGCGGTCGTCGACGCCGACCGTCCGTGGATCGTCGATGCCGACCGAATGGAAGCGCAGGCAGGCAACACCCCGTTCGACAAGCAGCCCGTGCAGGGCCGCGCCATCGCCCTGTTCAAGGGCGGGATGGACGTGAAGGGCTAACCCGCCTCTGTCGGAGCTTCGGTGCCGCTTTCCGGGATCGGCATGGCGAGGATCGCGACGTTCGCGGCGATGACCGCGGCCAAAATCGCCATCAGCACCGCCCGTCTGCGGTCGCCGCGCCGATAGGCCAGGACCGCGCCGACGATCATCGCGGCGACGCCCAGCACCATGATCGAAAGCACCGTATCGTTCATGCCCCTGCCCTAGCGGCAAGAGCGCTTGCGCGAAACCCCCGCAGCGCAGCGGCGCACCGCGCTTTCCGCCGGTCGCATCGGCGGGAACGAACATGGCATCTCGCGCGCTCCATTGCGCATGAGGGTCGATTATCGGCCCCACTCAGAAAGAAGGGGATCCCCATGAGCATTTTCGGCAAGATCAAGGACGCCATCTTCGGCAAGAAGCAGGCGCAGCCCGACGTGCAGATCACGGTGGACGGCAAGACCCTGGGGCGCGACGGCAAGATCGACCCCACCCCGCCCGGCGGCATCCCCTCGCCCACGGCGGCGACCAGCAACGCCGGCGTGATGAGCGATGTCGATGTCGAACAGCAGCTGTCGGCCATGCCCGGCGCGTCTGCGCTCAACTGGCGCACCTCGATCGTCGACCTGATGAAGCTGGTCGGCATCGATCCGAGCTACGAGAACCGCAAGGAACTGGCGCACGAATTGGGCGACGCGGACTACTCGGGCAAGGCCGAGGAGAACCTGTGGCTGCACAAGGCAGTCATGAAGGGTCTTGCCAAGAACGGCGGCAAGGTTCCGGCGGGCATGATGGACTGACCCTCAGCCGCTGACGCACACGAAAAAGCCCGCCGGTCCGCGATGGACCGGCGGACTTTTTTCTGGACCGAAGCCGCTATCCCTCAGGCGGGGAAGACGCTCTTCGGCGCAATCTTACGCAGGCAGAGCGTTCTTGGCCTGGGCGATGATCGCACCGAAAGCGGCGCTTTCGTTCATCGCGAGATCGGCCATGACCTTGCGGTCCAGTTCGATGCCGGCGAGCTTCGCGCCGTGCATGAACTGCGAGTAGCTCAGACCCTCGGCGCGAACAGCGGCGTTGATGCGCTGGATCCACAGGGCGCGGAAGTTCCGCTTCTTAACCTTGCGGTCGCGATAGGCGTACTGGCCGGCCTTTTCGACGGCCTGACGGGCGACGCGGATCGTGTTCTTGCGACGGCCGCGATAGCCCTTCGCCTGTTCCAGAATCCGCTTGTGCTTGGCGCGGGTGGTAACACCCCTCTTGACGCGTGCCATGTTCCGTTACTCCTCAGTTCAGCCCGTAGGGCGCCCACTTCTTGATCGTCTTCGCGTCTGCGTCGCTGATCACGGTGGTGCCGCGGTTCTGGCGGATGTACTTGCCGTTATGGCTGATGAGGCGGTGGCGCTTGCCGGCGACGCCGTGCTTGATCTTACCGGTGGCGGTAAGCTTGAAGCGCTTCTTGACGCCGCTCTTCGTCTTGAGCTTGGGCATTTTCATCTCCTTGTAGAGACACGTTCCAACCAGCCCTGGCAGCCCTTTTGGCCAGGCCGGCAGATGAATCACGTGTCGTTGAAGTCGGCGCCCCTACAGGGCCGGGCCCGCTATGGCAAGAGGCGATGGGGATCGGCGGTTCGGTCGCTATGCGCGGCCCCGGTCACTCCATCGATTGGAGGATGAACCACGACAGGCCGGTGCCGCCGATGAACAGCATCCACGACCACGGAAAGGCGAACTGCTGGATATGCATCGTGTGCACGTAAAGCGCCCCGCCGGTCGTGCCGCCGTTTCTGAGAACCATCGACACGATCCATGAAAAGAGCGCGCCGGGTATGAGGGCCTTGTAGAGAGCGATCATGATCCCGTTCGACCTGCACTGGAGTTAGGGTCGGCTGACAGCATCGGACATGGCGGTTAATATTTCGCTTAACGCTCGGCGGTTCGGACGTTTGCGCTGGCCGCCCGCGCGAAAGCGGCTCAGCGGGTCGCTTCCGCCGCCAGCCTGGCCAGCGTTTCGCCCAGCGCGCGGCGGTGCA
>CAYRLC010000174.1:0-3549 GCA_964424995.1 uncultured Croceicoccus sp.
GCCGGCCGTCCTGCTCGTAGGGAAACACCACCTCGCGAACGAACGCCTCGATACGAGCGCCTATGGTAAGGGCGCGTTGGCCAACCAGTTCCTCAATCACTTCGGTGCCATCCGGATTGCGCCGTCGAGGCGGATCGTCTCGCCGTTCAGCATCGGATTGGCAATGATCTGCTCGACCATCAGCGCATATTCGTCGGGATGGCCAAGGCGGCTCGGGAACGGCACCTGCTGGCCCAGCGAGTCCTGCGCCTCCTGCGGCAGGGAGGCGAGCAGCGGGGTCAGGAACAGGCCCGGCGCGATGGTCATCACACGGATCGAGTGGCGCGCGAATTCGCGGGCGATCGGCAGGGTCATGCCGACCACGCCGCCCTTCGAGGCCGCATAGGCGGCCTGGCCGATCTGGCCGTCGAAGGCGGCGACGCTGGCGGTGTTTATGATGACGCCGCGTTCCTCGCCGATCAGGTGCGCGGTCGCCATACGCGCGGCGACCTTGGACAGCACGTTGAAGCTGCCGATCAGGTTGATGTTCACGATCTTGCTGAAGGCGTCGAGCGGGATCGGACTGCCGTCACGCTCGATCACCTTGCGCGGCGGACCGATGCCTGCACAGTTGACGAGGATGCGGGCCTTGCCATCGACTGCCTCGGCCTCCTCGATCGCGTTCTGCACCTGCAATTCGTCGGTGACATCGACAGCGGCGAAGCGTCCGCCGATGGCTGCGGCATGGCTCTGCCCGAGTCCGGCGCTGAGGTCGAAGATCGTGACTTTCGCGCCCGCCGCGGCCAGCCGGGCTGCGGTCGCGCCGCCAAGGCCCGATGCGCCACCCGTGACGATTGCCGGCATCCCCTCGATATTCATGCGGTTTCCTTCCTTTGACTGCTGGCCCGGCGCGTCACAGCGCGCGGGCGATGACCATGCGCTGGATGTCCGACGTTCCTTCGTAGATCTGGCAAACGCGGACATCGCGGTAGATCTTGGCGAGGCCGTATTCCTCCAGGTATCCGTAGCCGCCCAGCGTCTGGATCGCGCCGGAGACCACCGCCTCCGCCGTTTCCGATACGACGAGCTTGGCCATCGACGCCTCTTTCAGACAGGGCAGCCCCGCGTCCTTCAGCGTCGCGGCATGGAGGACGAGCTGGCTTGCCGCCTCCAGCCTGGCGGCGAGGTCGGCCAGGCGAAAACCGACCGCGTGGTGCTGGATGATGGGCAAGCCGAAGCTCTTGCGATCCTTGGCATAGGCGACGGCGATCTCCAGCGCGGCGCGGGCCATGCCGATGCTCTGCGCGGCGATACCGATGCGCGCGACCTCGAGGTTGGACAGGGCGAGGCCATAGCCCGCGCCTTCGGCACCCAGCCGCAATTCGTCCGGCACGAACAGGTCATCGAAGCGGATGGCGCAAGTGTCCGATGCGCCCTGGCCCAGCTTGTGCTCGACCTTGTCGACCGAATAGCCGGGGCTGTCGGTGGGCACGATGAACCCGGTGATGCCGCGCTTGCCCGCCTCGGGGTCGGTCACGGCATAAACGATGGCGAGGCCCGCGATGCGCCCCGAACTGATGAACTGCTTCGCACCGTTCAGGCGATAGCCGCCGTCGACCCTGGTGGCGCGGGTCCGCATGGCAGAGGCATCGGAACCCGCGTCCGCCTCGGTCAGGGCAAAGGCACCGATCATCCGCCCGGCGATGAGGTCGGGAAGGAACCTGGCCTGCTGCGCCGGCGTGCCGTCCTTCAGAAGGCTCGATACGATGAGGCTGTTCTGGATCGAGACGATGGTCGAAAGCGCGCCATCGGCTGCCGCGATCTCGATCAGGGCGAGCGCATATGAGACGAAGTCGGCCTCCGCCCCGCCGACATCGGCAGGCGCGGTCATGCCCATCAGGCCCAGCCCGGCCAATTCCTCGAACAGACCCTCGGGATAGCGTCCCGCCGCCTCGAACGCGGCACTTTGCGGGCGGAGCCGGTCTTGCGCGAAGCTGCGCACGGCATCCTGGATCGCAACCTGCGTCTCGTCGAGAATCATCGATCACCCCAAATCTTATACTGACGAGTAGATAATATTCCATTTGGTGTCGAGGCAAGCGCCATCGCCATGTCCGCCGCCATCAACGGGCGATTTCGCGACCCACGATTTCCATCAGGATTTCGGACGTGCCGCCATAGATTCGCTGCACCCGCGCATCGCGCCAGAGCCGGGCGATGGCGTACTCGTTCATGTACCCTGCCCCGCCGTGCATCTGCAGCGCATCGTCGGTGACCTGCCACTGCATCTCGGTGTACCAGAGCTTGGCCGCGCTGACTTCCGCGCCCGACAGTTCGCCGCGCACGTGGCGCCCGATGCAGTGGTCGAGATGCGCCCATCCCACTTGCAAGGAGGCGGCATGACGGGCCAGCGTAAAGCGGGCGTTTTGCATGTCGATCAGGCGCTTTCCGAAGACCCGCCGGTCTGCGGCAAAAGCGTTGGCCTCGTCGAATGCCCGCTGTGCGCCGGCCTGCGCCATGATCGCGATGCTCAATCGTTCCTGTGCGATCAGCTGCATGACCTGCACGAAACCCTGCCCCTCCTCGCCCAGCAGCGCGCTGGCGGGCACTCTTGCCCCGTCGAAGAAAAGCTCCGACGTATCGGCATAGTGCTGGCCGATCTTGTCGAGCCGATTACCGCGCGCGAACCCCGCCGTATCGTCGTCGACGACGAAGAGGCTGATGCCACGCGCACCGGCACCGGGGTCGGTCGTGGCGACCACGATCACCACGTCGCACTGCTGCCCGGCGGAGATGTAGGTCTTGGCCCCGTCGATGACCCAGCCGTCATCGTCCCGCCGCGCACTGGTGCGGATGGCCTTCAGGTCGCTGCCCGCAGCCGGCTCGGACTTGGCGATGGCGGCTATGATCGACCCGTCGACCATGCCGGGCAGATAGCGCCGCTTCTGCGCTTCGGAGCCATGGGCCACGAAGTATTCGCAGATGATGTCGGACTGCAGCGGCGGCCCCGCGAAACACCCGGCATAGGCAAGTTCCTCGGTAACCACCGCATTGTAACGGAAATCGAGACCGAGTCCGCCATAGGCGGCAGGCACCGTCGGACACAGCAGCCCGGCATCGCCGCACTGCCGCCAGAAGGCGCGGTCGATCTCGCGCTTCTGCTCGAACCGGTCCAGATGGGGAACGAGATGCTCGCGCAGGAGCGCCCGGACGCTGTCGCGGAAGATGACGAGCTCCCCGTCGTGGCAGGCGCGGTCGAGCGGTATCGGCACGGGCTTTCCCCTGAACTGGCTTGTGGCCGACGCAGGCTACGCGGCCCGCCACGGCATCATGCTCATGGGCACAGCACGGCCTTGATGCAGCGGCCGGCGGCCTGGTCGGCGACAGCTTCGTTGATCCGGTCCATCGGATAAAGCGTGACGAGCCGATCGAAGGGAAAACGACCTTGGCGGTACATCGCGATCAGTTCCGGTATGAACGTCGCCGGATCGCTGTCGCCCTCGACAATGCCGATGACGCGCCGGCCAAACGTGATCATCGACGCGACATTGAGCGGGAGCGCGATGTCCG
>CAYRLC010000175.1:0-3549 GCA_964424995.1 uncultured Croceicoccus sp.
GTGATCCTCGTCACCCAGGATGTCGGAGAGCACGGTGAACTCGTCACCTTCGAGGATCAGGCCCATCGCGATGCCCGAGACCGGACGCTTGATCGGCACGCCCGCGTCCATCATCGACAGCGCGCCGCCGCAGACGGTAGCCATCGAGGACGAACCGTTCGACTCGGTGATGTCCGAGACGACGCGGATCGTGTAGGGGAACTCCTCCTTCGAGGGGAGAACCGCCTGCAGCGCGCGCCATGCCAGCTTGCCGTGGCCCGTGTCGCGACGCGACGGCGCGCCGAAACGGCCCACTTCGCCGACCGAATAGGGCGGGAAGTTGTAGTGCAGCATGAAGTTCGAGTAGGAGAGGCCTTCCAGCCCGTCGATCATCTGCTCGCTGTCCTTGGTGCCCAGCGTCGTGGTGCAGATCGACTGCGTTTCGCCGCGGGTGAACAGCGCCGAACCGTGGGTGCGCGGCAGCAGGCCGACCATCGCCTCGATCGGGCGGACCTGCGTGGTCGAGCGGCCGTCGATGCGGGTGCCGTCCTTCAGGATCGCGCCGCGCACGATGTCGGCCTCGACCTTCTTGACGGACTTGATCGCGACCATCTGCGTCTGCGCGTCTTCGCCGGCAAAGGCTTCCTTCGCCTTGTCGCGCGCCGCGTTGAGGGCGTTCGAACGGGCCGACTTGTCGGTCAGCTTGTAGGCGGCGGCGATGTCGGCGCCGATCAGGTCCTTGAGCTTGCCCTTGATCGCCGAATTGTCCGAAACCGCGACTTCCCACGGCTCCTTGGCGGCCTTTTCGGCGAGGTCGATGATGAGGTTCGCGACCTTCTTGCACTCTTCGTGCGCGAACATCACGGCGCCCAGCATGACGTCTTCGGTCAGCTCGCGGGCCTGCGATTCGACCATCATCACGGCATTGCCGGTGGCGGCGACGACGAGGTCGAGGTCGCCTGCGGCGGCCGCGTCCTGCTTCGGGTTGAGGAGGTATTCGCCGTTCTCGTAGCCGACGCGCACCGCGCCGATCGGGCCCATGAAGGGCACGCCCGAGATGGTGAGCGCAGCCGAAGCGGCGATCATGGCGAGAACGTCGGGCTCGCACTCACCGTCGAACGACAGCACCTGCGCGATCACGTTGATCTCGTTGTAGAAGCCTTCGGGGAACAGCGGACGGACCGGTCGGTCGATCAGGCGGGAAACCAGCGTTTCCTTTTCCGTCGCGCCGCGCTCACGCTTGAAGAAGCCGCCCGGGATGCGCCCGGCGGCGAAGAACTTTTCCTGATAGTGAACGGTGAGCGGGAAGAAATCCTGCCCTTCCTTCACCGACTTGGCGGCCGTGACAGCGCACAGCACGACAGTTTCGCCATAAGTGGCGAGGACCGCGCCGTCAGCCTGACGGGCAATGCGGCCGGTTTCCAGCGTGAGGGTCTTTCCGCCCCACTCCATCGATACAGTCTTTACGTCGAACATAGGTTTTCCTTGTGACCCGCGTGCCAGATTGCATCGCGGGGCCTACTTTGCCGGGGGTACCGTCCCGGTCCGGTGCGGGGCTGTTTTCGTGCCCCATGGCCCGCCTTGCCGAATTGCAGGGCTGACCGCCTTTTCCCGGGCGCATCGCGTGGCGCGAGATGCCCGAAATGAAAAGCGGCCCACCATGGGGCCGCCTTCCGGTTTCAGCTTACTTGCGCAGGCCGAGCTTCTGGATCAGGGCGTTGTACCGCGCGACGTCCTTCTTCTTGAGGTACGCCAGCAGCGAGCGCCGCTTGTTGACCATCACCAGCAGGCCACGCCGCGAGTGATTGTCCTTGTGGTGTTCCTTGAAATGCTCGGTCAGGTTGCGGATCCGTTCGGTGAGGATCGCGACCTGGACTTCCGGGCTGCCCGTGTCGTTCGACTGGCGGGCGTTGTCCTGGATGATTTCCTGCTTGCGTTCGGCAGCTACCGTCATGTCATTACTCCGCGACATCGTCTTTCAAAGGTTGAAGCCCCGAAGGACCCTTGCCTCCCCATCGGTCACTTCCATCAGGGCCACGGGCTTATCGCCCTCTCGTCCCCAATAGGTGCCGTCTGCGTCTGGCAACCCGGACAGTATCCGGCCCTGTCGGACCGCTCCTGCCGCGTCCGGAGAGAGGTTGAGGGCCGGGATGTCGTCCAGCCCCGCCTCCAACGGCAGGATCATCTCTTCAAGGGGCGCGCCCTTGCCCAATTCGTTCAGTTTGTCCAGCGAAATCGCCGTTTCGATGACGAATGGCCCGGCCTTCACCCGCCGCAGCATGGTGACATGGCCGACGGTGCCGAGCGCATGCGCAAGGTCCCGCGCGAGAGAGCGGATATAGGTGCCCTTGCTCACATTTGCCAGCAGCGTGACCGATTCGGGCGTCGTTTCGACGATATCGAGCGCGTGGATCGTCACCGCGCGGGTGGCGAGGACGACCTCCTCGCCCGCTCGCGCCAGATCGTAGGCGCGCTGCCCATCGACCTTCAGCGCCGAATAGGCGGGCGGCACCTGGTCGATGGGTCCGGTGAAGGCGGGCAGAACGGCGTCGATCTCCCCGCGCGTCGGGCGCACCTCGCTGGTCGCGCAGACCTCGCCCTCGGCGTCGAGCGTCGTCGTCTCCGCCCCGAAGGCCAGCGTGAAAGCGTAAGTCTTGCTGGCATCGAGCATCCGGCCCGCCAGCTTCGTCGCCTCTCCCACCGCAATCGGCAGCACGCCGGTCGCTAGCGGATCGAGCGTGCCGCCGTGCCCGACCTTGACCTTGCCATATCCGGCCTGACGCAAGTTGCGCTTGACCGCCGCGACCGCCTGGGTCGAGCCGAGTTCGAGCGGCTTGTCGAGGATGATCCAGCCGTGCGGCAATTCGGGTCAGCTCCCCGCGATGGCGAGCGCGAGTTGCATCATGTGCCCGCGCAGCCATTCGACCGGCGGCAGGATCACGCGCTCGATCACGCCCGAATCCGGGAACAGCCAAGTGACCAGGATCAGTCCTGCGAACAGCAGCATGCCCAGCGGGCGCAGCTTGTCATAGGCGGCCGCAAGGCGGGGCGGCAGCAACCCTTCGAGGATGTGCGACCCGTCGAAGGGCGGGATCGGCAGCATGTTGAACAGCGCGAGGAAGAGATTGACCAGAACCGCGTAGTTGAGGCCCATCACCACCAGTTCCAGCGCCCCGCTGGGCGGCGCGGTCAGCCCCCGCGCGGCCAGCCCCAGCGCGACGCTCGCCACCAGCGCCAGCACGACGTTGGTGAGCGGCCCGGCAGCGGCCACCGCCATCATGCCGAAGCGCGGGTTGTTGAGCCGCCACTTGTTGACCGGCACCGGCTTGGCCCAGCCGAACACCGGCCCGCCCACCAGCGCCAGCGTGCCCGGCACCACCAGCGTGCCGACGGGATCGACATGGCGGATCGGGTTCAGCGTCAGGCGCCGCCGCTCCCTGGCGGTGGTGTCGCCCAGCATCAGCGCCATCCAGCCGTGCGCGACTTCGTGGAAGACGATGGAGACGACGAGCACCGGGATCAGGATCGCGGCAAGGATCAGGGTTTCGGACATGGCGTGAAGATAGGGAC
>CAYRLC010000176.1:0-3525 GCA_964424995.1 uncultured Croceicoccus sp.
GCTGGCCCTTGCCCTGCGGGCTGATGATGTCGATCACGCGGGCCGACTTGTCCTTCACCGTCGGGTCGACGTTGTCGAGCGTCAGCTTCTGTTCGGGATAGAGCGGGGTCAGGTTGTCGAAGTTGACCCGGTGACGCACCACGTCGGGATCGTCGAAATTGACCTTCAGCAGCTTGGTCAGCGCGAAATAGCGTTCGCCGTCACGGGGCGCGCGAATCTCGCCCTCCACCGTGTCGCCGGTGCGCAGCTGGAACTTGCGGACCTGGTTGGGCGAAACGTAGATGTCGTCGGGCCCGGCCAGATAGTTTGCCTCGGGACTGCGCAGGAAGCCGAAGCCGTCAGGCAGCACCTCGATCGTGCCGATGCCGAGGATCTCCTCGCCATCCTCGGCGACCTCTTTCAGGATGCCGAACATCAGGTCCTGGCGGCGCATCGTCGACGCGCCCTCGACGCCCAGCTCTTCGGCCATCTCGACCAGAGCGGCGGGGGTTTTCTGCTTGAGTTCCTTGAGATGCATGGGTGCAAGTTCCGTGTGATCTTGGCCGGTTCGAAGCGTGCACCGATGATCGGAGCCATCGTCTCTCGAAGCCGTGGTCATGGGGCTTGGTGAAAGCGGACCTGATGCCGGCCCGGGGGCCGCATCGGCGGCAGGAACGCCGCGTAAGGCCCAGATATGCCGGTGCGCGGCCCCCGTCAATCACCAGCGAGCCGTATCGCGGCCCCGATGCGACGATACGAACCGTGTTGGGGCGATACCGCGATCAGCCCCGCATCGTCACGCGATGACAGCCTGACCGACAATGACGGTGGTGACGATCAGGATCGCGGCGATCCCCGGAACTTCGTTGACCAGGCGCAGCTGCTTGCCGGTCAGCGTCGGTTCGCCCCGGGCCAGTTTCTTCGCATAACCGATCATCCAGCCATGATAGCCCGACAGCGCCAGCACCAGCACCAGTTTGATCGTGAACCACGTCTGGCCCCAGGCATCGATGGCAAAAGCCAGCGACAGGCCGAAAAGCCACACCATGACGATCGCGGGGTTGAGGATGATCTTTTTAAGCTTCGCCTCGCGCTCCACCCAGCGCGCCGCCTCTTCCGAACCGGCGGGTGCTTCCTGGTGATAGACGAAGAAACGCGGCATCATGAAGAGGCCCGCCATCCAGAAGATCACGAAGACCACGTGGCCGACTTTCAGCCAGGGATAGAGCAAGACCAGAACCTCCTGCATGCCGGTCAGATAGCGCGCCGAGGGCCCGGCCGCAACCGATCGGCCGGCATCTCGGCTGGCAGCATCAGCGCGTCCAGCCGCGCACGGTTGCCAGCAATGCCTCGACATGTTCGATCGGGGTATGCTGGCCGATCCCGTGGCCGAGGTTGAAGACGTGCGGCCGGTCGGCGAAACAGTCGAGCACGAGACGCGCCCGGTCGGCCATCCGCTGCCCGCCGGACAGCAGGATCAGCGGATCGAGGTTGCCCTGCACCGGCATGTCGGCGGGCAGTTCGCGCGCCGCCCAGACCGGGTCGATCGTCTCGTCCACACCGACCGCGTCGACGCCGGTTTCGCGCGCATAGGCGGCCAGTTTCTCGCCCGCGCCCTTGGGGAAGCCGATCACCGGCACATCGGGACAGGCCGCGCGGAAACGGTCGACGATGCGCGCGTTGGGGGCGATCACCCAACGCTCGAACTCATCCGGGGCCAGGCTGCCCGACCAGGAATCGAACAGCTGCACCGCCTCGGCCCCGGCCCTCGCCTGCCCGATCAGGTATTCGACCGTCACGTCGCCGATGGCATCGACGATCGCCTGGAACGCGGCCGGATCGCGATAGGCCATAGCCCGCGTCTCGTGCTGGTCGCGGCTGCCCTCGCCGTTGACCATGTAGGTCGCAACCGTCCACGGGGATCCGGCAAAGCCCAGCATCGTCTTCGTCGGATCGAGTCGCGCAACGCACAGCTCGACCGTCCGGTAGATCGGTGACAGCCGCTCGGGCACCATCTCGAGCGAGGCCAGCGCCGCATCGGCGAGCCGGGGCGAGAGGTGCGGCCCTTCGCCGGCGAGGAACTGCAGGTCCTGACCCATCGCGTATGGCACGATGAGGATGTCGGAAAACAGGATTGCCCCATCGAAGCCGAAGCGGTCGATCGGCTGGATCGTCACTTCGGCCGCCGCCTCGCTATCGTAGACGAGCGCCAGAAACCCCCCTTTTTCGGCACGCAACGCGCGATATTCGGGCAGATATCGACCTGCCTGGCGCATCAGCCAGAGGGGGCGCTGGGAACCGTTCGTTCCCTTCAGGGTATCGAGCAAAAGACCGGGCATGCGTGTCTCAGAACACCATAAAATAAGATTTTGAAAGGGTGATTGGAGTCTGTTGGCCCTGTGGAAAGCGGGGATTGGCGGCCCCTGCCCGATTTATGAGTCCGGCGCCACTGCCAATAGGTCGATGCGAATCCGCACGGCTTGGCGGTCAAACGAAACTTGTCCGCCTTCTCCACAGGCTGTGGCCAACTCTCCTCCCTGTCCAGAAATACCCCGGACGGAATCCGGGACAGCGGGGAGCGTTTTGCCGCTTTGACTTGTCCGCACTCCTGTCCCGTGGTTTATCCGGTGACGTTTCCACAGGGCCTGACCGACCGGGCCGAGCAACCGGGACCCGATGACCAAGCTGCACCTCCATCTCCTGTCCGATTCGACCGGCGAGACGCTGGAGATGATTGCCAAGGCCGCCTTGTCTCAGTTCGAAGGGGTGGAGGTCGAGCGGCATTTCTGGCCGATGGTGCGCTCGCACCAGCACCTCGACAGGATCATGAGCGAGATCACCCATAATCGCGGGCTGGTCATCTTCACGCTGGTGAACCAGGACATCCGCGCCCGGCTGGAAGAGGCGTGCAAGGCGGCCGATCTTGCCACCGTGTCGGCGCTGGATGCGGTCACCAACTGCCTGTCGCGGGTGCTGGGGCAGGAACAGCTCCACCGCCCGGGCCGCCAGCACCAGATGGACGATGCCTATTTCGCGCGGGTGGAGGCGATCCAGTTCACCATCGCGCACGATGACGGGCTGTTGTGGGAGGAATGGGAGGAGGCCGACATCCTGCTGGCCGGCGTGTCGCGCACGTCGAAGACACCGACCTCGATCTACCTCGCCAATCGCGGGTTTCGCGTCGCCAACATTCCCATCGTGCCGCAGTCGCCGCCGCCCGATGCGCTGTTTCGGCTGAAACGGCCGATGGTCGTCGGCCTCACCACCTCGCCCGACCGGCTGGTGCAGGTTCGCCGCAACCGCCTGCTGTCGCTCAACCAGTCGCCCGATACCGACTATGTCGAGAAGGACAGCGTTGAGGACGAAGTGCGCTATGCCCGGCGCATGTTCGCCGACAACAACTGGCCGGTCATCGACGTCACCCGCCGTTCCATCGAGGAGACGGCGGCGGCGGTGATCAACCTCCACAACGAGCGGCGCATGGCCGACAAGCCCGGCCCCAAACCGGTGTGATCGCGTTCCCATGCTGATTCTCGCTTCGAAAAG
>CAYRLC010000177.1:0-3510 GCA_964424995.1 uncultured Croceicoccus sp.
CCGGCATCAAGGTGATCGCTCCTTGGCGCGAATGGGACCTGACCAGCCGCACCGCGCTGATCGCCTGGGCCGAAGCGCATCAGATCCCGGTGCCCAAGGACAAGCGCGGGGAAAGCCCGTTCTCGACCGACGCCAACCTCCTCCACACCTCGTCCGAGGGCAAGGTGCTGGAAGACCCGTGGGAGGAGACCCCGGACTACGTCTATTCGCGCACGGTGAACCCTGAGGATGCGCCCGACACGCCCGAATACATCGAGATCGGCTTCGAGAAGGGTGACGGCGTCTCGCTGAACGGCGCGGCCATGTCGCCGGCGACGCTGCTTACCGCGCTCAACGAGCTGGGCCGCAAGCACGGTATTGGCCGGCTCGATCTGGTCGAGAACCGTTTCGTCGGGATGAAGTCGCGCGGCATGTACGAAACGCCGGGCGGCGAGATCTACGCCCGGGCGCATCGCGGCATCGAACAGATCACGCTCGATCGCGGCGCGGCTCACCTGAAGGACGAGCTGATGCCGAAGTATGCGGAGCTCATCTACAACGGCTTCTGGTTCGCGCCAGAGCGCGAGATGCTGCAGGCCGCGATCGACCACAGCCAGGCCCTCGTCAACGGCACGGTGCGGCTGAAGCTCTACAAGGGTTCGGCCAGCGTTGTCGGCCGCAAGTCGCCGAACTCGCTCTATTCCGAACGCCATGTCACGTTCGAAGATGACGCGGGGGCCTACGACCAGAAGGATGCGGAGGGCTTCATCAAGCTCAACGCCCTGCGCCTGAAGCTGCTGTCGAAACGCGGACGCTGATCGTACGAGGGGGTCCGCCACCCTTGCCCACCGCATTGGCGAGCCACGCTCGCGTATGCGGCGAAACCGCGCCCAATGACGGGTTTGTCCACCTTTGTCCACCGCCAAATCGGCGATCTGTGGATAACTTGGCGTTTGCCTGCTTGAACGACTCGCTCGCTCAGGTCACCTTTGGCTTGTCGAAAGGGAACGAACCGCCCCGGGATGGAGCCGCAAGGCACTGAAGTCCAAGGAAAGTTCACGTACCGGACGACATGCCGGCGAAAGCCGCGCGGCAAAGGACGAACCAGCGTTCGGCAGACCTCTCGAGGGTCGCGGATGAGGAACGACCGGAGCAGCGAAGGCGCAAGGGCATGGCCGAACTTTCGGCGCGGAATCGACGAGATGCCAAATCCCCTTGCGGGACATGGCGGATCGAACAGACGAAGTGCCACATGAAAGAGCGGCTTCGGATCGACCGAGAAACGGTGCGGGAGAAGGGAACGCCCTTCTGCGCCGAACCGACCCCCCGGATGATCCGGATGCCGGCGCGAGCGCCGGGCGACATGGATCGGCAGGCCTTCGGGCACGCAGATCGCGACGCCAGGCGCCAAGTTCCCCTTGGGACCACGCGTTGGTGAGAGTGGGGCCGGTAGCGATACCGGCCCCATTTGCTGTGACCACGTCGCGACCGCGCCAATACCGTCGATTCGGCTCCAGAACTTGGCCAAAGTTCCCGCTTGCAGCCCGATTCGAGGATCGATTGTGGCGAAAGTGGGACGGACCGACACCAATTCACAACAAGTCGATGCTATAAGCCCGGCATGGACGGGACATCACTGAACCGCTTCGCACGCCAATCCAGCGTCGCCCCCCGGCCTGTCCGGATGCACCGGATGGCGTCCGTTTTCGCCCTCCTCGCCGTCGCCCCCGCGACTGCCGCATGGGCTGTGTCCGACGACATGAGCGCTACCGCGCCCGGTTTCGAAACCGACATCGCCGCACCGCTTGATCCCAAAATCGCCGCACCCGCGGTCGTCGCGAAGCCGGCCGCCTTCGTCGCACCGGCTGTAGACGCGTTGGTCGAAGACGACGAGGGCGACAGCATCGGTTCGGGCAATGCCAGCTGGTACGGTGCGAAGTTTGCCGGAAAGAAGACAGCCAGCGGCGAACGGTTCAACCCCGCCGGGCTGACTGCCGCACATCGCACCCTTCCCTTCGGCAGCAAGATCAAGGTTACCTCGAAGCGGACCGGCCAGTCGATCGTGGTGCGCGTCAACGATCGCGGACCGTTCCATGCCAATCGCCTGATCGACCTGTCCGAAGCCGCCGCGGCGGCAATCGGGGTCAAGGCGCGCGGCCAGGACCGTGTCGAACTGTCGCTGGTGACCGACTGACCTGACTATTCGGTCGCAGGTTCCGTTGCTGTCGGAGCCGCAGCGACCGGTGCGGGATCCGGCTCGGCCCCTTCTTCCGGTTTGATCGGCGCTTCCAGCACGGGCGTCGAGGCTTTTGCCCCTATCCCGACTTGCGCCATGCACCAACGCAACTGCTCCATCGCCCGGTCGCGCTTGTCCCCCAGCAGGTCGGCCATGGTCAGCCCTTGCTGCGCCAGTTTCGCGGTCGTGCATTCGCAGAGCTGGCCGCGCGTCTTGTCCGATCTGGCGATGTTGCCGATCGCGTCCTTGCAGCTCACCACTTTCTCGACCCGCGCCTTGTCTTCAAGACCGGGCTGAGGATCTTCGCAAGCCGCCAGCGCGAGCGAACAGGCCACCACCATCGCGGTCAGTCGGAAAGAGGGCATCACAGGCTCCTGCACGAGGTCGAAATCACGCCATACCTAGCGCGGCATGGTAAACGCCACCTTACCCCATGTCAGGAATCGTCAGGGAATTGGTGGCCCATCACATCGACATGGCGATGCAGGTTTCGCCGACCTTGGTGGCCGCTTCGTTCTTGCCACCGAGCAGGTCCTTCAGCGACATCTTCTGCCGCGCCAACTCGGTCTTCGCGCATTCGCAGGCGCTGAGCGCGCTTGTCTCGTTCCTGGTCGTGGGCGCGAATTTCGCCACGCACTGGACCATAAGCTCACCGTCCGGCCCATTCTGCGGGCGCAGATACTTGGCGTAGTACAGCGAGATCGATCCGGCGATCGCCGCCAGGATCAGGAAGAATATCAGCCGCTTGGCGAAATCGTTCACGCACACCCCCTTGGCGCCCCACCATCGGTCGGGACCGTACCAAGACTACGTTAAAGGGCCGTAAACCGGACCCCTTTACCAATCGTGGCCCTTGGGCGTTGCTTACTCCGCGGCGTCGCGCGCCTCCGCCAGTTGCTGGCCCAGCATCGGCGCAAGATAGTGCCCGGTGAAGCTGCGCGGGTTGGCAGCCACCTTTTCCGGCGTCCCTTCCGCGACAATCTCGCCGCCGCGCACGCCGCCTTCGGGGCCGAGATCGACGATCCAGTCGGCGGTCTTGATGACGTCGAGGTTATGCTCGATGACCACCACCGAATTGCCCTGCTCGACCAGCCGATGCAGCACCTCGAGAAGCTTGCGCACGTCCTCGAAATGCAGACCGGTCGTCGGTTCGTCGAGGATGTAGAGGGTCTGCCCGGTCGAACGGCGCGACAATTCCTTCGCCAGCTTGACCCGCTGCGCTTCGCCCCCCGACAGTGTCGTCGCCTGCTGCCCAACCTTGACATAGCCGAGGCCCACCTCGTTCAGCATGTGCA
>CAYRLC010000178.1:0-3414 GCA_964424995.1 uncultured Croceicoccus sp.
TCCTTCATCTTCTGCAGGATAAACGCGCTGATCTGGCTCGGGCTGTAATCCTCGCCGCCCGCCTTGACCCAGGCGTCGCCGTTCTTGCCCTTGACGATCGTGTAGGGAACCAGCTCGGTGTCCTTCTTGGTCACCGGGTCGTCGAAGCGGCGGCCGATCAGGCGCTTGACCGCGAATACGGTGTTGTCGGGGTTGGTCACCGCCTGGCGCTTGGCCGGCTGCCCGATCAGTCGCTCACCATCCTTGGTGAAGGCAACGATCGAGGGCGTGGTGCGCGCACCTTCCGAATTTTCGATAACCTTGGGCTTGTCGCCATCCATCACCGCGACGCAGCTGTTGGTCGTGCCGAGGTCAATGCCGATAACTTTGGCCATTTTATGCTTTCCATCCTTTGCCAAGACACCGCGCCTTCGGGGCCCCCCATGTGCGGGCAGGCCCGCCGCGCGGCTCATTACTGCCCCGGCGATATAGGGGCGCTTTTAGGTGGCACAAGGGTTCCCGTTTCCCTATTTGAACGCCATCCCCAACCGGCTTCGGAGCCCATGTTCATGCGTCTTGCCACTGTCGTCATCACCCTTGCCGCCCCGCTGGCGCTGGCCGCCTGCGGCACGCAGGAGCCCGCGCCCGAAGCGACCGAGGCGGTGGAAGTTCCGACGGCAGCCGATGCCCCTGCCGGCGTGGCGCTGACCGATGCCGAAGTGCGGATGCCGGCGGTCGCCGGGCGGCCCGGCGTCGCCTATTTCACGATTTCGTCGGAAACCCCGCGCAAGATCGTCTCGGTCTCGGTGCTGGGCGCAGGGCGAGCCGAGATGCACGAGACGACCTCGGACGGCGGCGTCATGAAGATGGCGCCGGTGACCAGCGTCGAACTGCAGCCGGGCGAGCCGCTGTCGTTCGAATCGGGCGGCTATCACGTGATGCTTTTCGACATGGGCGCCACCATCGCTCCGGGCGGCACCGCCGATCTCACCATCACTTTCGACAACGGCGACAAGGCCTCGATCGCCGCGACCGTCGTGGGCGCAGGCGGCATGAGCGGCGACGCGGCAGACACGGGTGCGATGGAGGGCATGGATCACTCGACCATGTCGGCCGAGGACATGGCGGGGATGAACCACTGAGCGATACCCTCCCCGCCTGTCCCGCCGGGGGAACGCGCGGGCTGACCGACGGGGAGAAGACGCTCGTCCGATCCCTGTTCGGCGATGCGATCGACGTGGAGCCGGTGACGATCCGCCGTCGTCGCTGGTTTCCGTTCCAGCCGACGAACACCGCGATGGCGCCGATGGGGCACATCCATTTCCCATCGGCCCACGCCGACTATTCCGACGACTTTGCCGCCGCGCCGCTCGCTACGCAGGGCCTGTTCCTGCACGAGATGACCCACATCTGGCAGGCGCAGCGCAAGGGCCGGTTCTGGCTGGTGCTCATGCGCCACCCGTTCTGCCGCTACGACTACGCGGTCAGGCCCGGTCAGCCGCTGGGCAGCTACGGCATCGAGCAGCAGGCCGAGATCGTGCGGCATGCATTTCTGCTGCGCAACGGATACCCCTTGCGCGGAGCGCCGCCTTTGGCGCAGCTTGAGAGCATATTGCCGTTCCGTCCGGGATAGCGGCGGCGACAACGGGAGCAATGTCGATGGGGGATGAGGTTCGACAGAAGGTTCCTGCGCGGACCTTGGCCCTGCCGACTTCGATCAGCGAAGAGGCGCAGGCCGCGCTTGCCGCCATGCTTTCGGCGGAGGGGTATGCCGAATCCCGTTTGGGAGCGGCGCCGGAACAGCACGATATCGCCGGCTGGATCGCCTATCGCGAACGGGGCGATACGTGGCTGAAGGAAAAGATCGCCGCTGTCGTACCGGCCAGCACGATCGAAACTTGCGAAATCGAAGGGGTCACGGTCCATGTCGGCAGCCCGCCCGCGGCGCGCGAGGACGGGTCGGTGTTTCTCGACCTGCATGGCGGCGGGCTGATCCTCGGCTCGGGACCGCTCGCCAGGCTCGAAGCAGGGCTCTATGCCGACATGACCGGCGCGCTCACCTATTCGGTTGACTATCGCGTCCCGCCGGAAGTGCGATACCCCGGCCCTCTCGACGATTGTGTCGCCGTGTATAGGGCGCTCGTCGAGCGACATGGCGCTGACCGGATCGTGGTCGGCGGTTTGTCAGCGGGTGGCAATCTGGCCGCAGCGCTGGTGCTGCGGGCCCGCGATGAGGGTCTGCCGCTCCCTGCAGGGTTGGTCCTCCTTACGCCTGAGATCGACCTGACCGAAAGCGGCGATACGTTCGAGACGATGGCGGGGATCGACCTCGTGCTGCCCGAACGCATCATGGCGATCAACCTGCTCTACGCAGACGGCCACGACCTCGCCGATCCGTACCTTTCGCCTTTGTTCGGCGACTTCGCGAAAGGTTTTCCGCCGACATTCCTGCAAAGCGGAACGCGCGACCTGTTCCTGTCGAACACCGTCCGCATGCACCGAGCGCTGCGCAAGGCAGGCGTGCCATGCGAATTGCATGTGTTCGAAGGAATGCCCCACGGCGGCTTCGGCGGCGCGCCCGAAGACATGGAACTGGCCATGGAGGTGCGCCGCTTCGCCGACAAGTGCTGGGTTAAAAAGTCCTGAGTCGATCAGTAACGCGGATCGACCGGATAACCGGACGTGCCATAGCAGTCGTCGTCGAGCCGACCGTCGCGATCATACCCGCCGCAATTGTCGTCCTTGTCGATGAAATAGCCTCCGGCTGCACCGGCTGCTGCTCCGACAGCCGCCGCCGTACCGATATCGGCACCGGTAACCGCACCGACCGCAGCGCCAGCTGCTGCGCCGACTGCCGCTCCTTCGACTGCATAGTTGTCTGCACAACCCGCCGTCACCAGCGCGGCCATGCCCAGAATCGTTGCGCCTGCAGCTTTCATCATCGGTCAGTCTCCTTGTGTCGGCGGTCGCCAGAGACTTACGAGAGTGAAGCGATCAAGTTCCGGAAATAGCGGGACTTTTTTGTATCAGCCCGGCCGAAAAGCTCACTCCACGGCCTTGGCCACGCCCACCATCGCGGGGCGCAGCAGGCGGTCCTTGATCATGTAGCCGGCCTGCATCTCCTGCACCACGGTGCCGGGTTCGGCGTCGGGATGCGGGATTTCGATCATCGCCTGGTGCTGGTTGGGGTCCAGCGGCAGGCCCATGGCGGCGATCCGGCTGATGCCGTGCTGGCCGAAGACCTTGTCGATCTCGCGCTGCGTCGCCTCGATCCCGGCGATCAGGCCCTTCCACTTCTCGTCCTCGCGCAATTCCGCCGGAACGGCATCGATCGCGCGAGCGAGGTTGTCCGACACCGAAAGGATGTCGCGAGCAAAGCCGGTCGCGGCATAGGCGCGCGCGTCGGCAATGTCCTTTTCCATGCGCCGGCGCACG
>CAYRLC010000179.1:0-3412 GCA_964424995.1 uncultured Croceicoccus sp.
CTTGTCGGGCTCGAACGCGAAATAGGGGTTCGAGGTATCGTCCGCCTGCCCCATGTGGTTGGCGCCGTCGTAACCGTAGCGCACGTCGCGCAGCCCCACGTCGGCGGCGGCATCCTGCAGCTCGCAGTCGTTGTTGGCGCTGCAGGTGAGGCAGTCGAGCGGGTGGTCGGAGATGTAGAGCTCCATCACCCCGCGCCGCAGCTTTTCCAGCCGCGCGGTTTGCGTCTTCACGACCATGCCTTCGAAGACCGGCGTGGTGCACGATGCGGGCGTTCCGCGCATCCCCTCGACCTCGACGAGGCAGAGGCGGCAGGAGCCGAAGCTCTTCACCGAATCCGTGGCGCAGAGCTTGGGAATGTCGCCGCCGATTTCAGCCGCGGCGCGCATGACGCTGGTGCCTTCGGGCACGGTCACCGCGCGGCCGTCGATGGTCAGCGTGACGCTGGTTTCGGCCTTGCTGGCGGGGGTGCCGAAATCGGCCTGTCTCTCGTAGCCCATCAGGCCTCTCCTTCGCGGGCGATGATACCATGCGGATCGCCGAAGATCAGCGCCGAGTCGGTGCGGGCGAGCGCCACCAGCGCCAGCCCCGCCTGCGTCGCACGCTCCACCGCCAGACTGGTCGGCGCGGAAATGGTGACGAGCAGCGGCACGCCGGCGCACACGGTCTTCTCGACCAGTTCGAAACTGCACCGCGCCGACAGCAGGACGAAGCCGGCGTGCGCGTCGATGCCGTGCTGCGCCAGCCGCCCGATCAGCTTGTCGAGCGCGTTGTGGCGGCCCACGTCCTCTGCCGCCGCCACGATAGTGCCGTCGGGCGTGCAGAAGGCGGCGGCATGCATGGCGCCGGTCGCGCGGCCCTGCGGCTGGTGATCGGACAGGGTATCGAGCGCGCGGGCGATGGCGGCGCGGGTCACCGAAATGCGCGCCGATACGGGCGGCATCGGGCGCAGTACTTCGGCGATGCTGTCCATGCCGCACAACCCGCAACTCGATTCCGATACGCGGGTCCGCGCGCGGGCGATGACCGGCTCCATCGCTGCATGGGGCAGCGCGATGCGCACGATCCAGCCGGCCCCGTTTTCAAGATGGGGCGTCTCATGTATGTCGATGGCCTCGATCTGCGAAGCATCGGCGATCAGCCCTTCGGACAGCGTGAAGCCGCGCGCGAAGTCGTCCAGATCCTCCGGCGTCGCCATCATCACCGCATAGCCGAAGCCGTTGTATTCGATGGCGATCGGTGCCTCGACCGGCACGGCGCGGGTCAGGTCGGCATCGCCCGCCTGCGCAAGGCCGAGCCGATGGGCGGACGTGCCGACCGCGCCGCTCATGCCGGCACCGCGACCCTTGCGGGCAGACCGAAATCCTCCGGCCAGTGGCGCAGCGCCGACAGCACGGGATATGGCGTGAACCCGCCCAGCGCGCAGAGCGAGCCGTAATGCATCGTCTCGCACAAGTCTTCGAGCAGGGCGACCTGCTCCTCCAGGGTGCGCATATCCTTGCGAGCGTTATGCATCTGCGGCGCGGTCTCGATCCGGTCCGCCGCGCGCCCACCGGCAAGGATGCTGTCGACCAGTTCCATCCCGCGCACCGATCCGATGCGGCAGGGCGTGCACTTGCCGCAGCTTTCCGCCGCGCAGAACTTCATCGCAAATCGGGCCAGCGCGGCCATGTCGGCGGTGTCGTCGAATACGACGATGCCGCCGTGCCCGATCAGCGCATCGGCTGCGGCATAGGCCTCGTAATCGAAGGGCAGGTCGAACTGGTCGGGGTGGAAATAGGCGCCGAGCGGCCCGCCGACCTGCACCGCTTTCACCGGGCGGCCCGACGCGGTGCCGCCGCCGATGTCGTGGACCAGTTCGCGCAAGGTCACGCCGAATGCGGTCTCATAAAGCCCGCCATGCTTGACGTTGCCCGCGATCTGGATCGGCATCGTGCCCCTCGACCGGCCCATGCCCAGCGCTTCGTAAGCGACAGCCCCGCCTTCGCGCAGGACATGCGGCACAGCCGCCAGCGTCAGCACGTTGTTGACCACCGTGGGGCAGCCGAACAGGCCCTGCAGCGCGGGGAGCGGCGGCTTGGCACGGACCTCACCGCGCTTGCCTTCGAGGCTGTTCAACAGCGAGGTTTCCTCGCCGCAGACATAGGCACCGGCGCCGACCCGCACCTCGACCGCAAACGGCGCGATGCGATCCGCGCAGAGCGCGATGGCGGCGTTCAGCTTGGCGATCGCGTCGGGATATTCGCTACGGACGTAGACATAGCCCTGCTGCGCGCCCACGGCATGGGCGCAGATGGCCATGCCCTCGATCAGCGCGAAGGGATCGCCCTCCATCACCATGCGGTCGGCGAACGTGCCGCTGTCGCCTTCGTCCGCGTTGCAGACGACGTATTTGCGGTCGCCGGATGCCTTGGCGACGGTCTGCCACTTGATGCCCGCGGGAAAGCCCGCGCCGCCGCGCCCGCGCAGGCCCGACCGGACCGTTTCGGCCAGCACCTGATCCGACCCGATCCGCCGGGCGCGGTCCAGCCCTTCCCAGCCGCCGGTCGCGGCATAGTCGTCGAGGCTGAGCGGCCGGGTCCGTCCGGCGCGCGCGAAAGTCAGACGTTGCTGCCCGGCGATAAAGGGGTGCGCCGCGACCGTCCCGACGGACAGATCATCCGCCCCGCCCCCGGCGATCTCGGCCACGCGGCCCGCCGTCACCGGCCCCCAGCCGATGCCATCCACTTCGACTAGCGGTTCCAGCCAGTGCATGCCCCAGCTCGACACCCGCTCGACCGTCCAGCCCAGCCGCTCGAACTCCGCCGCTACGCGGTCTGCCCCGCATGCGCGAGCCAGCGCGTCGTCGGAAATGCGTGCCGTGCCGATCATGCGCGTTCCACCAGATTGGCCAGAGCATCGGCATCCAGCCGCGCATAAAGATCATCGCCGATCCGCGCATTGGGGCCGACGCTGCAGAGGCCGAGGCAATAGACCGTCTCGATTCGCACCCGGTCACCCGCCGCCGCATGGGCCGCGTCCATCATCGCCTCCACCCCTCGCGACTGGCATGCCTCTGCCCGGCAGACCTGCACCACCGGGCGCGGATCGGCCTTTGCCGTGAAGTCGTGATAGAAGCTGACGACTCCGTGCACTTCGGCGCGGGTCAGGTTCAAGAGCTCGGCGATGCGCGTTTCCGCCGCCGTGTCGACCGCGCCCAGCTCGGCCTGCACATCGTGCAGGATCGGCAGCAGTGGCCCTTCCCGCCCGGCATGGCGGGAGACGATGTCGTCAATCCTGTCCATGGCTCACGGGAGCCTGAACCTGCCGCAGCCAGTCCGCAAGATTGTAGTGGTTCGACACGCGGGCGATCCTGCCCTCCACGATTTCGAAGAAGGCGCCGACGCGCAGGCGATAGGTCTGGCCCGCCGCTTC
>CAYRLC010000180.1:0-1879 GCA_964424995.1 uncultured Croceicoccus sp.
GGTACTGAAATTGGTAGAACATTTGAAGAGATAGCTCAAATAATAGAAAGAGTTGAATTAAAGGATCACTTAGGAGTATGTCTAGATACATGCCATGTTTATGATGCTGGATATGATATAGTTAATGATTTAGACAATGTATTAGATGAGTTCGATAGAATAATAGGATTAGATAGATTAAAAGCTATTCATTTAAATGATAGTAAAAATCCATTTAAGAGCCATAAGGATAGACATGAAAAGATAGGTGAAGGAAGTTTAGGGTTAGAAGCTATAAGCAGAATAATAAATCATCCAAAACTTAGACACTTACCATTCTTCTTAGAAACTCCTAATGAATTAGATGGATATAAAAATGAAATAGAGTTATTAAGAGCTCAATATAAGTAATATATAAGAAAGTATCTATATAAAATTTATATAGATACTTTCTTTTTTCATAAAATAAAAAATCAAATAATATAAACTAATAAAAAGGATAAAAATAAAGTTATAAATTTATTTTATCTTTTTTAATTATATAAATATAATTAAGGTTAATAGTTTAGAGGTGATTTTTATGAGTGAAAATAATATTAAGGAATCTAAAGCAATAGAGGTATTATTTCAAAAGTTAATAAGTGATAGTTATAAAGATAAACAGTATAGAGAAATGTATACAATCGATATATTACCTAGAAAGGTTGTTAATTTAGATAAGTATAAGGATTTTGAAAATGTTATATTAAAAAATAATAGTTATAATGTTTTAAATAAATTTGTTTTAGCAATGAGTAAGTTATATCTTTATGATAGTCATATATTTAAACTAGTTCATGAAGAGGATAAGAATTTATCATTTCAACCTTATAATAATGATTTAAATAGATTTATAGATGATGTCATGTATAATTTATCAGTTCCAGAAAAGAAAATGGATATCATATTCAATGTATTGAAAATTGGTATTGAAGTAGATTCCTGGTGCATAAAAGTTATGGACTTTGGATGTACAGAATTAAGGTTTGTTATGGATATATTTAAATCTGAAGGGTTATTTATTAGAAAACCTTTTTTATAAAGGGAATTAAATATAATTATATTCTAAATTATTATAGAAGTATGTTATACATAATTACTGGTAACAATAATTGGGTATAACATATTTCTATATATAAATTCAATTATTATATAATCGGTTTTATATTTTACCTCTTCTGTATAAGATTCAAATATGTTTTAATATCATTTTTATGTTTAGTATTTGAAATTTATTTAATTTATAAATATATTTAAATTTGATACTTATAAATTTTATTTGCTCCCTCTGTTTTATAAAGCGTAAGAGAAATCAATTTTACTACTCATCTCTTTTAACTTCTTCATGCTTACCCCTAAATATCTCATAGTTGTTTTTATATCAGAATGGTTTAATACATGTCTTACTAATTCTATATCATGTCCTGATTCTTCATATAATGTATGAGCAAATAGTTTTCTAAAAGAGTGAGTTCCAATATTTTTATACCCCAAGTAATCCGTTATAATCTTTAATTGTTGCTGCATGTTTCTTACTTTGTTTGGGTAAATAAAATCATCTTTATCTAAATTATTATTTACTGCATATTCTAAAAGTTTATTATACATTGCATCATTTAGATCTCTATTTTGCCATTTACCTGTTTTTATTTCTTTTATAGCAAATTTACTTCTATTAAAATCTGATACTTTTAAATTAACTATATCTGAAGCTCTAAAGCCTAAAGTTGCTTGAAGTGCTAAAGCAAATGCTAAAGATGGATTTGGTCTAAACTTTTTTTCTCTCCCTGTGTTTTTATCGTAATATTGAAATCCTTCTTTACACAATTTAATTATCATTTCATATTCTTCTACTTCTAAT
>CAYRLC010000180.1:1889-2298 GCA_964424995.1 uncultured Croceicoccus sp.
TATCTGATTTTTTATCATTTAAAATTGCGCCCTCTGTTTTTGGAGTTATTTTTTTAGAAATATTATTTGCTCCCTCTGTTTTTGGTAGATTTTCTTTGTTTTTATTAGTAAACTCATCATTTTGTTCATATGCTTTCATTTTTTTATAAAATTCATAGAATTTCATCATCTCTAGCATTTCATCATTTAAATTCATTTAAAATTTCCTTTCGCGTATAAATCGATTTTTACCTAAAATAAAACTGCGCTTTTTATTTTAAAAAACTGCGTATTTTACACTTTTATATATTTATAATACCAGTAAAATGGCTTAAAATCAATACTTTCATAAAAAACTGCGCAGATTCGGGAATGTGCGCAGTTTTTTTATGAAATAAATATGTAATTTTTTTATAGAAATTCAACCATT
>CAYRLC010000180.1:2308-3412 GCA_964424995.1 uncultured Croceicoccus sp.
AATACAATAAAAAGTTAAGAATACTTAACTTTTTTTTCTTTATATGTTATAATTGCATTGCAAAGTTAACTAAAGTTAACTTAGTTAACTTTAGTTAACCAAGTTAGGAAAAGAGGTTTGGAAAAAGAAATGATAAATGATAAAGAATTTAATGAAAATCAAGCAAAAATAGAAGAAAATACAGAAAAAAATTCTAAAAATATAGGGAGTACACCATCTAGTGTAAATATAGATGATAAAGATAAGATAGAAACTAAGGGATTAAAATTAAAAAAATCTACAAAAGAAAGATTAAATTTACTTCAAGGAAGTTTTGATGATGCAGAAAGTATGGTTGTAGCGTTATTAAATCAATATGAAGTATTTAAACTTGAAAGTAATGATAAATTCGCTGATAGAAAAGCAGAAATTGAGAGATTTAACTTTCTTATGGAATCGATAAAAGGATGTTTTGTTAATTCTTTAGAGATGGCTACATATATTGAGGATAAATTTACAGAAAACATGAAAAAAGAAGTAAGAAAAAAAGAAAGAGTAATATCATTGTTACAAGATGAAAATAACAGTTTAAATAATAAAATTAGAGAATATGAAGCTTCTATAGATAAGAAAAATAAAGAGTTGGAGGATGTAAAAGAAAGTTTTAGTAGAGTTAACCTAGCGTTAACTACTGTTGAAAAGGAGTTAAGCGAAAAATCAAAAGTAATTGAAAATTTACAGTCTCATATAAACTCACTTTCAGCTATTTCTAATGAGGATAAGGGGATTAAGGATGAGAATTTTAGATTAAAAGAAGCTTTAAAGGATTTAGAAGTCCAGTTAACTGAGTCTAGAATAGAAACACAAAAATTTGAGCATTTAAAAAATGATAATGATAGATATGTTAATGAAATAGCTGAACTAAAAAAAGAAAAGAATGAATATAAACAATATTATAATGAGTTAAATAATAGAATACAGCAAGTTCTTATAGAGAAATCTTTAGAAATATCTAAAGTTAATAATGAAAAAGCAGAAGCTTTAAGAGAGATTGAAATAAATAATGCTAAGGAACTTAAAGAAGCTAATTTTGTTATTAGTAAATTAAAAGATGAGTTATATGAA
>CAYRLC010000181.1:0-3393 GCA_964424995.1 uncultured Croceicoccus sp.
GCGGGCAAGTGGCTGATGGAGCACCAGGTCGCCAAGGCGGACTTCAACTCCTACGGTGCGCGCCGTGGCCATCACGATGTGATGATGCGCGGCACGTTCGCCAACATCCGCATCCGCAACGAAATGGTCCCCGGCGTCGAGGGCGGCATGAGCCGTTACGGCGAGGAAGCCATGCCGGTCTATGACGCGGCGATGAAGCACAAGGCGGATGGCACCCCGATGATCGTCATCGGTGGCAAGGAATACGGCACCGGCTCGTCGCGTGACTGGGCAGCGAAGGGCACCAACCTGCTCGGCGTGCGCGTGGTCATCGTGGAGAGCTTCGAACGTATCCACCGCTCGAACCTGGTCGGCATGGGCGTGCTGCCGCTGCAGTTCAAGGAAGGCGAGAGCCGCCACAGCCTTGGCCTGAACGGCGATTGCAGCTTCACCATCAAGGGTGTCGCCAGCCTCAAGCCGCAGCAGGACGTCGAGGTCGAAGTCACCCGCGCCGATGGCACGACCTTCACCTTCACCGCGCTATGCCGCATCGATACCGCCAACGAAGTCGAATACTTCATGAACGGCGGCATCCTGCAATACGTGCTGCGCAAACTCGCCGCCTGACGCGAGAAGCGCCCTCAGGGTACCGAAAGCCCCGCCCGCCTTTCCGGCGCGGCGGGGTTTTCTTCAGGTTCAGGGCGTGAACCACACGCGCCGGATCTTGCCGTTTTCGACCTGATAGATTGCCGCGCTTTCATTGGTCCGGCCACCGGCGGTAACGCGCTCCTTGTCGATCACGAAGTTGCCGCTTTCGATCTGCGAGACGATCTGCGTCTTGGGACGATACTGACGCAGCAGCGGCTCGTACCGGGCGATCAACGCCGCGCGGCCTTTCACCATTGGCGCAGTGTCCGGTCCAAGGTCGAAGATTTCGACATCCTCGGCATAGAACGCGGCGAAAGCCTTGGCATCGCCGCTATTGTAGGCCTCGACCTGCGCCTGCACGATCGCAACCGGCGTCTGCGGCGCGGCCGCCCCGACGCTGCCGGGAAGCGATATCGCCGCCGTAGCCAGTGTCAGGCCGAGAATTACCGTATTCCTGCGCATCGTTTTCTCCACCACCGTTGTTGGCCGTTGTCCGGCGGACGTGTGACGCAAATCCCGACATAGGGCAAAGCCGTAATTGTCCGATCTGGCCGGACCGGTTCGCACACGCTTGCTGCCCGCGAAGCGGGCAATGCGCACAAAAAAGGGCGACGCTTTCACGTCGCCCTCACTCCCGGTTCCAGGGGAGGTCGTTAAGTGCGGTGTCAGCCTTCCTTGCGGCGTGCCAGACGGCGACGGCCGACGACGGTGGCCGCAGCCGCGCCGAACAGGATGAGCATCGGCGGGGCCGGAACGTCGGTCGGCGGAGGGCCGCCCGAGGTCGTGGTGCCACCCGAGGAAGAGCTGGAGGACGAAGACGACGAACTCGAAGAGCTCGACGACGAAGAGGACGAACCCGAAGATCCCGACGAGCCTGAGCTGGACGACGATCCCGACGACGAAGAACCCGAGGAGGACGAACCCGAACCGCCCGAAGTCGTGCCCGGCTTGCCGCTCGAACCGCCGCTGGACGACGACGACGAGGAACTCGACGAAGACGAAGAGCTGGAGGACGAAGACGACGAGGACGACGAACTCGACACATTGCCCGAAGACGTCGAGACGTTGCCCGACGTGGTCGTCGAGCTGATACCGCCGGTCGAAGTCGACACGTTGCCCGAAGAAGTGCTGACACCGCCCGTGGATGTCGAAACGCCGCCAGTCGACGTCGAAACACCGCCGGTCGAGGTCGAAACGCTACCCGAGGTGCTCGACACGTTGCCCGAACTGGTCGAGGTCGTCGAAGTGACACCGCCCGTGGAGGTGGTGGACGTCAGGCCGCCGGTCGAAGTGGACGAACCGCCGCTCGACGTCGTCGAGGTGACGCCGCCGGTGGACGTCGACGTCGATCCGCCCGTCGTGGTGAGGCCGCCGGTGGAGGTCGAGGTCGAACCGCCAGTAGTCGTCAGGCCGCCCGTCGACGACGAGGAGCCGCCCGAAGAAGTGGAACCGCCGCTGCTGGTCGAAGTGATGACGATGTTGCCACCGCCGCCGCCGCCGCCGCCACCGAAGAACCCGCCGAAGAACCCGCCGCCGAAGCCGCCAAGGCCGCCTCCGCCGATCACCACCGGAACACCGCCGCCGCCACCGCCGGTCATCGGCTGGGGTGCGGGCGGAATGTAGGGCGCCGGCATCGGGATCATCGCCATCTGCGGCTGCTCGCAGCAAGTGCGGCGGATGATCTTGCGGACCCGCCTGGTCTGACGCGGAGAGGCCGAAGCCTGACGAACCACCCGCTTGACGGGCTTCGCCTGCTTGACCTGCTTGATCTTGCGATACTGGCTTTCCTGGGCAGGCGCCTCGGCCACGTGGACCGCGCCGCCGCCAATCAGTGCGCAGCCTGCTGCACAAGCAGACAATTTCGCAAGGGCCATCCGAACAGACATAAGCGATGCTTTCTTTTGTTTCCCCGGTCGACGAGTTCACTTCGATCTTTCGAAGCTCATCGCCTTACCTGACATGAAAAACGCAGAGAGTGCTTAACCCGGCAACGCCGTTAACCCTGTTTCGAACGTCCCGAAGTGAGAATCACGGTTAATTCTGGATTACTGGAAGGCAGGTGTATCGAAACGGGACTGATAGCTTACCCAAGTGTAAACAATACCGTCGTTTATCAGGCGCTTCCCGCATCATCGCCCGCATCGAACAGATCGCCGCGAATCTCCGCCCCGGCTGTTGGCGGCGGCTTCAGCCCAAGATGGGTCCAGGCACGATCGTTAAGGCAGCGCCCCCGCGCCGTGCGCGCGATCAGGCCCAACTGGATCAGATAAGGCTCAATCACTTCCTCGATCGTATCGCGTGGTTCGGAGAGACCAGCGGCCATAGTTTCGACGCCGACCGGCCCGCCTTTGTAGATGTCTGCGATCATCCGCAGGTAACGCCGGTCCTGCGCATCGAGACCCAGCGAATCGACTTCCAGCCGGGTCAGCGAATCGTCGGCGATGGCGCGCGTGATCGTGTCACTGCCCGCAACATGCGCGAAATCGCGCACCCGGCGCAGCAACCGCCCGGCGATACGCGGGGTGCCCCGCGCCCGTGCGGCAATTTCGGTCGCCCCACCGCTGTCGAGACCGATTCCCAGTAATGAGGCTCCGCGCGCGACCACGCGTTCGAGTTCCGCCACCGTGTAGAAATTGAGTCGCACCGGGATGCCGAAGCGATCGCGCAGCGGCGTGGTCAGCAGGCCCTGGCGGGTCGTAGCGCCAACCAGCGTGAACGGCGGCAGATCGATCCGCACCGAGCGCGCCGACGGTCCTTCCCCGATCA
>CAYRLC010000182.1:0-3323 GCA_964424995.1 uncultured Croceicoccus sp.
GCTCGATGCTGAAGGAAGGTGCCCCGCTGCGGATCATTGCGCCGGGCCGGGTCTACCGCAGCGACAGCGACGCGACGCATACCCCGATGTTCCACCAGATCGAGGGCCTCGTCATCGACAAGGGCATCCATCTCGGCCACCTGAAATGGACGCTGGAGACCTTCCTCAAGGCCTTCTTCGAGCGCGACGACATCGTCCTGCGCCTGCGCCCCAGCTATTTCCCGTTCACCGAGCCGTCGGTCGAAGTCGATGTCGGTTACAGCGTCGAGAAGGGCAGGCGCGTGGTCGGCGGTTCGGGCGATGACGAGGGCCATGCCTGGATGGAAGTGCTGGGCAGCGGAATGGTCAATCGCAAGGTCATCGAATCCGGCGGGCTCGACCCCGACGAATGGCAGGGCTTCGCCTTCGGCACCGGCGTCGACCGGCTGGCCATGCTGAAATACGGAATGGACGACCTGCGCGCCTTCTTCGACGGCGACTTGCGCTGGATAAAGCACTACGGGTTCGCGGCGCTCGACGTGCCGACCCTGTCCGGCGGCGTGGGAGTGGCGGCATGAAGTTCTCGCTCTCCTGGCTCAAGGCCCACCTCGACACCGACGCGACCGTTGCCGAGATCGCGGCGAAGCTCAACGCCATCGGGCTGGAGGTCGAGGGCCTCGACAATCCGGCAGAGGCGCTGGCGGGTTTCCGCGTCGCGCGCGTGCTGACCGCCGCGCCGCACCCCGATGCCGACAAGCTGCAGGTGCTGTCGGTCGACCTGGGTGACGGTAATCCGTTGCAGGTCGTCTGCGGCGCGCCCAACGCGCGGGCCGGGCTGGTGGGCGTGCTCGGCACCCCCGGCGCGGTCGTGCCTGCGAACGGCATGGAAATGCGCAAGGCGGCGATCCGCGGCGTCGAATCGAACGGCATGATGTGTTCGAGCCGCGAGCTCGACCTTGGCGACGATCACGACGGTATCATCGAACTGCCCGCCGACGCGCCGGTCGGCACCGAATTCGCGCAGTATGCGCAGCTCGACGATCCGGTGTTCGACCTGTCGATCACGCCGAACCGGCCGGACTGCATGGGTGTCTATGGCATCGCCCGCGATCTCGCCGCGGCGGGGCTGGGCACGCTGAAGCCGCTAGTGGCCGAAGCGGTCGGCGGCACTTATCCTTGCCCGGTCGAGATCCGGATCGAAGACACCGAGGGTTGTCCCGCCTTCTTCGGGCGCACCATTCGCGGCGTCACCAACGGGCAGAGCCCGGCATGGATGCAGGCGCGGCTGAAGTCGGCGGGCCAGCGGCCGATCTCGGCGCTGGTCGACATCACCAACTACGTCATGCTGACGTATGGCCGCCCGACCCATGCCTACGATCTGGCCAAGCTGAACGGCGCGGTCACTGCGCGGCGCGCGAAGCCGGGCGAGGTTGTCACGGCGCTCAACGAAAAGGCCTATGTGCTGGATGACGCGATGACCGTGATCGCCGATGACAGCGGCGTGCACGACATCGCGGGCATCATGGGTGGCGAGCATTCGGGCTGTTCGGAGACCACCACCGACGTCCTGCTCGAAGTCGCCTATTTCGATCCCGAACGCATCGCCCGGACGGGCCGCGCGCTCAACCTGACGAGCGATGCGCGCAGCCGCTTCGAACGCGGCGTCGATCCCGATTTCCTGCGCCCGGGGCTGGAAATCCTGACTCGCCTGATCCTCGACATCTGCGGCGGAGAGGCGAGCGAGGTGCGCCATGTCGGTGCACCGCCAACGGGCGGCAAGGTGGTGCGCTACGCACCGGCGCTGGCCGAAACGCTCGGCGGCGTCGCCGTGCGCGAGGACGAGCAGAAGCGCATCCTCGGCGCGCTGGGGTTCGAGATCGCGGCCGTGGACGATCACTGGGCGGTCACCGTGCCGAGCTGGCGTCCCGACGTCGACGGCGCGCCCGACATCGTCGAGGAAGTGATCCGCATCCACGGGCTGGACGACGTGCCTTCGGTGCCGCTGCCGCGCGAGGCCGGGGTCGCCAGGCCGACCGCCACGCCGATGCAGGCGCGCGAACGCCGCGTGCGCCGCGCCGCCGCCGCGCGTGGGCTGAATGAGGCGATCACCTGGTCCTTCCTGCCGGTGGCAGAGGCGGAGCTGTTCGCCGACCAGCCGCTGTGGGTGCTCGCCAACCCGATCAGCGAGGACATGAGGGCCATGCGCCCGTCCCTGCTGCCCGGCCTGCTGATGGCCGCGCGCCGCAACCTAGCGCGGGGCGCGACGTCGGTGCGGCTGTTCGAGCTGGGCCGTCGCTACTTGCGCGGTGAGGGCGGGGCGAGCGACGAGCGGCTGACGCTGGGCGTGGTGCTGGCCGGCAGCCGCACCGACCGGTCGTGGCAGACGGGCAAGGCGCAAGGGTTCGATGCCTTCGAAGCCAAGGCCGAGGCGAGCGCACTGCTGGAGGCTGCCGGTGCGCCGGTCGCCAACCTGATGGTGATGGGGGACGCAGGTGCCCAGTTCCACCCGGGCCAGTCGGCGACGCTGCGGCTGGGGCCGAAGAACGTGCTGGCCCGCTTCGGCACGCTGCACCCCACGGTCGCGAAACGATTCGATCTCGACGGGCCGGTGGTGGTGGTCGAGATCGATCTGGAGGCGATCCCGGCGCGCAAGGGCGCGGCGACATTTACCCGTGCCAGCTACACGCCGCCCGCTTTGCAGGCGGTGTCGCGCGACTTTGCCTTCCTCGTCCCTGCGGCGCTACCTTCGGGCGATCTGGTGCGCGCGGTCAGGAACGCCGACAAGAAACGCATCGTCGATGCGCGCCTGTTCGATCTCTTCGCCGGACAGGGCGTGCCGGAGGGTCAGAAGTCGCTGGCGGTCGAAGTGACGCTGCAGCCGACCGATGCGACTTTCACCGACGCCGACCTCAAGGCGGTGAGCGATGCGGTGACGGCGGCTGCGGCCAGGATCGGGGCGGTCCTCAGGGGCTGACGGCGGGAGTGAGCGAAACCTTCACCATTGCCTCGGACGAGCTGACCGTCCGCATCGCCGCGCTCGGCGCCGAGATGCTGTCGATCACCGATGCGAGCGGGGCGGAGTGGATGACCGACGCCGATCCGTCCTTCTGGACGGGTCATGCACCGATCCTGTTCCCGATCGTCGGCGAACTGGCGGGCGGGGTGCTGCGCCTCCATGGCGTGCAATATCCGCTGGCCCGCCACGGTTTTGCCCGGAAGCGCGATTTTGCGGTGGTCGAGGAGGGGGCCGGTGAACTGGTCCTGCGCCTGTCCGACGACGAAGCGACGCGCGCGGTCTACCCCTTCGCTTTCGACCTCGACCTGCACTACGCGGTGGAGGGGGC
>CAYRLC010000183.1:0-774 GCA_964424995.1 uncultured Croceicoccus sp.
GTGGGGTATTAATCCTTCTTTCGATTGGTATTTCCACTTTGTTATGGGCAGACTTATCGAACCCTTATGTCTGGATTGTACTTGCGGTCATGGTGATCTTTGGTGCAGTAGGCTGGGCGGATGACTGGATTAAAATTCGCTACAAAGACAATGCGGGTTTGCCAGCACGTAAAAAGTTCTTCTGGACTTCAGTGGCATCGTTAGGGGCGGGTATTGCGTTGTATGTGATTGCAACCCAACAGCCAAACCCTGCGCAAACTGCAGATATGCTGGATGTCTTGATCCCATTCTTTAAAGATTTCAGCATTCCTTTGTCACTAATTCCATTGGGTATTGGCTTTATTATCTTTACCTATTTGGTGATTAACGGTGCCTCGAATGCAGTCAACCTGACCGATGGTTTAGACGGTTTGGCAATTATGCCAATCGTACTGGTTGCTGCAGGTTTGGGCGTATTTGCCTACTTGGCGGGGGATGTTCGCTTTGCAGATTATCTACATATTCCTTATGTGAAATATGCCTCTGAACTGGTGGTGATCTGCGCAGCAATGATTGGTGCTGGCTTGGCATTCCTGTGGTATAACGCGCATCCTGCACAAGTGTTTATGGGCGATGTGGGCGCACTGTCTTTGGGGGCAATGCTGGGTACTATTGCTGTAATGGTACGTCAGGAAATCGTCTTTGCGATTATGGGCGGTGTATTTGTGGTGGAAGCCATTTCGGTATTCTTGCAAATTGGTTCACTGCGTATGCGCAATAAACGTGTTTTTTTAA
>CAYRLC010000183.1:784-3272 GCA_964424995.1 uncultured Croceicoccus sp.
TTGCATCAACACTACGAAAAGAAAGGCTGGCGTGAGACCCAAGTGGTGATTCGCTTCTGGATTATCACAATTATGCTGGTGGTTTTGGGTCTAATGACCTTAAAATTACGCTAAGCCAAAAGAACCGAAAAACCTTGAAAAGTCGGCACCTGCCGACTTTTTTATGCCGCCTGCTTTGGAGAAAATCATGAATCTGCTGATGTGTCCTGTGTGTCGTCAGGTCTTACAACTGCATGACAGAACGTGGCGCTGTGCCAGCAACCACAGTTATGATGTCGCGAAACAAGGCTATGTCAACTTGCATGTCGTGCAGCATAAACACAGTAAAAACCCAGGGGATACACCTGCTTCGGTACAGGCGCGCCGTGCCTTTTTAAGTGCGGGGCACTATGCACCTTTGCAACAGGCAGTGGTACAAAAATTGCGTGAACTGCGTATAGAAAACCTGCTAGATATTGGTTGTGGCGAAGGTTATTACACGGCAGCTATGCAAGCTGAAGTCATGCAATGTGTAGGGGTAGATATTGCCAAAAATGCAGTACAAGTGGCGGCTAAACTGAATTCAGAAGTGACTTGGGTGGTGGGTACAGGTGCAACTTTGCCTGTGTTGGATCATTGCATTGATGTTTGCAGCAGTTTGTTTAGTCCAATACCTAAGCAGGAAATTTTACGGGTACTCAAGCCACAAGGTTATTTGCTGGTGGTTACGCCAGCGCCTGAACACTTGCTGGCCATGCGTCAGGCCTTGTTTGAAGATGTTAAACCGCATGAACCTGAAAAATTTGTTACCCAATTGCAAGATGCTTTTGAATTGGTGGATGCCAGTGTGGTGAAGACACCGTTACAGCTCAGTCAAACAGATTTAAAACATTTGATTGCGATGACACCTTATGCCTATAAAGCCAAACCTGAGCGTCGTCAGGCATTAGAGCAACATGCTCAATTTGAACTATCTGCACAACATCAAATTTACCTGTTCCAAAAAAAGTAAGCGCTAGGTTTTAAAAAAATCGGGCTGCTATTCAAGTCCAAGCTGTGCTCATAAAAAAGCCCTCATCATTGCGAATGAGGGCTTTTTGCTAGCTGATGGTGTCTGTGCTTACAAGACTTCATCAATTAAGTTTTCCAAAGCATCGGGTGCAGGTTTAGGTGCAGGCGTTGGTTTAGTCGGTGTATTTTCTGGCGTTTGCATCGGTGGTGGCGTGTTGTTGTCTGGTATCAACACTTCCTCGCCTGGCAAGTCATCAAAATCACGTTCTGGTGCACGTACAGGTGCAGCAGGTGCAGGACGATACAACGGACGTGCCAAAGGTGGAGAGGCACGATAATCTTGTTGCTGTTCTGCAGTCAGTTGATTCAGCTCACGCTGTGGTGCTTTGGCTTTGTTGTCCAAGCTTACCCAAGCTTCGGGTGTGCCTTTGAGCGCATTGCCCATAAAGTCCGTCCAGATTGGTAAAGCGGCCACACCGCCATATTCACGACGACCTAAAGTGGTCGGTTGGTCAAACCCGACCCAGGCCACAGTCACGAGTTTGCTGTTAAAGCCCGCAAACCATGCATCTTTGGCATCATTGGTGGTTCCTGTTTTTCCGCCAATATCACCACGGCCAATTCTGAGCGCGGCACGACCAGTACCGTGTTGAATCACATCACGTAAAATATTGGACATATCATAGGCAGAACTAGATTTTAAAATACGCTGTGCTTGTTTGTACTGACTGCGTTCTGCCAAAATTTTTGAATCTTGCGCAACTTCTGCCTCTGCCAATTTTTGATTGGTGACTTCAATCACTTCATCATCAGGGGTTGTGGCTTCGGCACTTTCTATGGTTTGTTCTTTGGCATTAATACAGGCAATGCAAGCATATTCAGGATTGGCTTGGTAAATCACTTTGCCATAGGCATCTTCAATGCGGTTAATGAAGTGTGGCTGAATACGGTAACCGCCATTGGCAAAGGTGGCATAACCTGTCGCCATTTGAATAGGCAAGACTTGTGGTGTGCCTAATGCAATGGTGTAGTTGCGTGGAATCTGATCTTCCTGCAAACCAAAATCCATAAACAACTGACGGGTACGTTCAATCCCAACGTCCTGTAATAAACGTACAGATACTGTGTTACGTGATAAATACAACGCACGACGCAATGGAATCATACCCAAATGGCGACCATCGGAGTTACGTGGCGACCATTTACCAATGGTAATGGGGCTGTCATTGACCATGGTGTGTGGGGTCATGCCACGCTCTAAAGCCAGTGCATAAACAAAGGGTTTAATGGTAGAACCTGGCTGACGCCAGCCTTGTAAGGTGCGGTTAAATTTAGATTGATAGAAGTTATAACCACCGACCAACGCTTCAATGGCACCGTTGTTGGGGTTGATTGCAACCAATTGTCCTTGCACTTTGGGTACTTGTACCAAAGCCCATGCAGTTTTATTGTCATTTGGACGTAAACGGATAATATCTTTGACTTTTACAGTCTGTGA
>CAYRLC010000184.1:0-3252 GCA_964424995.1 uncultured Croceicoccus sp.
ATGGTCGATGACAGCCATGTGTGCCCTCAGTCCGCGTACTTGATGCGAGGGTCGAGCGCCATGTAGGCCATGTCGACCAGGAAATTGACGACGACCACGCAGAAGGCGATCAGCATCACCAGGTTCTGCACGATCGGGTAGTCGCGCCAAAGGATGGCTTCGACCAGGAAGCGGGCCACGCCGGGAATGTTGAACACCGTCTCCGTTACGATCAGGCCACCGACGAGAAAGGCGGCCTCGATGCCGATGATGGTGACGACCGGCAGCAGGGCGTTGCGCAGCGCATGCTCGTAATTGACCGAGGTCTGCGAAGCCCCTTTCGAGCGGGCCGTGCGGATATAGTCCTGCCGCAGCACCTCGAGCATGGACGATCTTGTCAATCGCATGATGAGGGCCGAACTTCGAAAGCCGACGGCGGCCGCCGGGATACTGAGCAGCAGCATCTCGTCGATGAAGCTTCGCGGTTCGTTGGTGTAGATCGGGATCATGCCGAACCACTGGACCGACGCCATGAGGATCAGCAGGCCGAGCCAGAAGGACGGAAGCGACAGGCCGCTCAGGCTGATGACCCGCAGAAGGTAGTCGATCCCCGAATTCTGCCGCACCGCGCTGATGACGCCGAGCGGGACACCCAGGATGACCGAGAAGAAGAGCGCCAGCCCGGCCAGCTTGGCGCTGATCGGGATGCGTGGCGCAATCTCCTCGAGCGCGGGCCGCTCCGACACGTAGGCAAAGCCCAGGTCGCCGCGCACGAGGCCGCCGATCCATTGCAGGTACTGATCGAAGATCGGCCGGTCGAGGCCAAGTTCGGCTGCGATCTTGGCCTTCTCCTTGGGATCGGCGATGCCCGCCGAATCCACCAGGATGTCGGCAATGTTGCCGGGAACCAGACGCAGCATGACGAAGATGAGCACCGACATTCCGAAGAGAGTCAGGACCATCAACAGTACGCGGCGGGTAAGATACGCTCCCATCCTCGTCGTGCCTCCGTGGGCTCAGGCGTTACTTGTCGAGCCAGACGTCTTCGAGACGCCAGCCGTTGTAGATACTGTTGTGCTGCAGGACGAGGTTCTTCACCGCCGGCGCCCAGCAGGTGTTCGCGACACCATGCGAGATGGGCGGACGCGCCGCATCCTTGAGCAGAGCCTGCTCGATCTTCGTCACCATGGCCTTGCGCTTGTTCACGTCGGTCATGGCCGACTGCTCGTCGATCATCTTGTCGATCTCGGGATTCTTGTACGCCGTGTAGTTGCGGTCCGACGTGCTGTAGAAATTTTCGTAGAACACGCCGTCGGGATCGTCGAGGCCGGCGCCCGTCAGGTTGAGACCGACCTGATAGTTCTTCTGCTGGATCTTGTTGTACCAGATCGTCGTGTCGATCGGCTCCAGCTCGGCATCGATGTAGATCTGCTTGAGCTGGTCGATGAGGATGACGGCCGGGTCGCGATAGATCGCGATGTTGCGCGTCGCCACCTTGATCTTGAGCGGCTTGTCCGGACCGTAGCCCAGTTCCTTCATGATGCCGCGTGCGACTTCGCGGTTCTTTTCCGCGTCAGGACCGAAGCCCGGAAGCTTCTGCAGTTCCTCCTGGGTCATGCCCCAGACGCCGGCCGGCGGCGGCAGCATGGTCGCACCCTGCAGGTCGTTACCCTGGGTGAGGATGTCGCTGAACGGCTTGCGATCGATCGAGTAGACGAGCGCCTCGCGCAGCTTCGGATTGTCGAACGGCGGAGCATCGCGGTTGACCAGCAGGTTGGTGTGCACATTGGTCGGCCGCGCCTCGCAGACCGCATCCTTCTTCTGGTCCTTCACGTCCTTCAGCAGCGGGAAGGTGATGTCGGAGTCGAAGGTGAGATCGTACTCGCCGGCGACGAAGCCGAGCACACGGGTGCTGCGATTCGGCACGATCTTGAACTCGATGGCGTCGAGGTAGGGCCGTCCCTTCTTCCAGTAGTCGGGATTGCGTACCAGCTTGATGGCCTCGTTGCGCTTGAACTCAGCGACCTTGAACGGGCCCGTGCCGATCGGCTTGGAGCGCATCGTCCGCGAGTCGACATGACACGGATAGACCGGCGAATAGCCCGCGGCGAGCATCGACAGGAACGACGGCTGCTCGCGCTCCAGCGTGAAGGTCACCTCGTTGTCGCCGTTGGTCGTGACCTCCTTCAGGTTCTTGTACCAGACCTTGCGTGGGTTCTTGCGGATGATCTCCTGCTTCTCGTCGCCGCGCAGGGCATCCCACGTGCACTTCACGTCCTTGGACGAGAAAGGCTTGCCGTCGTGCCACTTCACACCGCTGCGAAGCTTGAAGGTGAGCTTCGTCTTGTCGTCGTTCCAAGACCAGCTCTCGGCGAGCTCGGGCACGATCTTGTCGGGGCTGTTGATCTTCTCCTTCGGGTCGAACATCACCAGATTGTTGAAGACCGACATGAACGGCATGTTCACCGAGATGGTCGCTTCCTCGTGGATCGAGGCGCTCGGCGGATTGTCACGATGCGACACGCGAAGTGTCCCGCCCTGTTTCTGCGCGAAGGCAGGAGCGGATAAGACGACGGCGGCCGCGAGGCCGCCGGCAATGATTGCCAGGCGATTGCGCATTTTCTTCCTCCCAGAGCCACGCTCGTTGGCGTGATTGTTCTTCCCCGTTGCCCGGCAGGCTATCACATCATGTGAGTTGGCCAAGCCTTAAAGCGCCGGACCTTTGAGTTCTATCTGGTTCCCTTCCGGATCATGGAAATAGACGGAGGGACCGGTGCCTTCCGCACCGTAGCGCTCAACGGTTTCGCCGACCGATATACCGAACGGCGCAAGCTGCATGACGATGGCGTCACGTTCGAAGGGCTCGATGCGAAAGCAGAGATGATCCATGTTCGGGATACGCGCCTGCTGCGTTTCGCTGAGCACGAGGTCGAGCATCGAAGCGCCGGCGCGCATCTGGACGAGGTTCAATCGCTCGATCCGCCGCTCCTCGCGAAACCCGAGCGCCTCTTCGTAGAAGCGCACCATGCCGGCAAGGTCGCGCACGCGCAACACCACATGGTCGATCCGTTCGACTTTGAAGGTCATGGCGAATAGCCTCATCCGGTTAAGTTTCAAGCAGTGGAGGAGAGAATGGCGTTCGCAGTCAATGCCGCCAAGGCGCGCCTGAAGAAGGACGAGCTGTCGATCGGCATCGGTATCCGGCTGGTCCGCAATGTCGACATCGTGAAGGTGATGAAAGCGGCGGGTTTCGACTGGCTGTTCATCGACCTC
>CAYRLC010000185.1:0-3203 GCA_964424995.1 uncultured Croceicoccus sp.
CCCTTCAATTTTCATCTCTATCAGACCTTGAACGCCGGGCTGAATGATTTTGGCTTTTCATACCCTGCAGGTCCAAAGTCGATGCCTGCTGCCCGGATCAGCAGGTTCACTTCGAAGTCAACCTGCTCCAATGAAATAAAGTCATTCGTGAGGAAATTGGTCGTTGCAAACTGAGTATTTTCCTGGAAAGCCCATGGATCAGTGCCTTCATCATGTGCAATAGCCAGAAAACCGGATGCGCTGACTCCGACCATAAAACCGTTGGGCACGTTCAGGCTCTCGGAGAGATAATGAGTATTCCACTCATTATCCTTATTGTTAATATTAGTCGCAACGTAAAGCATATTGTTTCGGTCAGGCATACCTTCTTCATCCAGCCCGAAAACAAACAAATTTACAAGGCTGTGGGGGCCGCCTTCGCCGGTGAGATACCAACTGATTTCGTCAATCACTGAATTGCGGCGGTGAACAGCACCCATAACCGAATTCTCCGTTCCATTCTGAAAACCCAACTGACCTTCAGCAATCCCGCTGTCGTAGCGGAAACCGGTGAATAAGCCGGGAATGGGGGCCTCCCATTGAATTTCAGAAACACCTTCATGAATAGAAGCTGTTACCTCAATCGGTGCGAAAGGGAATTCGTTCAAAACAATTACGCCCATATCGTGATAACCTTCGTCAGGGGTGATGCTTCCTGTGAGTGGCTCGTAACCATAGGCAACAGCCCTGTAAGTGTAGTCAATATTGGCCGGAATTTCAATTGTAAATGAGCCTTCAGTATCAGTAAATACCAAAGGATATTCTTCCTGGCCAATAAACCTTATCTGCGCATTTTCAATACCTGTACCAGTGTTGTCAGAACCTTCAATAACTCCACTTAAAATTGTCATGGGAATTGGTATAGGGGCCATCTGAAAGTCGATAACGGTATCCATTTCCGGAATGCTTATCTCCATGCTGAAAGAAATATATTCTTCCTTCTCGGCAAAGAGGGTATATTCTCCGGGCAGAATGCTTAAACTGTAACCACCGTTTGGTGCGGTCTGAACCTGAAAATCACCGATTGTGATCAGGACTCCCTGAAGGGGTGCTTCCGTTTCCAGGTCGCTTACCGTCCCCTGGAGGTTTACTACAGCCTCGCTTGGGTCATACTCGTCCGCGCCCATGCCCGGAGTCTCACTTCGTTCATCATAATCAATATCAAAGTCGATACCTTCAATTAGATTTGCTGCCAATTGGGGGTCACTGACAGATGCACCGGCCAGGTGCAAATTACCGGTACCGGGCTCAACAAAATTGACCATTTTTGAAACTGAATTGTTGTCATGCCCTGTGGCTATACTCCATTCAGGCAGCGTAAGATAATTGGTGACTTCTGATCCCAACCTTCGGCCTTTTTGAATCAGGACACCATTCGGGTCGGAAACATAAAAAAGGTTGTTGTTGCTTTGATGAGTACCCAGCTCCGGGTTTCCTTCTACAAAAGCATAAGAAGTGTTTCCATAGTTGCTTTCAAAGTTTTGCGAAGAGATGAGGTTGTTGATGAGAATGTTGTTGAACATTTCAACCGGAGGTATTCCCGCACTCGATGCACTTGTATAAACAGCAGCAGAAGGGAAATCACATTCTTCCTCGTGGTTCAAAAAAATGGTGTTGTGATAAAGATTCAGATTTCCTGCCCCACCTATACCGGCAAACGACCAGATGCCTACCACGTACATGCTGTTGTCATAGGTGGGAGGTGTGTATTCATTGCTTTTTTGAATATTGGAAATGAAGTTGTTATATACTTTCATTGTATCCCCGGCCAACACGGTGATCCTGATGCCATAGGCAGAAGATGCGCCGCTGCCTTGAAACCTGACATAATTGATCCTGTTGTTGAAAATTTCACCCGCTGAAGCATCCACGCTAATCCCGCTTGATGAAACGGGAAGTGCCGGAGTTACTTCAGGAGAGCCAAAAACATTATCAATAACATTATCGAATACCCGCACTTTTTCCTGGGCCTGAAGGTAGATGCCAATGGACGATGCATTTGAATTATGCCCGATTCTGACGGTGGAACCTAAAGTACAGCCGCTGATAACATTTCCCTCATCAACAAACTGAATATTACCCATGGTGGTAGTTTTTCCGGTGACTCTAATCCCCCAGCCAACTTTGTCAATGGTCAGGTTGTGAATCGTATTAAAACTATTGGTCCCTGAGGCTTCGCTTGCATTGGAGATAAAGGCTACACCCCGCGTATTTCGTAATTCAGGATTCTCCCCTCCACCCATCATAATGCTCGCATTTTTTATGGTGTTGTATTTGGATCCCTGGGTTGCTGTCCCGGTAATGACATACCCCATTTCTACCTGGTTGGACGCAGAAGTGCCTCCATCCAGAATATTGATTCCATCGAAAGTAACCCATGAAACCCCATTCAGAATGACCATCGCATCGGTAGTACCTGAGGTTCCGGTGCCATTAATGGTTACAGTTCCTCCATTGGCTCTGAAAACCACCTGGGCTGTCTCTGAGGCTCCTTCAAAAGTGCTCAGCGTTATCCGCTCAGGGTAGTTGCCCGGGGCGACAAGGAAGGTAACTCCACCCTCAGATACCCCATTATTGATTAGGTCATTTACAGCTTCTGTTAAAGTTGAATAATCATCGGATGCTGCAGCACCAATGGTGAGTGCACCACTCAGTCTGTTACCCTGCGCATTGGTCGGGCTTATCCCAAGTAATATAGGAAGCATTAAAAGCAGAAAGAATTTTTTCATAAAGAATTGGTTTTGTGTTTTGCAGTATTGTTAGTTTTCCTCTTATTATTGATGTTTTTCCCTGGCTGTTAAAGTGTGTTTGATATTTCTGGCATTTGGAAGTTTAAATCATTGATTCTTTTTTGGTATTCTTCAGGGCTGAAACTTTGCTCCCAGTAATAATTAAACGTAGTGACCAGGGTTTTGGCCAGATCTTCGTGCTCGATAAAAAGAGCCGTTAAATTATGACTCGATTCGTATTTGTTCTTCAGTGTGAAAATGATAGCCTTTTGATCGAAAATTACAAGTTTCATGGGGAGATAATCGATGATCTTAACCTCTTCTCCAATTATGAGAAACTTGGCAATATGGTAGTCAACTTTAACTCCAACATCAACATGAAGGTCAATCGGTATATTTCTACCCGTATAGAAACCATTCTAATCTATGACGAAA
>CAYRLC010000186.1:0-3186 GCA_964424995.1 uncultured Croceicoccus sp.
AGTGGGAACCGGTTTTGCGCCCGGATGAGGTGACCCGATCCGGACATTTCTCCGGATCGGAAAAGAAGCTGCGCTGCCGCTCGAACCGGCCTTCGCGGCGGACGTCCTATCTCGCCTTTGCCGCCGATCCGCCCGACGCGGACGATCCGCTGCTGGGCTTCGCGCCCTATGTCCATGCGCAGCCGCGCCGCAACTCGATCACGCCCGATCGCCAGCGCGCCTTCATCGCCGCGCTCGCCGCCACCGCCTCGGTCACGCAGGCCGCGCGCGAGATCGGGGCGAGCCTGGAGGCGCTCTATCGTCTGCGCGCCCGCGGCGGGGCCGAGGGGTCCGCCAAGGCGTGGGACAAGGCGGTCGATTGCGGCATGGCGCGGCTGGAGGATACCGCCCTCATCCGCGCGATGGAGGGCGAGCTGCGCCCCGTCGTCAGCGGCGGCAAGGTCATCGCCCACTATCGCCGCCACAACGACGCGCTGGCCATGTTCATGCTGCGCCACCGCCGCGCCCACCGCTACGGATCGGAAATCGAGCGGCGGGTGGAGGTGGAATACGACCACGACGCCATCATCGCCTCGATCAACCGCAAGATCGACACGATGCGCGAACGGATGGGATATGGCGCAACCGTGGACGGGGAGCCGCGCAAGACACCCGCAGAGGGCTGAATCCGGGCGGATTTGCGCCGTTTGCTGCATCATTCGACACGCCCGGATAGCATCACCTGCAACAATTTTCGAATCGTCCGTGCGGTTTCACTTGTAATCGCATTGCGCATTCGGAACGTCGCCGAATCCACAAAGTACGGGACCGCCTTCGGGTGGCTTTGGGGTCTGTCATTGAATAGCCATCCATTGCGGGCGGCCCTGGTGCTGTTCGCCATCCTCCTCCTGTCGCCGTTTGCCGCGTCCGTCGCCCCCGCGCAGGTCGTGCCGTCCGTGCTGGAAGAGGTGCGGCTGGTGACCGAGGATGCCGAGATCTCGACCTTCATGTTGCGCTTCAGCCCCGCCGAGCCGCGGGTGGCCGACAACAACAGCGATCCCGCCCGGCCCGAAGTCATCATGACCACCACCCTGCGCGCCGGCCGCGTCGCCGCGCGGCAGACCTATCGCGGGCTGGTGCGGACGATGATCTTCACCGACCAGGGCGGCAGTCTCGTCGTGCGCTTCGAGACCGCGCTCCCCGCCAGTGTGAAGAGCGAGCGGATGGGCAACAACGCGGTGCACCTGAAGGTGACCCGCGTGACCGACGAGGAACGGCTGGGCAGCCGCCCGATCGGTTCGGCGGGAGAGGACGTGGTGCCGCAGCAGGATCTGAACCGTCCAGTCGACAGCTACCAGCCCGGCGACAGCTACGAACTGGTGTTCCTGAAATACGCCGACGTGTCGGAAGTGATCGGGCTTCTGGTCGAAGGTGCGAAGATCGCGCCCAACGACATCTTCATCCGCCGCGAACCGGGCTTCGGATCGCCCGCGTCGAACCAGCAGCCGTCGTACATGGCCCGCAGCAGCAGGCGCAGCGCGATTCGGTGCCGCTGGGGCAGAACGTGGGCAACGGTCTTGCCATCGACCGGCGGCTGAACGCGATCTGGGTCACCGGTTCGCCCGACCGGATCGAGCGGGTGAAGAAGCAGATCGCGCTGATCGACGTGCCGGTGGATTCGGTCATCCTCGAGACGCAGTTCGTCGAACTGACCGAAACGGGCGCGAAGTCGCTGGGCATCGACCTCAACAACCAGAACTGACAGATCGGCGTGGGCACGGTGACGACCGGCTCGTTCCTGCCCTTCGGCCTCGATCCGCGCGACATCCTGCCATCCGGCATGTTGCAGGCGGCGATCTATGCGCAAGTGCAGAAGGGCGAAGGCCGCATCGTGTCGCGCCCGCGCATCGCGGCGCAGAGCGGGTCGACCGCCAAGATCATCATCGGCGACGCGCTGCCGATCCTGACGTCGATCACCCTGTCGGGCGTCAACGGCGTGTCGCAGCAGGTGCAGTACGTGAACGTCGGCGTCACGCTGCAGATCGCGCCGCGGGTCAGCGAGGACGGCTTCGTCACCTCGCAGATCTATGGCGTCGTATCTTCGGTCACCGGCTTTTCTCAGGGCTATCCCACGATCAGCCAGCGCGAGGCGGAGACCAGCGCGTCCGTCCGCGACGGCGAGACGTTCGTCATCGGCGGGCTCACCCAGATCAACAAGCTGACCACCAAGAGCAAGATCCCCCTGCTGGGCGATGTTCCGCTGGTGGGTGAACTGTCCAAGAACGAACGGTCGACCAGCACGACGACCGAACTCTACATCGTCATCACCCCGCACATCGTGCGGCACCGCCGCTTCGCGCCCGACGCAAGCGGCGCCGTCATGCCCGACGCCGCGACGGCCCCTGCCGGAGAACTGACCATACAAGGCAACTGAGCGGCCCCCACGCCACCTTCCGAAAGGCCGCAGCGACCCGGCCCTGGCGGAAGGGGACACACCGAAACGGTCCACGCAACCATGCGGGTAGACTCTGCCTTCCCGCCGATCGCCGTTCCGCCCAGACCTTGTTTTAACCCACTGATAATCCGTCATAAAATCGTATTTTGGCGGCATTTTTCCTATCGACATGGATGTCAATCTGCATAGTTTGAGGTCAGGCAGTCGCGAAGGGACGCGGCTGACGAAACAGACGAATCTCGTCGGAGTGACAATGACATGAAGACCAAGATGCTGGGCGCACTGGCCACCCTGCCCCTGATCGCCATCACCGCACCCGCCCACGCCGAAGCCCCGGGCGACAAGATCGCCAACAGCTATATCTGCGTGTTCGACAAGAACGTCTCGCGCGGGTCGGCCATGGCCGAAGCGAAGAAGGCGGCAGAGGCGAACGGCGGCCAGCTCAAGCATGTCTACAGCGTCGCGCTGCGCGGCTTTGCCACCAACATGGCACCGCAGGCCGTGGCGCAGATGCAGAAGAACAATCCCAACATCGCCTATTGCGAACAGGACCAGGTGGCTCGCGCCGCACCGAACGGACGGAGACGGCAGCATGGATCCCGATTTCTGGCACGCCCGCTGGCAGGCGGACGGGATCGGCTTTCCACGAAGGACAGGCCAACGACCTGCTGGTTCGCCATCTGCCCGCACTGGGCCCGAAACCGGGCGCGCGCATTCTCGTCCCTCTATGCGGCAAGGCACAGGACCTGCCC
>CAYRLC010000187.1:0-3144 GCA_964424995.1 uncultured Croceicoccus sp.
TCGGCGGTGAAGGTCACGACCTCGCAGCCGTAAGTGACCTGCAGCCACTTGAGGATGACGGAGGTGTCGAGGCCGCCCGAATATGCGAGGACGACTTTCTTGATGGAATCGCTCATGCGCGCCGGTTAGGCGGGCGTTGCCGCCTTCGCAAGCCTGTCGTTCGCCAATGCCGCTACGGCAGGCGCATTCAGCGCGCGGTGAGCAGCTCCCGCTCCGCCGGCAGCATGTAATCCCGTGTCAGGGGAAGGGCGCGCCGGTCGCGCACGTACTGGACCTGGTAGTTGCACATGCCGCCATTCTCGAACGCGGCGGTCGCGCCCGACAGGTAGAATGTCCACATCCGGAAGAAGCGCGGATCGTACATCGCCTCGATCTCGGCCTGATGCGCCATGCAGCGGTCGTACCAGCAGCGCAGGGTCTTCGCGTAATGGATGCGCAGCGTCTCCACGTCGCTGGCGATCAGGCGGACCTTCTCGCTCGCCGCCACGGTCTCGGACAGGGCCGGGATGTAGCCGCCGGGGAAGATGTACTTGTTGGTGAACGCATCGGTAGTGCCGGGCGTGCCCATGCGGCCGATGGTGTGGACCAGCGCGACGCCGTCCTGATGCATCAGGTTGCCGATGCTGCGGAAATAGGTTTCGAACTGCGGCTGCCCGACATGTTCGAACATGCCGACCGAAACGATGCGGTCGAATTCGCGGCCCGACCTGGCAAGGTCGCGATAGTCGACCAGTTCGAAGCTGGTGAGGTTCTCGACTCCCGCCGCGGTGGCGCGCTGGCGGGCCAGCGCCAGTTGTTCCTCGCTCAGCGTGATGCCGGTCACGTGCACGCCCGCGCGCTGGGCAAGGAAGATCGCCATGCCGCCCCAGCCGCAGCCGATGTCGAGCACCTTCTGCCCCGGTTGCAGCGCCAGCTTGGCCGCGATGTGGGCCAGCTTTGCCTCCTGCGCCTGTTCCAGCGTGGTGACACCGTCGGCCCAGTAGGCGCAGGAATATTGCATGTGCGGCCCATCGAGCATCAGCGTGTAGAGGTCGTTGCCGATGTCGTAGTGATGCGCGACATTCGATTTCGAACTGGCCGCCCGATTGGTCGCGGCGCGGACGAAGGCGAGGCGGTTGCGGATGCGGCGCAGCAGGGTGGGCGGGCGCAGACGCTGGCCCTTGTCCCAAGGCTGGTTCGCGCGCAGGAGATGGATCAGTTCCATGATCCCGCCGCCCTCGATGGTCAGCTTGCCGTCCATGTAGGCTTCCGCCGCGCCCAGTCGCGGATCGCTGAGGATCTGTCGCGCCGCGCCGTCGTGCAGGCGGATCGAGATATCTTCGAACCCCGGGGCCGGGGTGCCGAACCGCTCCGTCCGCCCGCTGGCGTATTGGACTTGCAGGGTTCCGTGCCGCACCGTCGAGGAGAAGAAGCGGGCGAGGATCCGGTCGGTTGCGCTCATGACCGGCATCTAAACGCCTGTTCCGCCATGATTGCAAGCAGGCCGCTCAACCATTCTGACGGGCGAGAAACAGCACGTCGCGGTCCTGGCTCATCAGGTGCTGACCCGAATCGACGAAGATCGCCTGCCCGGTGGCGAGGTGCCCGCTGGCCAGGAACAATGCGGCTTCGGCCAGTTCCTCCGGGGTCGTGAGGCGGCGCAGCAGGTTCATCCGCCCACTCGCCTCGTGCTCCGCGTCGGCCTGGTCGAAGCTGGGCAGCATCGCACCGGGGTGCAGCGCGTGGACGCGATCGGGCGTACCGTCGCAGGCGATGGCCAGCATCTCGCTCGCCGCGGCCAGCGCGGCCTTGGCCATCGTATAGCTGAAGAAATCGGGGTTCATGTTGGCGAGCTTCTGGTCGAGCACGTTGATCACGGTTCGGCCAGTGGCGGCGCGAGCATGGGCCAGGAACGTCTGCGCCAGCAGGACGGGGGCGCGGGCGTTGACCGCCATCGCCTGCGACAGGACCGCCGGGTCGATGCTTTGCGCCGTATCGAGTTCGAAAACCGAGGCGCAATTGATCAGCACCCGCCAGTCGGCGAGCCGCCCGGCCAAGCCTCTTGCCGCGGTTTCGACAGCACTAACGTCGCCCAGATCGAAGGCGACCGCCTCCGCGCTCGGCAATTCGGCGGCGAGGGCATCGGCCTCGACGAACGAATCGCGGTGATGAATGACGACGTGCCAGCCGGCAGCCGCAAAGCGCCGCGCCATCGTTGCGCCAAGGCGGCGCGCGGCACCGGTAATGAGGATGGAGGGGAGGGCGGTATTCACGCTGCCCTATCGACCACGAATCGCGGCGCAGGGCAATTCTCGCGTTCCTCGATCGCGCTTGCGAAAAGGGCCGGCTGTCCTGCGACAACCGGCCCTTCGGCTAGCAAATTGTCAGCCCGATCAGCGGCAGCGGGCGCCGCCACGGTCGATCTCGCGACCGATCAGCGCGCCGGCAGCGGCACCCAGGAGGGTGCCTACCGTGCGATCGCGCCCGCCGTCGACTTCGCGCCCGATCAGCGCGCCACCTGCCGCGCCGATGATCAGGCCGGTCGTGCCGTTATCGCGGCGGCAATAGTAGCGGCCATCGTCGCCGCGCCAGTAACGGTCGCCGCGGCGCATCACGCGCGGTTCGTAGTAGCGGCCGCGGCTGTCGTAGTAGCGAGCGCTCTCCTTGGCCCGCTTGCCGTGGGCGGGTGCCCACGACGGCGGGTCGGCGAAAGCCGGGGCGGCGGGGATCGCGACGGCTGCTGCCAGCACGGCACCGATCAAACCCTTTTTCATCACGTCGTCCTTTCTCTTCCTGACCGCATGTGGGCGGCGCTTGAAGCCGAAACTGCAACCCTCAACGCGAACGGGCGATGAACCGCTCGGTCATGTTCGAGATTACCTGCGAACGGTTGCCGAGATGCGACGAAATGCGCTTAAGCCGATTTTCACCATCGTCACCGGCTCAAAGCGCGGCGATCTGGTCTTCTGCCGCCGCGACAGCGCCAGCCGGGCCATGGACGCCGGCTCCGTGCCCGCGCACGAACGTGATGTCGTTCACGCCGACAAAGCCGAGGAACGCTTCGAGCAGGCCTTCGTGGAACACCAGCGGCGGCTGACCGGGTTCGTAGGCGCCGCCCGCCGAGGATGCGACGATGACGCGGCGGCCGCCGGCCAGACCTTCGAC
>CAYRLC010000188.1:0-3142 GCA_964424995.1 uncultured Croceicoccus sp.
CTGCGGCGCCTGTCCCGGATAGCTGGTGCGGATGATGACTTGGGTATCGGAGAGATCGGGCAGCGCATCGATCGGGGTCGAACGCACCGCCCACAGCCCCGCCCCGACCAGCGCAAGCATGCCGATCAGGACGAAGAACCGGTTACGGACCGACCAGCGGATGAGATGGGCGATCACTGGCCCGCGACCTTCGCCATGCGCCGCACAGTGGCTCCGGCGGAAGGTTGATCGAATCCAAAACGGACCCGATCGCCGGTCTTGAGGCCGCGCGCGATCTTAGGATCGGGTAGCTGGAAGGTCATCGTCATCGCCGGCCAACCGATCGCAGGCACCGGCTCATGGCTGAGCGTCACCGAATTGGCGGTGATCTGCTCGATCTTTCCAACGGTCTCGTAGAGTCTGCCAGTAGCAGCGGGTTTGGCGGCTATAGGCGCGCCACCCCCGATCGGCCGCGCCTGGACTCCGGACAGGCTCGCCTCGGAGTCTATCAGGAACTGGCCCGACGCGACGATCTTCTCACCCTCGCCCAGGCCCGCCAGGATCTCAGTCTGGCCCCCGGATTCCCGCCCGGTCTGGACCTCGGCCGGCCGATAGCGGCCCTTGTCGAGCGCGAGCATCACCAATGTCCGCTTGCCGGTACGGATCAGCGCTTCGGAGGGCACCAGCAGCGCCGGTTGCGTGGCTCCGCCAAACGACACGGTTGCGAACATGCCGGGACGCAGGCGTCCGCTGCGGTTGGGCAACTCGATCCGCACGGTCAGCGTCCGGCTGTCGGCTTGCGTCTGCGGCAGGATCGCTGAAACGCGGCCCGACAAGATCTCGCCGGGAAATGCCGCGAGCGTCGCCCGCACGGTTTGCCCGGGTTTGAGCGGTCCGGCGATCGCCTCGGGCACGGCGGCATTGAGCCAGACAGTGCCGAGACCATTCACCTCTGCGAGCGTCTGTCCTGCCGTCAGTGTCATGCCGGCTCGCACGTCCAATGTTTTGACAACGCCGCCGATCGGCGTGGAGATCGTGATGACATTGTGCGGACGGCCGCCGCGCTCGACCGACGCGATGGTGCCAGACGGCATGCCAAGCAGCATGAGTCGCTGGCGGGCCGCCTGGGTCAGTGCTGCGTTGCCGGTGCGGCGCACCGCGAGAAACTCGGCCTGCGCCCCGCCCCACTCCGGCACCAGGATATCGGCGAGCGGCGCCCCCGCGCCGACCACGTCACCCGGCGCGCGACCATAGACTCGCTGCACGAAGCCCCCGGCACGTGCCTGGACGATCGCGACATCGCGCTGGTTGAAGTCGATTGTACCGGTCGCGGTGAGGCTGCTAGCCAGCTCGCCGCGTTGCACCGTGGCGATCCGCAGACCGAGCGCCTGCGAGGCGGAAGCGTCGACCGAAATGCCCGGCACCTGCGCGCTTGCTCCGCCCTCGTCCGCATAACGAGGGATCGTCTGCATACCCATGGATGAGAGACCCGGACCCTCATGGTGCTCGGCCGGTATCATCGGATCGTACCAATAAAGAATCTTGCGCGCTGCCGGCTTTACGGCCCCACCATCTTTTGTGCCCTGGAAGCCCGCTAGAGCGAACCCGAGACCGCCGGCAGCAAGCGCAAGAGCAGCAGCTGCGCCAAAGAGCCACCCGCGGGCTATCATAACCTGGCTCATCGATTTGCGCTCCGGTAGGTGAGTGTCAGCCGCGCACCGTCCGCGGTGACCAGGGCTTCACGATCAAGAGTCGTGATGGTGGCATCGGCCAGCGCGGCATAGGCGTCGGCGATATCGACGAGACTGGCACGACCAGCCGCATAACTGGCGGTTTCCAATTTCACGCGCTGCTCAGCGAGCGGTTGCAGTGTGCTCTGCGCACGCATCCATTGCTCATGGTGCATGACATGGTCGGCGATATCCGCATCAAGGTCGGCGGCGAGCGCGCGCCGCGAGGCCTCGCGTTCAGCCATCACTCGTCCGGCATTTGCCTGGGCTGCCGCGATCCCGGCATTCTGGCGACTGCGCGTGAAGAACGGCAGGCTGACCGTCACACCGGCCGAGACATAGTCGCCGAACCGGGGATCGCGGCGCTGGTAGGCCAGGTTGACACCAAAATCGGAACGCCGGCCGGCATTGGCTACGCGCACATCGGCATCCGCCTGCCCGGCCTGGGCATCGATCATCTGGATGGTGGGGTGGCGGTCGAGTCCTGCGCGCAGACCCGCTGCGTCGACCGCAAAATCGGGGATCGGTCCGGCGATCTCCGGCGCGGGGTCTCCGGTCCACCGGGTTAGCGTCGCGCGTGCCCGCGCCACGTTCGAGACCAGTTCACTGCGGCGATCCTGCATCGCGGCGACGGCTTGGCGCCCTGCAAGGGTCTGCGCCGGGCGCGCGCCTCCCGATGCGACCGCACCTGGCGTCGTTCCCACCACACGCTCGAGACCGGACAGAATATCGTCGAGCACGGCGAGCCTGCGCTCGGCATAGGCCAAGTTGATCCAGGCTAGCGCGGTGCCAACCTCGACCGTGCGCGCCTGGACTGCGGTATCAGCCTCGGCCGCCTTTATGTCGCTGTCGGCGCGCGCCTGTTGCGCATGGCGCTTGGCGAGATTGGGAATGTCCTGGGACACGCCGACCCGCGCCATGCTGAAATTGTCGCGCTGCGGCTCGAACGCGAGCGGTCCCGATACCGGGAAACTGTCGATCCCAACTGCAAGCGTCGGATCAGGCAGGGCGCCGGCCGCGCCGCGCACGGAACGGGCGGCGTTGGCACCGAGCGCCTTCGCCTTGAGCGACGGCGCTTCCTGCCGGGCGCGCTGGAGGGCCGCGTCGAAGGTGAGCGGCTCGGCGAAGGCAATGCCGGGGATTGCCGCTAACAGCGGCATACACAAAAATAATCGCATGGAGATCTCCTGATCGGAGGTTCAGGCAAGCGTGGCACACCAGGCATGTCAGTGGCGGCAGGAAGGGGTATCCCGCCGCCACTGCTGGCCTAGCCGTCTATGCGACCTGAAGCGGCCAGAACCTGCTGCTAGCCAGCCGAGGCGCCGGACGGAGACATCATGCCATGCATCTCCTTCATACAATCCGCGGAGCTCATCTTGAGGGCATAGCGTGGATGGTACGCTAAACAACGCTAAGGGCGAACAATCAGCGAA
>CAYRLC010000189.1:0-3128 GCA_964424995.1 uncultured Croceicoccus sp.
GCGGCGAGCGCGGCCATGTCGGCGATGCGTTTCAGCTCGCGTGCGGTCTTTTCCCGGTCGCCATCGAGATGCGCGTGCGCGTATTCGCCGGTGTGGAATTCCACCACCGGGGCGCCCAGCCGCAGTGCCGCCTCGATCTGGCGTTCCTCCGCCTCGATGAACAGCGAGACGCGGATGCCCGCGTCGGCCAGCCGCGAACAGATCGGGGCGAGTCGGTTGTGTTGCCCCGCCGCGTCCAGCCCGCCCTCGGTCGTGCGCTCTTCGCGCTTTTCGGGCACGATGCAGGCCGCATGCGGCGCGTGGGCGAGGGCGATGGCCAGCATCTCGTCGGTCGCCGCCATCTCGAGGTTGAGCGGCAGGCCGGTGGCCGACTGGATGCGGGCAAGATCGCCGTCGCGGATATGGCGGCGATCCTCGCGCAAGTGCGCGGTGATGCCGTCGCCGCCGACCGCCGCGACGATTTCCGCCGCGCGCACGGGATCGGGGTGATCCCCGCCGCGCGCGTTGCGGATCGTGGCTACGTGGTCGATGTTGACGCCAAGGCGCAGTCTGTCGGCCATCGCTACCGCCCTCAGGCCTTGCGGCTGCCGGGCTTCACCGCAGGCGTCGCGGCAAGGTCGGCCGGCAGTTCGTCTTCGGCATAAGTCGGGAAATTCAGCGAGACGAGCGGGTGGAACGGCACGCCCACGTCGAGATCGCCGCCGGTCCGGTCGACGAGACAGGCGAGCGCGATCACCTTGCCGCCCTCTGCCTCCACTGCCTTGATCGCCTCGCGGCTGGAAAGGCCAGTGGTCACCACGTCCTCGACCATCAGCACCTTTTCACCCGGTTCGATGGTGAAACCGCGGCGCAGTTCGAAAGTGCCGGTGGGGCGCTCGACGAAAACCGCATCCACTTGCAGCGCGCGGCCCATCTCGTGACCGATGATGAGGCCTCCCATCGCCGGGGAGACCACCTTGTCTATCTTCCCGCGCAGGTCGCGGGGCAGCTTTGCGGCGAGCGCCACGGCCAGCCGCCCGGCACGATCGGGATTCATGAGTACGCGCGCGCACTGGAGGTAATGCGCACTGTGACGGCCGGATGAGAGGAGGAAGTGGCCCTCCAGCAGCGCACCGGCGGCGCGGAATTCGGAAAGGACGTCTTCGTCGGTCATGGTCGGCATTCGTTGTATGTGCGATCCCGCGCGCAAAGGCCGGAAAAGCGGTGGCAGGAACGTCGCTGCGACGGGGCGCGCCAAAGGTACGATGGACGGACCGACGCGCCGCAGTGCAAAAATATCCCCTAGAGGTGCTTGAGGGAGGCCGCAAGCGCGCGTATAGGCCCCCTCGCAAGCGGACCTTCAGGGGGTGCGTGCGTCGACTTTTGCCTGTCGTACAGCACACACATGGGGGTCGACGTGGTTCGAGAAAACGCAAGGGAAGGCGACAGACTGGTGATGGGAATCCGCCGTACTGTTCAGTTCATCGCAGGGGCAGCCACCGCGCTCGCCATCCTGCCGCAGGCGGCGTTCGCTGCCGTTGCCACCGCCGAAGCGCCTGTCGCCGAAGCCACCGCAGCTGCCGTGACGGCCGCGGCATCGGGCGGCTACGTCCCGATGAAGCCCACGCCGGGCAAAGGCATGCCGGTCGACGGCGAGATCTGGTTCCAGGACCAGTATTCGCCGATCGGCGACTACGGCCTGTGGATGCACGATGCGCTGCTGATGCCGCTCATCACCATCATCTCGCTGTTCGTGCTGCTGCTGCTGCTGTGGGTCATGGTCCGCTATCGCCGCGCCAAGAACCCGGTGTCGTCGAAGACCAGCCACAACACGCTGATCGAGGTGATCTGGACGGGTCTGCCGGTCCTCATCCTCCTCGGCATCGCGGTCCCCTCGATCGACTTGCTGGCCAAGCAATACGAATCGGCGCCCGAAGATGCGCTGACCGTCAAGGTCAACGGCTACCAGTGGTATTGGGGATACGAGTATCCCGACAACGGCGGGTTCGAGGTGATCTCGAACATGCTGCCCGAGGAAAAGGCCATTGCCAACGGCGAACCGGCGCAGCTCGCGGTCGACAATCGCATGGTCGTGCCGGTCGGCGTTCCGATCCGCATCCAGACCACCGGCATGGACGTGATCCACTCGTTCGCGGTCCCCTCGCTCTGGTTCAAGCTGGACGCGGTCCCCGGCCGCCTGAACGAAAAGGTTCTCTTCGTGAAGGAGCCGGGCGTCTATTACGGCCAGTGTTCGGAACTCTGCGGCGTTCGCCACGGCTACATGCCGATCGCGGTCGAGGCGCTGCCGAAGGACAAGTTCGAGGCATGGGTTCTCGCACAGGGCGGTGAACTGAAGTCGGCGAAGCCGGCCGCGGTCACCCCGGCTGCTGCCACGGCTCCTGCCGCTGCCGCTACCGATGCCGCCGCTCCCGCCGAGGCCGCTCCGGCCGCGGGCGAAGAGCCTGCCGCTGCCGCTCCGACGGCGGCCTGAGCCAAAGATTTCGCATAGGGCAAGACCATGGCAACTACCGCAACCCCCGAAACCCTGCCGGTGCACGACGATCACGCGCACCACGCGCATGACGATCACGGCGCGCCGCCGTTCTTCCAGCGTTGGTTCATGTCGACCAACCACAAGGACATCGGCACCCTCTACCTGATCTTCGCGATCTTCGCGGGCATCATCGGTGGCGGCGTCTCGGGCATCATGCGTGCCGAGCTCGCACACCCCGGCATCCAGTACCTGGGCTGGTGGACCACGTTCCTCGGCGGCGACGGCGCGAACTTCGATGCCACGCTGCACCTGTGGAACGTCCTGATCTCGGCCCATGGCCTGATCATGGTCTTCTTCATGGTCATGCCCGCGGTCATCGGCGGTTTCGGCAACTGGTTCGTCCCGATCATGATCGGCGCGCCGGACATGGCCTTCCCGCGCATGAACAACATCTCGTTCTGGCTGACCTTCTTCGCGTTCATCTCGCTGATGATCTCGGCCTTCGTGCCGGGCGGCACGGGTAACGGCGCGGGCACGGGCTGGACCGTGTATGCGCCGCTGTCGACTTCGGGTTCGCCCGGGCCGGCGGTCGACTTCGCGATCTTCGCGCTGCACCTTGCCGGTGCCGCCTCGATCATGGGCGCGATCAACTTCA
>CAYRLC010000190.1:0-3079 GCA_964424995.1 uncultured Croceicoccus sp.
GCACGGATCGCCGGTGAACATGAGCGGCAAGTGGTTCAACCCGGTTGCCTACGGCGTGCGTGCCGACGATCACCTCATCGACATGGACGAGGTTGCCCGCATCGCGCGCGAGAACAAGCCCAAGCTGATCATCGCCGGCGGCACTGCCTATTCGCGCGTTTGGGACTTCCAGCGCTTTCGCGAGATCGCCGACGAGGTGGGCGCTTGGCTGATGGTCGACATGTCGCACTTCTCCGGCCTTGTTGCCGGCGGCGCGCACCCCAGCCCGTTCCCGCATGCGCACGTCGTCACCTCGACGACCCACAAGTCGCTGCGTGGACCGCGCTCGGGCATCATCCTCACCAATGACGAGGGTCTGGCCAAGAAGTTCAACTCTGCCGTGTTCCCGGGCATGCAGGGTGGCCCGCTGATGCATGTCATTGCTGCCAAGGCTGTCGCCTTCGCCGAAGCGTTGCGCCCCGAATTCAAGGCCTATGCCCACCAGATCGTCGACAATGCCCGGGCGCTGGCAGCCAGCCTTGAGCATCGCGGGCTGTCGATCGTTTCGGGCGGCACCGACAACCACCTCATGCTGGTCGATCTCACCGCCAAGGACGTGACCGGCAAGGCGGCCGAAAAGGGCCTCGATCGCGCCTGGCTGACCTGCAACAAGAACGGCATCCCGTTCGACACGCGCTCACCCTTTGTTACTTCGGGAATCCGCCTCGGGACCCCCGCTGGCACGACGCGCGGCTTTGGCACCGAGGAATTCGCGCAGATCGGCGATCTTATCGCCGATGTCGTCGAAGGCATGGCCCGCAATGGCGACGAAGGCGACGGACAGGTAGAACAGGTGGTGCGCGCTTGTGTAGAAGCACTGTGCGATCGCTTCCCGATCTACGAGGACTGACACCATGGAAGACCCCAACCGCCCCAATAACGTCGGCGATTTCGTCGAGGATGCCCGCTTCGAACTCGCAGGCATGCTTCAGGACGGCATGAACCACCCATCGACCAAGCCGGTACTGGCATGGGGCGCGATGGGCGCGGTTGCGGGTCTGGTACTGCCGTTCGTGTCGATCCCGCTCGGACTGGCGGCTGGCGCGGGCTACAAGTTCTACAAGCGAGTCAGACCCGACTAAATGCGTTGCCCGTTCTGTGCCCATGACGATTCCCAGGTAAAGGACAGCCGTCCGACCGAGGACAACACTTCGATCCGCCGCCGCCGCCAGTGCGTGAGTTGCGGCGCGCGGTTCACCACGTTCGAGCGCGTCCAGTTGCGCGAGATCACGGTGATCAAGAGCAACGAGGCGCGCGAACCGTTCGACCGTTCCAAGATCGAGCAATCTGTCCTCCTCGCCTGCCGCAAACGCGGGATCGACCGCGAGCAGATCGACCGCCTCGTTTCCGGCATCCAGCGCCAGATCGAGACGCTGGGCGAAGCCGAAGTCTCGACCCAGGCAATCGGGGAGATGGTGATGGACGGCCTGCGCCAGATCGACAGCGTCGCCTACATCCGCTTCGCCTCAGTCTACCGCGATTTCAACGAGGCCAAGGACTTCGAGGCATTTGCCGGCACGGTGCGTGATGTCGGCCACACCTGAGAACAAGCCCGTCGTCGTCCTTGTTCGCCCGCAACTGGGTGAGAACATCGGCAAGGCGGCCCGTGCGATGCTCAATTTCGGGCTGACCGAAATGCGGTTGGTGTCGCCGCGCGATGGCTGGCCCAATCCTTCGGCGGGGCCAGCGGCGTCAGGTGCGGACATTGTCCTCGATCGCGCGCAAGTTTTCGATACGCTGGCCGAGGCCGTCGCCGATTGCGCCAATGTTTTTGCCACCACGGTGCGCAAACGCGGCGTGACCAAGCCGGTGGTCACCCCCGACGAGGCAGCCCGCGAAATCCATGCCGCGCCGGGTCGCTCGGCGCTGGTGTTCGGTCCGGAACGGTCGGGGCTTGAGACCGATGACGTGGCGCTGGCGCGGGCCATCGTGACAGTGCCGATCAATCCCGAGTTCGGCTCGCTCAATCTGGCGCAGGCGGTGATCCTGTGCGCCTATGAATGGTCGCGCCATGTCGGGCTGGTGCAGCCCACGGTCGAGGAAATGCTGCCCCCTGCCCCACAGGAGGAACTGGAAGGCATGCTCACGCAGATCGAGGCCATGCTGGAGGCGAAGAACTATTTCTGGCCTGAGGCGCGCGCCACGACCAACCGCCGCACCCTGCGCACGCTTCTGACCAAACCGGGTTGGAACTCGCTCGAATTGCGGACCTTTCGCGGCGTCCTCAGCACGCTTGCCAAGGAACGGCGCAACCGGGACTAGGGTTTGGCGTCCCAGTGATCCAGTTCGTAGGCGATAGACGCTTCTACCAGTCGGTCCCAGATATCGGTCACAGCCGCCTCGGGCAGCCCCAGAGCGGCTGCATGGGTGCCAGCCTGCGCAACAACCCTCGCCTTGCGCGCCTCGTCGCGCACCTGCCCGCGTTCCGGCTTGATCCGGGCCGCCGCGCGCATGTAGCCGAACCGCACCGCCAGCAGATCGACGATCTGCCTGTCGAGCGCATCGACCCCGGCGCGCACATCGGCCATCGTCTGGCAATCTTCGGGCGGGATGATATCTTCGGGTAGTGGCATGTTTTCCGGCATGGCAGCGCCCCTAGCCCGACGGTGAACCTGCGTCGAGGGTTGACATTTTCCCGGCAAACCGTATTGGCCCGCCTTCACTTGGACCCCGCCCGTTTGCGGCGGGTCTGCCTTGACCGGCGGAAGCGTCCATTCGGCCCCGCACTCCGGTGAAGCGATGGCCGCGCTCCGTAACAGGCGGAGCGGTGCACCCCGGAACTTCGATCGCGGCCAACCTGGCTGCGACCTGCAGAAATGGAGACGACTTTTGTCGAAGCGTAAGGCAAGTAAGTATAAACTCGATCGTCGCATGGGCGAGAACATCTGGGGCCGTCCCAAGAGCTCGGTCAATCGCCGCAGCTACGGTCCCGGCCAGCACGGCCAGCGCCGCAAGAGCAAGGTCTCTGACTACGGCATCCAGCTGCGCGCCAAGCAGAAGCTCAAGGGCTACTACGGCGACGTGACCGAGAAGCAGTTCA
>CAYRLC010000191.1:0-3055 GCA_964424995.1 uncultured Croceicoccus sp.
GGAGCCATGCTGGCCTCCATGCTGACCACTGTCGCCGCCGCGGCTTCCGCGCCCGTCACCATCACCCACCAGCCGACCGGCATCGTGGTGGCGAGCCAGAACGACCGTTCGCAGCACAAGAACCGCGCCACCGCGATGAACATGCTGAAGGCGCGTCTCTACGAAAAGGAACTGGCCGAGCGCGAGGCGGTCACCGCCGGCGAATATGCCGCCAAGACCGAGATCGGCTGGGGGCACCAGATCCGTTCCTACGTGCTGCAGCCGTACCAGCAGGTGAAGGACCTGCGCACCGGCCACGTCTCGACCAACCCGGGCGACGTGCTCGACGGCGGGCTCGACCAGTTCATCTCCGCCGCGCTGGCCCAGCGCGTGACCGGCGAGAAGGTCGAAGTGGAGGACGTGGATTGATCAGCGCGCGCGCCTTCGCGACAGCGGCTGCGTTGGCGTGCCTCGCCCCTGCCATGGCGGGGTGCAACATCAGCAGGACCGATGCCGACGCCGACCGTCCCGAAACGGCGCGCATGTTCCCCCGGCCCGACCGGCCTGTTTCCACGACCACCAGCAACCAGTTCTCCAACGAACGCGCGCGTGACGACCGGAACGAGGCGACGATGGTCATGGATCTGGCCAAGATCACCGAGGGCATGACCGTGGCCGATATCGGCGCGGGCGAGGGATATTACACCACGCGCCTTGCCGAACGCGTCGGCCGGCGCGGGCGGGTGCTGGCGCAGGACATCGATTCCGCCGCGCTCGAACGACTGGGCGCGCGCGTCCAGCGCGAGCGACTGGACAACGTGTCGATCAAGAAGGGGACCGAGGACGATCCCGGCCTGCCGCCCAGCAGTTTCGACCGTATCTTCCTCGTCCACATGTACCACGAGGTCAGCGAGCCCTACGCCTTTCTGTGGCGGCTGCGCCCTTCGTTGAAGGCCGACGGGCAGGTCATCGTCGTCGATGTTGATCGCCCGACCGGCGAGCATGGCATCCCGCCGGCGCTGCTGTTCTGCGAATTCGAGGCGGTCGGCTTCAAGCTGGCCACGTTCATCCGCCGGCCCGAACTGGCCGGCTATTACGCCCGTTTCGAGCCTGTTGGTCCACGTCCGGATCCGCAGGACATCGTGCCCTGCAAGCAGGACCTTGCAGCCGGTGCGGGCGTTCCAACCAACACTGCCGGGGTCGACCCGCAGATAGACAGGGCTATCACGACATGAGTTTCAAGGGGCTGCAGCCGATCCAGTACGGCGGGCGTGAAGTGTGGCCGCTGATCGAAGGCGGGAAGGGCGTTTCGGCGACCAATCACGCCAGTTCGGGCGCATGGGCCGCGGCGGGCGGCATCGGCACGGTCAGCGCGGTCAACGCCGACAGCTACGATGCCGAAGGCAAGATCGTCCCGCAGGTCTACGAGCAGATGACCCGCAAGGAACGCCACGAACAGCTCATCCGCTATGCCATCGACGGCGGCGTGGAGCAGGTTCGCCGCGCGCACGAGATCTCGGGCGGCAACGGTGCGATCAACATCAACGTGCTGTGGGAAATGGGCGGCGCACAGGCCGTGCTCGAGGGTATCCTTGAACAGACGCGCGGCCTCGTCACCGGCGTCACCTGCGGCGCGGGCATGCCCTACAAGCTGGCCGAGATCGCGCAGCACTACAACGTCCACTATCTGCCGATCGTGTCGTCGGCCCGCGCCTTCCGCGCGTTGTGGAAGCGGTCGTATTCCAAAGTGCCCGAACTGATGGCCGCGGTGGTCTACGAAGACCCGTGGCTGGCGGGCGGCCATAACGGCCTCTCCAATGCGGAGAACCCGCGCGAGCCGCAGGATCCCTATCCCCGCGTCGCCGAACTGCGCGCCACCATGCGCAAGGAAGGCGTGAGCGAGGAAACCGCGATCGTCATGGCCGGCGGTGTCTGGTTCCTGCGCGAGTGGGAGAACTGGATCGACAATCCCGAGCTCGGCAAGATCGCGTTCCAGTTCGGCACCCGCCCGCTGCTGACCGAGGAAAGTCCGATCCCGCAGGAGTGGAAGGACATGCTCCGCACGCTGGAGCCGGGCGACGTGCTGCTGCACAAGTTCTCGCCGACGGGGTTCTATTCCTCGGCCGTGCGCAACCCGTTCCTGCGCAATCTCGAAGCGCGTTCGGAGCGCCAGATCCCCTATTCGCGGGTCGAGGCGGGCGATCACACCGTCCAGCTCGACGTGGGCGTGAAGGGTAAGAACTTCTGGGTCACCGAACACGACCGCGATCGTGCGCGCGGCTTTGCGGCCGACGGGTTCGAGACTGCGCTGAAGACTCCCGACGACACGCTCGTCTTCGTCACCCCCGAAGAGCGCGAGGTGATCCGCAAGGACCAGGCCGATTGCATGGGCTGCCTGTCGCACTGCGGCTTCTCGTCGTGGAAGGACCATGACGACTACACCACCGGTCGCCTCGCCGATCCGCGCAGTTTCTGCATCCAGAAGACGCTGCAGGACATCGCCCACGGCGGCCCGATCGACCAGAACCTCGCCTTCGCCGGCCACGCGGCGTACCGCTTCAAGCAGGACCCGTTCTATTCGAACAACTTCACGCCGACGGTGAAGCAGCTGGTCGAACGCATCCTGACCGGCGATTGATGGCCGAAAGCGAACTTCGTGACGTGACCGGCGCCTGCCACTGCGGCGGCGTCGGTTTCACGGCGAAGGTCGACATGGCGAGCGCGCGGCGCTGCAACTGCTCGATCTGCCGGATGCGGGGTGCAGTGGCGGTGGGCGCGGATTTGGCCGACTTCGCCCTGACGCGGGGCGAGGGCCTGCTGAACCTCTATACCTTCAACACGGGTGCGGCGAAGCACTACTTCTGTTCGCGGTGCGGCATCTACACGCATCACCAGCGCCGTTCGGACCCGACGCAATACGGGATCAACGTCGCCTGCATCGACGGGATGAGCCCGTTCGATTTCGCCGAAGTCGTCGTCAACGAAGGAGTGCGTCACCCCAACGACGGTGGCGGCGGGGTTGCGGGCGTGCTGCGCTACACGCCCGCGAAGTAGCAGCCCCTCTCAGTCGAACTCC
>CAYRLC010000192.1:0-2955 GCA_964424995.1 uncultured Croceicoccus sp.
ATGCGATTTTAAGCAGTCATTTGCCTGAAAATGCACAGCTTTTAGTCGTGGGTTGTGGCACAGGTTATGAGTTGCAGTATTTGTTGCAGCAACATCCGCAGTGGCAATTTACCGCAATCGACCCCTCTTTAAATATGCTGCAACAGGCCGAAAAAAATATTCAGTCTGTGGCAGGGCATGAACGTGTCTGTTTTATACAGGCAGACACGCAACAATTTGCTCAGCAAGCACAGGCTGAAAACTTACAGTTTGACGCAGCGTTGTCTATTCTGGTAGCACATTTTGTGCCTGTGGCAGAAAAAAAATCATTCTTTCAAGATATTTACCAAACCTTAAAACCTACAGGTATTTTATTAAGCTATGATCTGATGCAGCAGACTGAAAATATTGAATTACGCTGGATGCAAAACTTGGCGCTAGATAGTGGTTTAACCGTGCTACAGGCAGAAAAAATGATTGCACGACTGGCCGATGATTTTCATTTAATTTCTGCAGAAGCACAGCAGTCGTTACTCATTGAAGTGGGTTTTAGACAGTCTAAGACCTATTGTCAAATTATGAATTATTATGGTTTTTTTGCGCAAAAATAGGTTATAAATAATGTGATTTAACTATTAATCTCAATGCTGCAAGCAGCACTCTAAATCGTATCCACATAAAAATATTCGTATCAGGGAAAGAGGAAAAATGTCAGCATATTACACTTTACTTAACCGTGAACAGCATGCAGATGGAAGCTGTACTACGCACTATCGTTCCAATATTCATGCACAAGGTGCGTGGAATCCGCATGAGCAGCACATGGCACCTGCAACGGGTATTTTATGTGCAGAACTAGAACAGTTTATGCCACGTGATGATATGCGAATTGGTCGAGTCAGTTTAGATATTTTTGGCTTAATTGCTGCTGGGGAGTTTACGATCACTACCCGTATGATTCGTCCAGGTAAAACCATTGAATTGATTGAAGCTGAAATGTGTGCCGAAGGGAAAACCTGTATTGTGGCGCGCGCATGGAAAATGAAAACCTCAGACACACGTGCAATTGCAGGGCTAGAAGACTTACCCGTAGAAAACCCTGAATATTTGGCCAATTGGGATGGTATGCGTTGTTGGCCGGGCGGCTATATTCAAAGTATTGAAACCCGTGCGCATTTAGACCGTCGTGCAGGTAAGGGCATTGTCTGGTTAAGAAACCAATTGGAAATGGTTGAAAATCAAGCTACATCTAGTTTTGTTCGATTAATGGGCATGGTAGATACCGCCAATGGGGTCGTACCACGCCTAGACCCAAATGAAGGTTGGGGTTTTCCAAACTTGGATTTACAAATGCATTTACACCGTTTACCGCAAGGCGAATGGTTGGGCTTGGAAGTGACACAGCAATATGGTGAAGATGGAATCGGGCTGACTAGCGGAATTTTGCATGATACCCAAGGCCCATTTGGACGTAGTGAGCAGATTTTAACATTGCGCCAATTCTAAAATTGATTCAGGCTTAAACAAAAACATCAGGACGAATTGCTTCGTCCTTTTTTTATTGGCATGCTTGAGCAAATTACTTCACTTAAAAAGTTTATGCGTATTAGTTTGATTGGTGCAGGCCGTGTTGCACACCATTTGGCCCATGTTTTAAAAGCACAGCATCAAATTGTGCAAATTTATAGCCGCAGTCTGGACAAGGCACAGCACTTGGCTACGCAAGTTGGTGCAGCAGCAATTGCGCAAGTTTCTGAATTAAATGCAGAAGTTGATTTGGTGATTATTGCTGTGAGTGATCAGGCAATTGCACAGGTGATTCAGGAGATTCATCCTTATTTAAGCCATGCTTTGGTTGTGCACACTTCAGGCAGTACCAAGTTAGATGTTTTGCAACAACATCATGCGCGTTCAGGGGTATTTTATCCTTTACAAACTTTTAGTTTGGAGCGTGAAATTGATTGGGCACAAACGCCATTATTTATAGAAGCTGCATTTGCCGAAGATCAGCAGGTTTTATTCAATTTGGCAAATAGCCTAAGCAGTCGTGTTTACGCCTATACTTCAGAACAGCGTTTGAGTTTACATTTAGCCGCCGTATTCGCCTGTAATTTTAGTAATTATTGTTATGACATGGCCAAACAGGTGGTGGATGCAAAACAAGTGGATTTCAGTTTACTGTATCCCTTAATTTTGGAAACTGCGCACAAAACCACACAAAATGAGCCGCATCACATGCAAACAGGGCCTGCTATGCGTGGTGATCAAAATATTTTAAAGATGCATCAGGATTTGTTGGCAGCAGGGCAGCAACATGCACTTGCCGAAGTTTATGCGCTTATGAGCCAACAGATTTTAGAGCGTCATCAATCTTAGTCGTTTCTTAATTTTTGGACTTATGCCATAAAACTAACCCAGATAAAAATGCTTCCGAATGGAAGCATTTTTTTGTTGTAGAAATTAGCAGATTTTCTTGAAGATAAAGTCGTTAATTTTATGGCCCGCTTCAATTCCACGACGTTCAAATTTGGTTTGTGGACGCCATTCAGGGCGAGGGTAACTATTGCCTTTACCTGCCAAGTTTTCTAAACGGGGGCGATTGTCCAATACATCTAGCATCCATTCAGCATACGGTTCCCAGTCAGTTGCTGCATGGAATGTACCGCCTAGAGCTAGTTTTTGTTCGACCAATTCCATACGTTCATGGGCAACAAAACGGCGTTTGAAGTGACGTTTTTTCTGCCATGGGTCAGGGAAGTAGAGTTGAACCGTATCAATGCTGTTGTCTGGCATTTCACGAAGGACTTGAATGGCATCTGCATCCAAGACACGTAAGTTGCTTAAACCCGCTGTGCCTGCTTCATAAATGCACTGTGCAATCCCTGGAATATGGACTTCAATACCGACAAAGTTGCGCTCAGGATTGGCTTGAGCCATCAGCACCAAAGAACGCCCCATACCAAAACCAATTTCTAC
>CAYRLC010000193.1:0-2933 GCA_964424995.1 uncultured Croceicoccus sp.
AATATTTTCCATGAGTTACATACAAATTTAGGTGTGCCTATTCCAAGACACGGTGATTTAACCCATTGGGAAGAGCAAGGGGTATTGTTACTCAACAGCGTGTTAACTGTACAAGCAGGACAACCAACCTCGCACCAAAAGCAGGGTTGGGAAGATTTTACAGATCATGTGATTGATGTGTTAAATCAACAACGTGAGCATATTGTGTTTATTTTATGGGGCGCGTATGCACAACGTAAGGGACAACGTATAGATCCGAATAAACATCTGATATTGAAGGCAGCACATCCATCGCCACTGGCAGCAAATCGTGGTGGTTTTTTTGGATGTAAAGTATTTTCAAAATCAAATAATTATCTTAAACAAAATGGCATTGAGCCTATAGACTGGCAGCTGGACGCATGACACATTCTCCCATTTCAAAAGAATACCACCCAGATTTAATTGTAGAAGAAGCAAAAAATGGCTGGCGCATTGTGCGTTTAAATCGCCCAAAATCATTGCATGCTTTGGATGAATCAATTGTTTCTGCATTATTGGCAGTATTTGAAGACTTTCATACTGATGACAGTGTGAAAGCAATTTGGTTTGATTCGACTACACCAAAAGCATTCTGTGCAGGTGGTGATGTGCGTAAGTTACGCCAGTTGGTTATTAATGATGAAGTTGCAACCGCCAATAAATTCTTCGAGCAAGAATATGCGCTGGACTTGTTGTTGCATAACTATGCCAAGCCTGTGTTGGTTTGGGGTGAAGGTTATGTGATGGGCGGTGGTTTAGGTCTGTTCATGGCTGCGCCATTCCGTTTGGTAACACCGTATTCACGTTTAGCGATGCCAGAAATTAATATTGGCTTGTACCCAGATGTAGGCGCAACTCGCTTCTTGGCAGACCGTGGTGCGATTGGCTTGTTCACCGGTTTAACAGGTTCAATCATGACTGCAGCGGGTGCTTATGGTATTGGTTGGGCAACGCATATTTGTGATGCACAACGTGCAGCAGTCTTAGATAAAGTCATTAATATTGACTGGAATCATTACCCAGCAGGTGACTTCCGTGCCATTGATGACACCTTGAACAGTATGCATCGTCCTGTAGGCCCGGGTCCGTTACAAAACTCTTTGGATGTGATTCAAAGCGTGTGCCGTGGTGTGAGTTTTGAAAGTGATTACGAGTCGATTATTGGTTTGAGTGATGCGCGTAGTGACTGGTTGCGCCAAGCCAGCGAAAATCTACAAAAAGGTTCACCAACCACAGCGGCTTTAACTTGGTTGTTATGGCAATGGGGCAAGCAAGTTCATTCTTGGAATGAAGTATTTGAACTTGAAACTCAAATTTCGGACTGGAAAATCCGTCATGCAGACTTTGTTGAGGGTGTGCGTGCTCGTTTAGTCGATAAAGACTTGGCACCTGCGTGGCAACAAAATGGCAAGATTAATCTCAAAAATATTTTTGTAGATAATCCACCTGTGACCACTATTGAAAGCTGGAATGAATTGTTAAAGCAATACGAAATTATTTAATTTTTCATTCTATTTCGCTGTTATTTGAATGTCAGAACAACACTTTAGTGATGAAGATTGGATGCAGCTTGCTTATGCGCAGGCTGCATTGGCTGCAGCACAGGGAGAAATTCCCGTGGGCGCAGTGATTGTGAGTCAAAACCAAGTGATCGGTGCGGGCTATAACGCACCTATTTCTTTACATGATGCAACTGCACATGCTGAAATTGTGGCTATTCGTGCCGCTTGCGCCAATATTAAAAACTATCGTTTACCCGAAGACGCAACCTTATATGTCACTTTAGAGCCTTGCACCATGTGTGTGGGGGCATTGATTCATGCGCGAATTAAACGTGTAGTGTTTGGTGCGACAGAACCCAAAGCGGGTTCATTAATCAGTGCCAGAAAGCTTTTAGAATCTGGGTATTACAATCATATTTTTGAATATCAATCAGGTTGTTTAGCGCAACAATGCTCGAGTCAGTTAAGTGATTTTTTTAAGATGCGTCGTGCACAAAAGAAACAACAAAAGCAGCAATCGCAGATAAATGACCTAGATGATCAAAAGCAAACCTGAGTTTTACTGCTAATTTACGTTAAACTGAATAATAGATCATTTAATAATTTATTCTCAGGTCTTACCATGAACGCCATTCAAATCAAAAAAGAATTTAATGCGCCTGTTGCGCAGGTTTTTGAATTACTGTCTAAACATGCGACATACAACATTGCCTTTGCACCTATGCAGGTAGTGCGTGTGAAAGATTCAGCTGACCCTGAGCGCCCTGATGGAGTGGGTTCTGTTCGTCGCATGGGTATTGGGCCAATTAAGCCTTTGCAGGAACAAATTACCTTGCTCGAACCAAATCAGCGTATTGAATATAAAATCATTAAAAACCCATTGATCAAACATCATTTGGGGGTAATTGAGTTTCAGGATATAGCTGATAATAAAACTTTGGTGACCTACAGCATTGAGTTACAAACTCGTGTGCCATTTGTGAGTAAGGCTATTTTGGCTCAACTAAAAACTGCAATTAAAATTGGCTTGTCTAAACTGGCCAAATCTCTCTAAATCATTACGGAAACATCATGACCGTTCAAATTATTACCATTGATGGCCCAAGTGGCTCAGGTAAGGGTACCTTAGCTGCAAAATTGGCAGCACATTATCAATTTCATTTGCTAGATTCAGGTGCTTTGTATCGTTTGCTTGGTTTGGCTTTGCATAAGCAAAATCTGCTAGATCGTCTAGATACAGAGCTGCAAGCGTGCATCAACATCGCAACGCACTTAAACATTCAATTTGTAACCCAGTCTGATGCAACTCAAGTGCTATTGGATGGCGAAGATGTCACCCAAACTATTCGTACTGAGCGTGTAGGTGAGTATGCTTCTAAAGTGGCAGCTGTGCCAGAACTAAGAATCGCA
>CAYRLC010000194.1:0-2908 GCA_964424995.1 uncultured Croceicoccus sp.
TCACCAGAAGCGGTGCACCGCAGGCCTGAAGAACCTCGCCGACACTCGCGCTCGGGACCGACGAGCCTTACGTTGTCGAATTGACCGGCCCGGCCGAAGTTTTGCTTTCGTCCCGGTTCTCCGGCACCAATCCGGGGTATGTCTTGTCCGATTGGTCGGAGCCGAAAGACCACCCGCAGATGTACCTGCGCCAGCAGGGGCTTGGCCAGGTGTTGTACCTCAACCTCGGCCATTCGAGCGGACGATACGACTTTCTGCCGCTGATGAACGAGGGGCCGGTGACGCGGGGCCCATGGATGGACGACGGGTTTCGCAAGGTCCTTGACCGCGCCATCGAATGGGTGACCGGCCGATGAGACTGAAGTGCAAGATCGCTTTGGTCCTGGGTGCCGGCGCTGAGGGCAACATGGGGCAGGCCATCGCTCGCCGCTTCGCCGCGGAGGGTGCGACGCTGGTCGTCGCGGGGCGAAGTCTCCCCCCGCTCGAACGGTTGGCAAAGGAAATCCGGGGCGTGGCGGTATCGGCTGACATCACTTCGCGGACCTCGCTCGATGCCATGGTTGCAAGCGCCCTCGATCGCTTCGGTCGGGTCGATGTCGCGGTCGATTGTGCGGGTATCAACCTGTCGGCTCCGTTTCTGGAAACGACCGAGGACGATCTGCAAAGGCTCATGGACGTGCAGTTCAGGGGCCCGTTTCAGTTCCTGCAAGCGATCGTCGGCGCCATGCTGCCGACGGGCGGTTCGATCGTGCAGATCAGTTCGGCAGCATCCACCGTCCTGATGGACGATTACGCCGCCTATCGCGGTACGAAGGCGGGGATCGACCAGGTCGTTCGCTCGGTTGCCGACGAGTTCGGCGCCTATGGCATCAGGGTCAATTCGCTGAGCCCCGGGGCGGTACGCACCCCGATGACGGAGGCCGTCTGCCGGACCCCTGCGCTCGCGCTTTTCGAACAGAGCGGACCGCTCGGCCGGATCGCCACCGTAGACGAGATCGCGGCAGCAGCGCTGTTCCTTGCAGAGGACGAGTGCTTCATGACCGGTGAGAATCTTCAGGTCAGCGGGGGCCTGACGATGCGCCGCAACCCCAGCAAGCGCGACGTCATGGAGGCCATGGGGCAATGATCTCGGGCTTGCGGATGGACAGGCTTGCCCGCAACGTTGCCGAGCATCGAAGCGAGACCGCACTTCCGCGCGAAGGCCGCATGATGGACAATGTCAAGCCCGGACTGCGCAACCGGCAAGTCGTGGCGGGACCGATGGCCCAAGCGGCGCGGCTTGGCGCAGAACTGACGACAGGAAAGGATCCGGGATGACACGCCAAACGAACATCGATCTGCTCAATCGCTATTTCCAGCTGATGCACGATGGCGATTTCGAAGGTGTCGAGGCCATGTATCACGACGATATCGTCGTGCATCTCAACGGCACGACGCCTGCTTCGGGGCGGCTCGAAGGCAAGGCCGCGGTGACCGACAAGCTTATCGCGGAGCAGGTGCACGGTGCACTGGTTCCCGAAAAGATGCAGTTTGCCAAACGGTGGAAGATCGTCTGCGCCGACGACGAGCGGGTTGTCGCTATCATGGAAGGAGGCGGGCCGACCAAGGCGGGCGATCTCTACGAGCAGACTTACTGCGAGATCTTTCGCTTTCAGGACGACAAGGTCATCGAGATGCACGCCTTTCTCGATACCGCGCTGGTCGAGCGGGCCTTGTTCAACAACCCGCTGGCCATCCCGCGTGCTCAGCTCGCCAAGCCCTTGAGCTACTGATCGTAGCGCGTCTCAGCGACAATCCGGCGCGGTGACCGGCGCGCCGGATGGTTGCGATGACCAATGTGGTTGCGTCTTGCAGGCCCCAATTGCCGAGGCGCGCCATACGACCAGACGAGGATCATGCAGAACGTCGCCGATGGGGTCGGCTGGCCAGCCGCGATCACGCGAACCACCTGCAATTTATCGCAGTTTCGGCAACATCGCTGCGCAGATTGGCGGAACGTCGGTCAGCGTCCGGCAAATGAAACCGCCGAGCTTGCCCGCGGCACCGGTTCAGACCGCGCTGCCTTCCGCCAACGCTCGTGTCGAACGCCCCTGCTCCCACCGGATCGCGATTTATGTCGGGCCGGGTCACGAGGGTAGCGACGCTTTCGCGCCACCCACCCACCCGGGCAGGTGGTTTGCGCAAGCCAGCCATAATTTAAGGACGACCCTAACACGATAAATGTTCGGGAGGCATGGATGCTCAGGATTTCGGCTCGTTATACCCTGCTGACAGCGACATCGCTGGCGGCCCTGGCACCTATGGCGGCGCGCGCGCAGGATGCCGATACCGCCGCGAGCGATGCGGAGGCCATCGATCCTTCGAACGTGATCGTGGTGACCACCGCACGCCAGCGCAATGAGCGTCTGATCGACGTGCCGGTCGCGGTGAACGCGCTCAGCCAGCAGGACCTCCAGCGGTACAACAGCAACAGCCTCGGCGACATCGCCCAGATGGCGCCGCAGGTGAAAGTCGCGCAGCAGGCCAGCGGCGGCGGTTCCTCCTTCGTCATTCGCGGCATCGGCTCGTCCACGCTCGATACCGGCTTCGACCAGTCGGTCGCCATCAACGTCGATGGCGTACAGACGAGCCGCGGGCGTTCCTTGCAGCAGAGCTATTTCGACGTGCAGCAGGTCGAGATCCTGAAGGGTCCGCAGGCACTGTTCTTCGGCAAGAACTCGCCCGCTGGCGTGATCTCGATGCGAACCGCCAACCCGACACCCGAATTTTCGGCAGGCGCAACGGTCGGCTACGAATTCCGTGCGCGCGAGTGGGTCGGCCACGGCTATGTCTCGGGTCCGATCACCGACACGCTGGGCTTTCGCGTTGCGGCGCAGGCGCGGACCATGCGCGGCTGGATGGAGAACGT
>CAYRLC010000195.1:0-2883 GCA_964424995.1 uncultured Croceicoccus sp.
CCGAAATCCGGACGCTCGATCAGGTTATGGCCGACGATGCCGCCCGCACGCCACAGGACGAGGCGCTGGATATTCCACCGCATGAAATGGAGCGCATCGTTCACGATATGCTGACCCGTGAATATACGAAAACGCTCGATGAGCCGGTCCCAGCCCTCAGCCACAAGACGCCACGCGTTCTGGCCTGTACAAAGGCGGGGCGGGTAAAGGTAGCCGACTGGCTCAAATATATCGAAAATGGCGCGGCAAAATCGGGCACCGCCGATCCGATGGGCACCTATGACTTTACATGGATGTGGGAAGAACTGGGGCTTAGCGACCTCCGGCGGTAACGGCCATCATGCGGTTCTTGAAATGTTCTCGCTTAGCGTTGTCTGGCGTACCTTCCACGCGATGCCCTCTAGCAGGCCGAGCACCAGGCCGCCGCCGCCGAACAGATAGACACGGCGGTCCTGCTCGTCGGCATGGCGCGCCGATCGCACGATGGCGCGCAGCTCGTTGACCGTGCCGTCCAGCGCCGATTTCGATGCCTGGACATGGCTGCGCAGCGTGTTCACGCTGTCGGCGACGGCAGCGTTTAAACGTGCGCCCATATTCTCGGGGGTGAGCGTCATCGCCGGGTTCTGGCGCAAGAGGCCGAACTGTTCGGCGAGCACCGTCAATACCTTCTCTGTGCGTGCCAGTGTCGGCTCATAGTCGGGAATGTCGATCGACTCGCGTGCGGCGGTCAGTCCCTCTATAGCGCTGCGCAGCAATGATACCTCGCCGCGCAGCCGCTCGAACGCCGCTGCCGGATCGTCCTGGGGTTCATCACGATAGTCGTTGTCATCCGTCATGGACGCTCATCCCTGGGCAGGCGCCCATATGCCGTGAGGAAGGTGCGCACAGTGACGATCCGCCCGCCCTCATAGCGGACCATCCCCAGCAAATCCCGCTTGTCGCCCGTCACCAGGCAATCGGCGCGGCCAGCCTCTATCATCGCCAACAGGTAATTGTCGTAAGGATCGGCGCAGGCCGTGACGTGCGGAAGGTCCGACACCAGCACCGCGACATCGCGCAATTCATTGATGAGCTGGCCCGCCAGCGCCGGCGAAAGCCGCTCGCGGATTTTGGGGTAGCGGGTCACCCGCATCAACTCGTCGAGCTGCTCGGCCGAGGTCAGCAGGTCGAACCGGCCTTCACGCCAAAGCTCGATCAGCTCCGCCGGCAGCGAGCGGGCGGACAGAAGCGCGCTGATGAGGATATTGGTATCGACGACGACGCGCACGCGGTCACGCCGGTTGACGTGCCGCCGTCACCGCCTCGTCGATCAGCGCGTCCAGCTCCTCGGGGTCCATGTCGTCGAACTTGCCCCGCGCCTCGGCGACGGTCTGGTCAAGCACCCGCCATTTGACCGCTTCCTCGATGAAGCGGGACAAGTCGCCTTTCTTCATGCCCCGCTGGGCCAGGAAACTGCGCACGGCAATGTCCGTGTTGCGCGACACGGATACGGTCCAGCGGGTGGTGTCCGTCATGGGAAAGCGACTCCTACAATCGTAACCTACATAGCATGATATGCGCTTATCCGCAAAAGCATCAACGGCTCATCCCGCGATCCCGGCTGATTTCGAGCTGCTGCACCAGCTCGACGCCGATCGCGCGGGCACGCCCAATTTCCATCTGTAAGCCAAGCTCCTGGCGGCGGCCCTTGAGCAGCGATTCCACCTGGGGATCGCGCTCAAGCCCCTTCGCCATGCCCTTCATCGCCTTTCCGGCCTTCTCCGCACCGGCATGGTCGCCGGCACGCTCGGCCGCACCGCGCTGATGACGAAGCCCCTGCCAGCGTTCGACGAACCGATCGGCGCGCATGTTCGGATCGGCGCGCACCTTCGCCTCGTGCGCCATAGCGTCGATCATCGGCCTGCTGCGCCCCGCCGCCGCCTCGTGGAGCAAGCCGGGATCGCGCTGGAACGCCGATGCCATATCGCGCGAGGCCCCCGCCCTGATCTGGTCGAGCGCCTCGGTCGCGCGCTCGAGCGCGACCTTCTGATGTTCCAGCACCGGCCCGCCCGATGCCCGCGCCTGCAACACCGTCTCGGCCGAACGCGAGGCCCGCTCGACCGCGCGCCGGTAATCGCGATCCTGACCGCGCTCGGCCGCCTTCGCCGGCGGCGGCGCGGCCGACAGCTTCAACCCGTCGAACATGCCGCGTTTGGGCTTGCCGCCCTGGCCGCGTTCGGCCGCCGGCGACGGCGGTTCCGCGACGCGGATCTCGCCCGACAGCCCGCGTCGATCGGCGAACGCGCGGACCTCGGCGTCGAGGTCCACCGGATAATCCGATGCCATATCCTTCGCCCGCTCGCGTGAGAGCGTCCGGGTGAGCTGGCGCTGATCGGCGAAGTCGTCACGGCCATAATGGAGCTGCACGCCTTCGCGGTGCCGCGACAACGCCACATAGGCCGAATGGCGGTCCATGCCGGGGGTGGCGAGGACGTGGGCGCGATCGACCGTCACGCCCTGCGATTTGTGGATGGTCGCGGCATAGCCATGATCGACATGGGCATAGTCTTTCAGGTCGAACGCCACCTGGCGGCCGTCATCAAGGCGGACAGACATGCGCGCGGGGCTGACCTGCTCGATCTCGCCCAACGTGCCGTTCTTCACGCCCAGGCCGCGCTCGTTCTTGAGGAACATGATGCGGTCGCCCTGAGCGAACTCCCGCGCACCCCGCTCGGCCGACACGCGCACGTCGTCGCCCAGCTCGCCGGCATCGCGTAAGCGCCCGCGCGCCGCCTCGTTCAAATCGCGGACCTCGGCATTGGTGTGGGTGAGGATGATCCGCGACTGATCGGGATCGGCGACGCGCTGCGCGTCCCAGCGGTCGATCAACTCGGACCGCGCCAG
>CAYRLC010000196.1:0-2880 GCA_964424995.1 uncultured Croceicoccus sp.
CGACCTCTGCGCAGGCCCCCCTCCCAACCCTCCCCCCTGAAGGGGAGAGGGCTAAATTGGCCACCCTCGCCGAACAGGCCGCCCGCCTGTGCAAGGCCGATCTCGTCACCGAGATGGTCGGCGAATTTCCCGAACTTCAGGGGCTTATGGGCGGTTATTACGCCCGCGCCGAAGGTCTGCCCGATGCCGTGGCTGACGCGATCCGCGATCACTACAAGCCGGTGGGACAGGGTGACGCGGTGCCGGTCGCGCCGGTGACCGTCGCGGTCAGCCTCGCCGACAAGCTCGACACTCTCCGCAGCTTCTTTGCCATCGACGAAAAGCCGACCGGGTCGAAGGATCCCTTCGCGCTGCGCCGCGCGGCTCTGGCGGTCATCCGCCTCGTTACCGCCAACGATCTGCGCATGGCGGTCGCGTCGGGCGATCTCCTCGACTTCTTCGCCGACCGTCTCAAGGTCCAGCAGAAGGAAGCCGGCGTTCGGCACGACCTGATCGACGCGGTCTTTGCCCTCGGCGGAGAGGACGATCTCGTCCGCCTGCTCGCGCGGGTGAAGGCTCTTCAGACGTTCATGGAAGGGGACGAGGGCGGCAATCTGCTCGCCGGGTACAAGCGCGCGGCCAATATCCTGAAGAAGGAAGGGTTCGAGCCCGTTGCCACCCGGATCGCGCGCACCGGAGAAGAAGATCCGCTGTCGCTGGTCGACGATCCCGATGTGGGGTCCATCGTCGCCCAGCGCGGCCAGACGCCGACTTACGATCGCGACCCTGCCGAAGCGGCGCTGGGCGATGCGCTCGATCTAGCCGAACCGGCGGCACTCGCCGCCATCGAGAGCGAGGATTTCGCCGCCGCGATGGCGGCGCTCGCCTCGCTTCGCGCGCCCATCGATGCGTTTTTCGACGATGTCACCGTCAACGATGCCGATCCGGTCAAGCGCTCCGCGCGCCTGACCTTGCTGGACCGGTTTGTTGCTGCGGTGCACAAAGTTGCGGACTTTTCCCGAATCGAGGGGTGATCTTACGGATCTAAGTGCTGACTTAGGGCGTATAAGCGGATAAAGGCGCGCCACAGTCGGGAGGCCGAGAACCTTTCAGGGCGCGAATTTGCTGCACTGCAAGGTATTGCAACAAGAGGTCAAGGGTATCATGACGCAATATGTCTACACCTTCGGTGGCGGTGCGGTTTCGGACGACCCGCGCGCGAAGGACAAGACGATCACCGGCGGCAAGGGCGCGAACCTTGCCGAAATGGCCTCGATCGGTCTGCCCGTGCCTCCGGGCTTCACGATCACCACGGAAATGTGCGTCAAGTATCTGGCCGAAGGGGCCAACTTTTCGGACGAACTGCGGCAGCAGGTGAAGGTCGCGCTCGGCCATATCGAGGAGACCGTCGGCAAGACCTTCGGCAATGCCGCCGATCCGCTGCTGGTGTCGGTCCGTTCGGGTGCGCGCGTGTCGATGCCGGGCATGATGGACACCGTGCTCAACCTCGGCCTCAACGATGATACGGTGCAGGGCCTGTCCGCCGTTTCGGGCGACGAACGCTTTGCCTGGGACTCGTACCGCCGCTTCATCCAGATGTATTCCGACGTCGTCCTCGGCCTCGACCATGGGTTGTTCGAGGAAGCGCTCGAAATCGCCAAGGAAGACAAGGGCTATTACAACGACATCGAGCTGACTGCCGATGACTGGAAGGCGCTGGTCGCCGAATTCAAGCAGATCGCGGAGAAGGAACTGGGCCACCCGTTTCCACAGGATCCGTCCGAACAGCTCTGGGGTGCGATCGAGGCGGTCTTCGCCAGCTGGGATTCGGACCGGGCGAAAGTCTATCGCCGCCTCAACGACATTCCGGGCGGCTGGGGTACCGCGGTCAACGTGCAGGCGATGGTCTTCGGCAACATGGGCGATACCAGCGCCACCGGCGTCGCCTTCACCCGCGACCCGGCGACCGGCGAGCGCGCCTATTACGGCGAATACCTGATCAACGCGCAGGGCGAGGACGTCGTCGCCGGCATCCGCACACCGCAATACCTGACCAAGGCCGCGCGCGAGGCGGCGGGCGCGCAGGCCGCGTCGATGGAAGAATCGATGCCCGACGCCTACGCCCAGCTGGCGCGCGTGTTCGACCTGCTCGAAAACCACTACCGGGACATGCAGGACATCGAGTTCACGGTACAGCAGGGTGTGCTGTGGATGCTGCAGACCCGCAGCGGCAAACGTACGGCGAAAGCTGCGCTGAAAATGGCCGTCGACATGGTCCACGAAGGCCTGATCGACGAGGCGACCGCCATTCGACGGGTCGACCCGATGGCGCTCGACCAGCTGCTCCACCCCACGCTCGATCCGTCTGCCGAACGCAACGTGCTGACCAACGGCCTGCCGGCATCGCCCGGCGCGGCATCGGGTAAGGCGGTGTTCGACGCCGATACCGCCGAGACCTGGGCCGAGCGCGGCGAGGACGTCATCCTCGTCCGGGTCGAGACCAGCCCCGAGGACATCCACGGCATGCACGCGGCCAAGGGCATCCTGACCGCGCGCGGCGGCATGACCAGCCACGCGGCCGTCGTCGCCCGCGGCATGGGTCGCCCCTGCGTGTCTGGCGCGTCGGCGCTGTCGATCGACCGCAAGGCGCGCGTGGCTCGCATCGGTTCCTACCAGATCGCCGAAGGCGACGTGCTGACCCTCGACGGTTCGACCGGCGAGGTGATGCTGGGCGCGGTGCCGACGATCGAGCCCGAACTGGTCGGCGACTTCGCCACCCTGATGGAATGGGCCGATGCCAAGCGCCGCATGAAGGTGCGCACCAACGCCGAGACGCCCGCCGACTGCAAGATGGCGCGCCAGTTCGGGGCCGAAGGCATCGGCCTTTGCCGGACCGAGCAC
>CAYRLC010000197.1:0-2859 GCA_964424995.1 uncultured Croceicoccus sp.
CCTCGATCTCGCCGATGGATCGATCGCCCGGCCCGAGGGTGGGTCGAAGGAGTTTCTCGGCAAGGTCGACCAGAACGCCGCAATCCCGGAAGCCTTTGCCGAGCAGGTCGAACTGGCGCAGCACGGCTATCCCGAATTCGACGTCGACGCCTATCGCGGCGGCGACTTGACGCCGGTCTACTTCGGGTCCGCGCTCAAGAATTTCGGCGTGGTTCAGCTGATCGAGGCGATTGCCCGTTTCGCGCCGCCGCCGCGCCCGCAGCCGAGCGAGAACGGTCCGATCGAACCGACGCAGGACGAGGTTTCGGGGTTCTTCGCGCAGGACCGCGAGATTGCCGATACGGCCGAGCCGGGCGATATCATCGGCATTCCCAACCATGGCACGCTGCGGGTGGGCGACACGCTGTCCGAGCGCAACGATATCCGCTTCACCGGCCTGCCCAATTTCGCGCCGGAAATCCTGCGCCGTGTCCAGCTGCGCGATCCGACCAAGACTAAGCAGCTGCGCAAGGCGCTCGACGACTTGTCCGAAGAGGGCGTGATCCAGGTCTTCTACCCCGAAATCGGCAGCCAATGGGTGATCGGTGTTGTCGGCCAGCTCCAGCTCGATGTGCTGATCAGCCGGCTTTCGGCGGAATACAAGGTCGAGGCGGGGCTGGAACCTGCTCCCTTCGCCACGGCCCGCTGGGTCAAGGGCGACGACAGGAAGATCGAGGAGTTCGCCGGGTTCAACCGTGCCAACATGGCGAAGGACCGCGACGGCGACCCGGTGTTCCTGGCCAAGTCGTCGTGGGATGTGAATTACCAGCAGGAGCGCAATCCCGACCTCGCCTTCGGAGCCACCAAGGAGCGGTGACAGCCCGGCGGGCGCATTATAGAAGGCGCGCCATGGCCCAGTTCCACGACGCAATCGACGACAAGCACGCCGCGATGATCGGCGCGCAACCGGTGTTCTTCGTGGCGACCGCCGCGCCGGAGGGGCGGGTGAACCTCAGCCCCAAGGGCTACGACGTGTTCCGCATCCTCGGCCCTAATCGCGTCGCCTGGCTCGATCTGGCGGGATCGGGCAACGAGACGCACGCGCACCTGACGGTCGATGGGCGTATCACGGTGATGTTCTGCAATTTCACCCAGCCGGCGCAGATCCTGCGCCTGTTCGGGCGGGCGGTGCCGGTGATGCCGGTCGATGCGGGCTGGGGCGAACTCGAGCCCCACTTCACCCTGCTGCCCGGCACGCGCCAGATCTTCGACATGACGGTCGAGCAGGTGCAGACCAGTTGCGGCTATGGCGTGCCGTTCATGAGCTTCGAGCAGGAGCGCAATACGCTCGTCAAGCACCATGCCAACGCCGACCCCGACGCGTGGCTGGCCAAGAACCGCGCCCGCGATCGCAGTATCGACGGTCTCCCGGTTCGCACGCCCGATCGCTACATCGCGGGCGATGTCGGAACGCGGGAGGGATGAGGGGCGTTCGTTAGGGTAGATGAAAGACACCGGATTGCGCCTCAAGTTCGCCAGCTACAACATTCACAAGGCCGTCGGGCTCGACCGCAGGCGCGATCCCGATCGCATCCTTTCGGTCCTGCGCGAGATCGATGCGGATGTCGTCGCCTTGCAGGAATGCGATCGCCGCTTCGGTCAGCGCGAGAGCGTGCTGCCGCGCGCCCGGATCGAGGATTCGCACTACCGGACCATCGGCCTCGGCATGATGCCCACCAGCCTAGGCTGGCACGGCAACACCTTCCTGGTGAAGAAAGACCTCGAAGTACTCGATGTCGCGCCGGTGCCGCTGCCCACGCTGGAGCCGCGCGGCGCGGTGCGGATCGACGTCGCACTGGGCAAGAAGCGGGTGAGGGCCATCGGCATGCACCTCGACCTCTCCGGTTTCCGCCGCCGCCATCAGGGGGAGGCGGTGCTGCGGCACCTCGACGATTGCGACGGCGATTGTCCGACGGTGGTGATGGGCGACACCAACGAATGGTCGGCCACCGGCGGGTTGCTGCGCCTGTTCCGCGATGGGTGGCATACCGCCGAATGCGGCCCCAGTTTCCCCACGCGGCGGCCGATCGCGCGACTGGACCGGATCTTCGCCAGCCGCGAATGGACATGCGAGAACGCAGGGGTGCATCACAGCCTGCTCGCGTCGAAAGCATCCGATCACCTGCCGGTCTGGGCATCGCTCGCGCTTTGACGCGCGCATGAATTTGCCTAAAAAATGGGCAGAAACCAGCTCGTGCCCGGAATCCGGGCGCAAATATGAACAGCAGATTGCCGTAGCTCGACCACTAGAATCGGCGGGATTCGGCGGTTCCTTCGATTTGGCACGCCCCTTGCACAGCTTGTCGCACCGGCAGACGGGCCGGCAGGCAACAAGGGGGCCGAGATGAAATTCATCGTCGCCATCATCAAGCCGTTCAAACTGGACGAAGTCCGCGAAGCCTTGGGCTCGCTGGGCGTCGCCGGCATGACGGTCACCGAGGTCAAGGGTTTCGGGCGCCAGAAGGGGCAGACCGAAATCTACCGCGGTGCGGAATATTCGACCAACATGCTTCCCAAGGTGAAGATCGAGGTCGCCGCCAGCGATGCGCTGGCTCCGCAGATCGTCGAAACGATCCAGAAGGTCGCCAGCACCGAGGCCATCGGCGACGGCAAGATCTTCGTTCTCGATCTCGCCAGCGCCGTGCGCATCCGCACCGGCGAATCCGGCGACACCGCGCTTTGACGGAGAATATGACCATGATCCGCAAAATGATCTGCGGCACCGCGGCGCTCGGCGCCTCGATGTTCGCCGCCACGTCCGCCTTCGCGCAGGACGCCGCCGAAGCGGTGACAGAGGCAGCTGCAGAAGCTGCCGCAACT
>CAYRLC010000198.1:0-2856 GCA_964424995.1 uncultured Croceicoccus sp.
GGCACACTGTGGAACATGGTCGGGTTCCAGACCAAGCTGAAGCACGGCGCACAGGTCGAGCTTTTTCGCACCATCCCCGGCCTGCAGAACGCGGAGTTCGCGCGGCTCGGCGGGCTGCATCGCAACACCTTCCTCAATTCGCCGATCCTGCTCGACCGGCAGCTGCGACTGAAATCTGCCCCGCATGTCCGCTTCGCCGGCCAGATCACCGGCTGCGAAGGCTATGTCGAAAGCTCTGCCGTCGGCCTCATGGCGGGGTTGATGGTGGCGGCGGAGCTGTCGGGCGACAACTGGACCAGCCCGCCGCGCACGACCGCGCTGGGTGCGCTCCTGTCGCACATCACCGGCGATGCAGAGGCGGCGAGCTATCAGCCGATGAACATCAACTTCGGCCTTTTCCCGATGCCCGACGAAGAGGTGAAGAAGAAGCCGCGCAAGCAGGCCTACACCCAGCGGGCGAAGCGGGACATGGCCGACTGGCTCGGCACCCTGCGCCTGCCCGAACCCGCCTAGCAGGCGCAGCGCGGCTTCGGCTTGGCCTTCGGTTTGGTCTTCGTGAATTCGGCGGGGGTCAGGCGGGCATCGCCGTCGCTGTCGGCACCGTCGAACTTCTGCGCCGTGGCGACCGCCCATTCCTCGAACGTCAGCAGGTTGTTGCCGTCCTTGTCGAGCTTGCGGAATGCGGCGACGCGGGTCGACAGCATCTCGTTGCGGGTGACGATCAGGTCGCGGTTGATGTCGTAGCGGGCAAAGCGCCGCTGCTCGTCCGATGGCTTTTCCGCGGTCGGCAGCGCCGGGCCCTGCATCGATGCCGCGTCGGGCGCCGCGCTGGGCAGCGGTTCCGCCACCGCCGGGCGCGGCGCCACGGGCGGCGGAAGACCCTCCGCCTCCACCGCGCGGCCCTGCCACATGAACAGGCCCGTCGCGACCAGCATCAGCGCGCCGAAAGCGCCGAGCAGAACTCGGTTCATTCCCCTATCCTCCTGTCACCGCCATGCTAACCCTTTGAGCGGCGCAGGAAAGTCCTGCCATCAATTCATCAACGACCGATTAGCCCGATGCGCAGCGCCGTGCCGAAACCGCCGCCATCGGCCAGCGCGTCGAGGATCGCGACGGGGCGCAGCACCCGCGCCGCCCGCCCCGATGGCACGCTAGCGGAGCGTACCAGCGCCGCCGCGCGCGCCTGTTCGGTGGGATCGGACAAGTGCGACGCGATATCGCGCAAGCCCCACAGATAGCCGCGCGCGGCCGCCTCATCGGCCACGTCGCCTTTGCCCGCGATCTGCACCAGCGCAGCCATGGCATCGCCGCGCGCACCTGCAAGCGCGGCAAAGGCGGCAGGCTCCAGCGGCGCATCGCCCAGCATCGCCTCCCACCCGTCGGCAAGATCGGCCAGTCGCGTCGCCCGTTCGCCCCACGGCGTCAGTGCCGCCAGCAGCGGTTCGCCGCTGGGCCAGCCCGCCACCGGCCCGCGCAGGACATCGCGCCACCACGCCAGTCGCACCTGCGCCAGCATCGGTTCGCGGCTCGTCGCGACGATCTGCGCGAATCGCCGGTCGAGCGAAAAAAGGCCCAGCCACAGGGGTCTCGCCGCCGACGGAGCATGGCTGATCGCCATCCTCAATGGCGGCGGCAGCTCCCCTGCCAGGTCGGCGAAATTCGCCCCCGAGTCAGCCCGATGGCTCCCTAACATGCCGTTAACCCTGTTCCTTCAAGAGCCGGTTACCAGAAACCGCCTAGTTTGACCGAGTATCCCCCGATCCGGCGCACCATTCCCGGTGTGCATGGACGTAGGCTTGCAAGGGAGCAACTGATGATCCTTCACAACGTGACCGACCGCGCGAAGCGGTTCCTCCGTTCGTTCCGAAGGGACACGGGCGCCAACGCGCTCATCATTGCCGCCTTCGGCGCGCCCATGATCGTCGGCGGCGGGGGCCTCGCGGTCGATTTCGCGCAGTTCTACCTGTGGAAGCGCGAATTGCAGTTCGCCTCCGACCAGGCGGCGATCGCGGCCGCGTGGGATCTGGCCAATAACCCGACCAGCACGACCTATGTCGCGCGGGGAATTACCGAGTTCAATTCGAACGAGGCGGTGACCAAGGATTTCAACACCGATCCCAGCATCGTGCGCTCCAACTACGCGGGCGAGATCGGCAATGCCGTGACCGTCACCGTCTCGGCCACGCGCATGTTGCCGTTCACCAGCTATTTCACCGGATCGGCCACCACGGTCTCGATCTACAGCCAGGCGGCCTTTACCGGCGGCCTCGTCACCACCGAATGCCTGAAATCGGTCGATCCGCATGCCGGCGGCGCGATCACCTTCAACGGCAACCCGGTCTTCACCGCGGGTTGCGGCATCGCCGCATTGTCGGACTCGAAAAGGATCTGCGTCGACCAGGCGGATGGCACCTCGGGCTACGATGCGAGCGGGACCTGCATCACCAGCTGGTCGGGCGAGGACGCCATCGTCGCCAATGGCACGCCGACGATCGAGGCCGGCACGATCGTCACCGCCGGCACCGTCGACGACGAGATCGAACTGCTGACCGACGACCTCATCATCGAGAATTTCGGCCAGCTTTATGATCAGTTCGCCGACCTGACCCCGCCGATCGACAAGGTCACGAGGAACGGCAGCTACACCTGCACCAGCGTGGGCAACGGCAAGGGCAAGGGTTCTGGCTCGACGCGCCAGATCGGCGTGGCCACCCCGGGTATCTATCCCAACGGCCTGAAGGTTTCCTGCGACACGACGTTCCAGTCGGGCATCTACGTCATCAAGAACAGCGACCTCGACATCGGCGGCAACTATTCGACGCAGGGCACCGACATCATGTTCATCCTGATGGATGG
>CAYRLC010000199.1:0-2845 GCA_964424995.1 uncultured Croceicoccus sp.
ACTCCTTGAGGATGTCGTTCTGGATGGTCCCGGTCAGCTGGTCGGGGGCAACGCCCTGTTCCTCGGCCGCGATGATGTAGAAGGCGAGGCACGGGATGACCGCGCCGTTCATGGTCATCGATACGCTCATTTCGCCCAGAGGGATCTGGTCGAACAGGATCTTCATGTCCTCGACACTGTCGATCGCGACGCCCGCCTTGCCGACGTCGCCGACCACGCGCGGGTGGTCGCTGTCATAGCCGCGGTGGGTGGCAAGGTCGAAGGCGACCGAAAGCCCCTTCTGCCCGGCGGCGAGGTTGCGGCGGTAGAAGGCGTTCGATTCCTCGGCGGTGGAGAAGCCCGCGTACTGCCGGATGGTCCAGGGACGGCCGGCATACATCGAGGCCTTCACCCCGCGGGTAAACGGTGCGAAGCCGGGCAGGCCCGGTTCCCAGCCCTCGAGGTCGGCTTCGGTGTAGAGCGGCTTGACGTCAATGCCTTCGGGCGTGTGCCACGTGAGGTCCTTGCCCTTCACTTCCTTGTCGGCGAGCGTCTGCCAGTCGCTGATGGTCTTGTCGGTCATCGGGGGTCTCCTCGCCGCCTCAGCGGCCCTTGAACACGGGCTTGCGCTTCTCGCCGAAGGCGGAGATCGCTTCCTTGAAATCTTCGCTGAAACCGCAGGCGCGCTGGTTGTCGCGCTCGGTCATCAGGCTGTCGGCCAGCGTCTGCTCGACCGCGGCGTTCACCTGCCCGCGGATGAGGCCGATCGCCTTCGACGGGCCATTGCCCAGCTTCGCGGCGATCGCCTGCGCGCGCGCCAGCACGGCATTGTCGGCGGCGACTTCGGTGACGAGGCCCATGGCGAGCGCCTCTTGCGCGCCGATCTTCTCGCCCAGCAGCGCCATCTTCATCGCACGCTGGCGACCGACGCTGGCCGCCACCAGCCAGGTCGCGCCGGCATCGGGGACAAGGCCGATGTTGACGAAAGCGAGCAGCAGGTACGCGCTTTCGGCCATGACGACCAGATCGCCGGTCAGCGCCAGGCTCAGCCCCGCGCCGACGGCGGGCCCGTTGATCGCGGTGACGACCGGCACCGGCAGCGCCATCATCTTCCGGGTGAAGGGATTGTAGAATTCGTCGATGATGCCGCCCAGATCGTCGGGCAGGCCTTCGTAACCAGCGCCGTCGGGCATCAGGTCCGCGCCCGAACAGAACGCGCGGCCCTCGCCGGTCAGGACGAAGGCGCGCGTGCCATCTGCCAGCGCGGCGTCGATCGCGGCGGTCAGTTCGCCGAAGACGTTGGGAGTGATCGCGTTCAGCTTTTCGGGGCGGGCCAGCGCCAGCGTGGTGACATCGCCTTCGCGCGAGACGGAAATGAACCGGTAGGTCATCAGTGAGCCGCTCCTTCTGCGGGCGATTCCATGATCTCGGTCAGCATGCCCATCATGTCCTTGGGATGCACGAAGAAGATCGGCGTACCGTGCGCCCCGATCCGCGTGGGGCCGAGGATGCGCTTGCCGATGCCTTCGAAATATTCGCGGGCCGCGGCGATGTCGGGCACTTCGAAACAGACGTGGTGCTGGCCGCCGAGCGGGTTCTTGGCGATGAAGCCGGCGACCGGGCTTTCGGCGCTGAGCGGGCTCAGCAGTTCGACCTGGGTGCCTTCGGTCCCGTGGTGTCCGGGGGTGTTGACGAAGCAGACCTTCACGCCCTGTTCGGGCAGGTCGAACGGCTCGGTCACGACTTCGGCGCCCATCACGTCACGGTAATGTGCGATGGCGGCGGTCATGTCGGGCACCGCGTAACCGAGGTGGTTCATGCGTCCCAGTTTCATAGGGCCTCTCCGTAAACGGGTTCGATGGTCATCGCGCTTCTCAGCGAATTGGCGATGATGCAGGACTTGTGCGCCCGGTGGTGCAGTTCGTCGATCTCGGCGCGGGTCGGCAGCCGGTCGCCCACGAAACGCGCGTCGGGGCGGAGGACGACGGTCGCCACCCACGGATCGCCCGCCTCGTTCTTCGCGACCGTTCCGACCGTCTCATCGACGTAGCTGTCGATGGTGAAACCATCCTTCGCGGCATAGGCGAGGAAATAGAGCATGTGGCAGCTGGCCGCAGCGGCAAGCAGCGCCTCCTCCGGGTCGACCGCGCTCTCGTCGATGAAGGCGGGCGGGATGTATCCGGCCGCAGCCGATCCGGGCACCACGGCCCCACCGTCGAAACGCCATTCATGCGCGCGGCTATAGCGCTGCGAGGGGAAGTCGTCCCCCTCGCGCAACTGCCAGCTCACGGTCGCGGTATGCTCGGCCACGGATGATCTTCCCTCGGACCAGCCTGCCTTACAGCGGGATGTTGTCGTGCTTCTTCCACGGGTTCGCCAGCTCCTTGCCCCTGAGCTTGCGCAGGCCGAGCGCGATGCGCCGGCGGGTGGAGTGCGGCATGATGACCTCGTCGATGAAGCCCTTGCTCGCCGCGACGAAGGGGTTGGCGAAGCGGTCTTCGTATTCCTTGGTCTTTTCGGCGATCATGTCCGGGTCGTCGCGGTGCTGGCGGAAGATGATCTCCACCGCGCCCTTCGCACCCATCACCGCGATTTCCGCGGTCGGCCATGCATAGTTGAGATCGCCGCGCAGGTGCTTCGACGCCATGACGTCGTAGGCCCCGCCATAGGCCTTGCGGGTGATGACGGTGATCTTCGGGACCGTCGCCTCGGCATAGGCGAAGAGCAGCTTCGCGCCGTGCTTGATGATGCCGTTGTGCTCCTGGTCGGTGCCGGGCAGGAAGCCGGGCACGTCGACGAAGGTCAGGATCGGGATGTTGAACGCGTCGCAGAACCGCACGAACCGCGCCGCCTTCTTCGACGAATT
>CAYRLC010000200.1:0-2675 GCA_964424995.1 uncultured Croceicoccus sp.
GGTATGCCTATCAAAAGAAAATTTATGATTGGGGGCCGCAAAAAAACAGCTAAGCAGCCCTGCACTGCGTATTTGATCTATTCAGGCGAAGTCAATCTTCGCCTTTTTTTATGCTACAGTGCAAATTCTGAATGCTCATTGAACACAATTGAAGAACTCAAATGCTGGAATTTTGGTTTAACCCTCAGGTTACAGTGGTAAAGAAAATTGCCTTGCTGATTATCATTGCCGTAGTTACCGCAGGCCTATACATCTTACAACCACTCCAATTCGATGCAATTTTAATGTTTCTGGCAGCAGGTCTTGTTTTTCTGATTTGCCGTTACTGTAAAATTCATTTTACTCAGCACCATCCAACAGGCTGGATCGCACGTGTTTTGACTTGGATTCCACTGGCGTTGTTACTTGCACTGATTTTTATGCAAATTCAACACGGTGAAATCTTAATTTCAGGTGCACAAGGCATTGGCTTTACCGCTTTGGCCATTTGTCTGTTTTCACCGTTGTCTTTGCTGCATCAACATCAAGCTTCCGACACACAATAAAGTCACAACTTTAAAAACTCTGCTATTATTCTTTCTGATTTATTGAGCCTAGAATGGCCCAGCCCACAAAATATTCACTTTTGCTTGACCAGAGAACGCTATGCGCCAGTATTTAGACCTACTCCAACATATTCTTGACCATGGTGGCGATAAAGGCGACCGTACTGGAACTGGCACGCGTTCAGTGTTTGGGCATCAAATGCGATTTGACCTAGCGCAAGGCTTTCCCCTGCTCACCACCAAAAAAGTGCATTTCCGTTCTATCGTGATTGAGTTGTTATGGTTTTTAAAAGGTGATACCAACGTCAAATACCTACAAGAACATAAAGTCAGCATTTGGGATGAATGGTCTACTGCAGAACAAACCGCGCGCTTTGGCCGTCCTGAAGGTGAACTTGGCCCTGTGTATGGACATCAATGGCGTAACTTTGGTGCCACTCAAAAAGCTGATGGTTTGTATGAGCAAGATGGTTTTGACCAAATTGCATGGTTAATCAATGAAATTAAAACCAATCCAAATTCACGTCGTTTGATTGTGTCGGGCTGGAACCCGCAAGAAGCAGGACAAGTGGCGTTACCACCTTGTCATACCCTATTCCAGTTCTTTGTACACAACGGCAAACTTTCATGTCAGTTGTATCAACGCAGTGCCGATGTGTTTTTAGGTGTACCCTTTAATATTGCCAGCTATGCTTTGCTGACCCACATGATTGCACAAGTCTGTGATTTAGACGTGGGGGATTTTGTCTGGACAGGTGGCGATACCCATTTATATACCAACCACTTTGAACAGGCACAGTTACAGCTCAGTCGTGAGCCAATGGCTTTATGCCAGTTAAAATTGAATCCTGAAGTTAAAGATATTTTCGATTTTAAATTTGAAGATATTGAAATTGTAGGCTATGAATCACACGCTGCAATTAAAGCGCCCGTAGCCGTCTAATCAACTGTTCATTCAACATTAAAAAAGCCCTGCTCTTAGGTCCGAAAAGACACTTTGCAGCCCCAGAAAATACGAGCCAAATTTATGTCATTTCAAAATTTAGAAGTTGTACACGTGGTGGCGATGGATCAACAGCGCTGCATTGGTCAGGGCAACCAATTGCCGTGGCATATTTCGGCAGACCTCAAACACTTCAAAGAAATCACCCAAGGTGGCGTGGTGATTATGGGTCGTAAAACCTTGGAGTCGATGGGACGCACTCTACCTAAACGTGTTAATTGGGTGATCACCCGTGACCCAAACTGGGCTTTTGAAGGTACAAAAGTGGCACACAGCATTGAAGATGCGTTGCAGCAAGCCGTTGCCGATGTGCAAGCCTCAGAAAAACCAAACACACTATTTATTATTGGCGGTGGTGAAATTTTTAGCCAAACCATGCCAATCGCTGACCGTCTAGAACTGACTCATATTGAACTGGATGTACAGGGTGATGCGTATTATCCGGCCATTCCAGCCGAGTTTAAAAAAGTAGCCTCTGAACAGCATGTCGATGAAAAATCAGGCATTGCCTTTGAGTTTGCCCGCTACCAAAAATAATGCTGACAGCTTTGGCAATCTTTGATTATGATGACTTAAACGGAATTTAACTTGCCTCAGGAATGGCGGATGCTGCATTTCATCTTCAGTCTAGGTGTCATTCTTTCTTCTATTTGGCTGAGTATGGCCTTATGGATTCATCAGCCTTTGGGTTGGCTGATGAGCCGTGTGCTGATTGGAACTTGGCTGGCCTTTACGCTCAGCATTTTGGGCATTTATATCACTCAACATTTGCTAAGCCGCAATCAAGATATTCTGGTTTATCTATTGGGTTTTGCTTTGGGGCTGTTCTGGTATTTTGGGATGGATGCCAAGCAAGATCGTGACTGGAACCCAGAAGTCGCACGTATGCTGCGTTATGAACAAGTACAAGATCAGGTCACGCTGCACAATGTCCGTAATTTTGACTGGCATGCCGATGGCAGCTATACCGAACACTGGGAAACCCGCCAATTTAATCTCAAACAGATTACTGGGGTGAATATTATCACTTCATATTGGATGGGACCTAAAATTGCCCACACCCTTGTCAGCTTCGACTTTGAAAATCAAGCACCTCTGACTTTTTCCATTGAAATTCGTAAATAAAA
>CAYRLC010000201.1:0-2664 GCA_964424995.1 uncultured Croceicoccus sp.
CGAACAGGCGGCGGACAAGTATCACGGCGTCCAGAAGTTCGACGTCGTCACCGGCCAGCAGGTCAAGGCCGCCGCCACCGCCCCGGCCTATCAGAACGTGTTCGGCGAAACCTTGGCCAAGCTGGCCGACACCGATCCCACGATCTGCGCGATCACGGCCGCGATGCCGTCTGGCACCGGGGTGGACAAGTTCGCCAAGGCGCACCCGGAGCGCAGCTTCGACGTCGGCATTGCCGAGCAGCACGCGGTGACCTTTGCTGCGGGCCTCGCCGCGCAGGGGATGCGCCCTTTCTGCGCGATCTATTCCACCTTCCTGCAGCGTGCGTTCGACCAGATCGTGCACGATGTCGCGATTCAGAACCTTCCCGTGCGCTTCGCCATCGACCGCGCCGGGCTGGTCGGCGCGGACGGCGCGACGCATGCCGGTTCGTTCGACGTGACCTACCTCGCCACCCTGCCCAACCTGGTCGTCATGGCCGCGGCTGACGAGGCGGAACTGGTCCACATGACCTACACCGCGGCAGAGCATGACAGCGGCCCCATCGCGTTCCGCTATCCGCGCGGCGCAGGTGTGGGCGTGCCGATGCCCGAAACGCCCGAACGGCTGGAGATCGGCAAGGGCCGCGTGGTTCGCGAAGGCAGCAAGGTCGCGATCCTCTCACTCGGCACTCGTCTTGCCGAAGCCCTGAAGGCCGCCGACCAGCTGGAGGCCAAGGGCCTTTCCACCACCGTTGCCGACATGCGCTTCGCCAAGCCGCTGGACGAGGACCTGATCCGCCGCCTCGCCGCCACGCACGAGGTGCTGATCACCATCGAGGAAGGCTCGATCGGCGGCCTCGGCGCGCATGTGCTGACGCTGGCGAGCGACGAGGGCCTGACCGACACCGGCCTCAAGATCCGCACGATGCGCCTGCCCGACATGTTCCAGGACCACGACGCGCCCGAAAAGCAGTACGACGAAGCAGGCCTCAACGCCCCGCACATCGTCGACACAGTGCTGAAGGCGCTCGGCCAGGTCGGCCACAACAGCGCCGGCGTGGAGGAAGCGCGGGCCTAGCCCAGCCAGCGCCAGATGCCGGCGTCGATGCCGCCCAGTGGCAGGTGCGCCCACGTCGCCGCCAGCCAGGCCGCAACCGCGATCAGCCACAAACCCGCACCTGCCGCCGGCAGTTGCAAGAGGTTGGGGACGAACCGCGTCTGCGCCTGCCAGGCTGGCCACGCCGGATCGAGGCGGCGCTTCTTCCTGTCCTGCAACGCCGATCCGCCGAGCGCGAGCAGCGTCATCGCGCCCATCAGCGCCAAGGTGCGCGGATCGGGCATGACCAGGGCATGGGCGACCGCCCAAAACGCGATGCCCCACATCATCGGGTGGCGGGTCACGCGGAACACGCCCGCAGGGGCGCGCGGCGCGCTCCCTTGCGCGCCGGGCAGTGCCGGATTGCCGCGCAAGCTTCCCGCCAAAAGGACGAGGCCGACGAGGGTGAGAACGCTGGCGACGATCCACGCCCAATCGCTCATCGGCGCAAACAGCCATGGACCGCGCGCCGCCGCGGCAAAGGCCCAGAGTGCCCAGCCGAGCGTGGCAAAGGCGACGAGCGAATAGAGCCCGAGGAAGCCCTTGTCGCCAAGCCTCGCCGCCAGCCCGGCCCGTAGCGGATGCGACAGGGCGAAATGCGTCGCGAGAAACGCCACCAGCGCCGCAATCAGGGCCGTCAAGCCGTCACTCCCGCCCCGGGTGCACCCCCGCGGCCTGCGGCTCGCCCAATCCGGCTTCGCCCGCGATGTCGGTGCGGTCCTGCAGCGTGCCCACGTGCATCCAGCGGCGCACGATGGGGCTGAGCAGCAGGACGACCGCGGCGATGCCGATCGCCCAGTACCCGATCGAGGTGTAGATCGACAGGGTCAGTTCCTTGCTCATCTCGCCGCTTTCGCCGCCGGTCGCCTGGCCGATCTTGCCCGCGACGAAGTTGCCGACCGCGGTCATGTAGAACCACGCGCCCATGATGAAACTGCCCAGATGCAGCGGCGCCAGCCGGGTCATCGCCGACAGGCCGACCGGCGACAGGCAAAGCTCGCCCATCGTGTGCAGCAGGTAGATCAGGAACACGAAGGTCACGCCGGTCATCACCGCCGGATCGCCGGTCCCCGCGCCCCACACGAAGACAAGGAAGCCCAGGCCAACCTGGAACAGCGCCAGCGCGAATTTCGCCGGGGTCGAAGGCTCCCACCCCCGGCGGCCCAGCCATTGCCACAGCACCGCGAAGATCGGGGCCAGCAGGATGATGAAGATCGCGTTGATCGACTGGAACAGCGAAGTCGGCACCCCGCCCCTATCCACGAACTTGTCGGTGTAGAGCGACAGCGAGCCGCCCGCCTGTTCGAACAGGCCCCAGAACACGGGGTTGAGGCCGATCAGGAACAGCATCGCGAACATCCGCTCGCGCGGTTCCTTGGGCAACTTGAACGCTTCGTAGAGGGTATAACCCAGCATCGCAATGCCGCTGACGATCAGCAGGGTCTGGATCACGTCCTGGTACTGGATCAGCATCCAGATCACCGCGACAGCGGCGAAGCCCACGGCATAGAGCGTGAATTCGCGCGCGCGCAGCAACGGCGCGGGCGGCTCGCCACGGCCCCGCAGCGCCGGTTTGCCCAGCGCGAAGA
>CAYRLC010000202.1:0-2642 GCA_964424995.1 uncultured Croceicoccus sp.
GCTTTTTCGGTCGCGCCTTTCTCGGCCAGCGCCTCACCCTCGCCGGCGATGGCGGTAAGGTTGCGCGGATCAGCCTGCAGCGCCTCGCGGTAATAGTGGAGCGCCTTGCCCTGCAGGCCGGTGCGGCGGGTGGCGGCGGCCAGGTCAAGCAGGATGGGCACGCTGCCGGGCTGCACGGTCAGTGCTGCCTCGAAGCTGTCTATCGCCTCGTTCACCTTGCCGGAATTCATCGCCGCGCGGCCTTCCTCTACCAGCGCGGTGGCGCGCGGGTCCATTGCCTGCTGCGGCGCGGAATGGATCACACTGGAGGAAACGGCGACAACCAAAGAAAGGGCGACAGCAACAGGAGTGTAACGCATTAAGAGGTCCTTGGCCGAGAGCTGCGTCCTGGTCATATATCTGACGCTAACACAGCCTGAATAAACGTGCGACGAAAAACCCGTCCGTCCCGTCGCGGTACGGCGACAGCCGGATTCCCGCGCCGCGCGGCTCCCCGGCGGGAAGAACAGGTAGTTCTGCACGAAACTCTTGCTGGCGTGACAGAAATGCGTCGATCTGCCCCGCGCCCTCGGCGTCCAGCAGCGAACAAGTGACGAAAACCAGCCTCCCGCCCGGTTTCACCAGCGTGGCGGCGATATCGAGCAAGCGCGATTGCAGTGCGGTGTAGCGCCCCAGTTGCTCGGGCGTCAGGCGCCAGCGCGCCTCGGGATTGCGCCGCCAGGTTCCGGTGCCCGAACACGGCGCATCGACCAGCACCGCATCGGCGCTGCCCTGCCACTCGGCCAGCGCCTTCGCCTCACGACCGGGATCGAGCAGCACCGTCCGGATGCCATGCGCGCTCGCCCGCTGTGCGCGGGGCTCGAGTCGCGACAGCCGGGCGCGGTCGGTATCGCAGGCGATAAGGCGGCCCGAACCGCCCATGTCAGCCGCCAGCGCCAGGGTCTTGCCTCCTGCCCCGGCGCACAGATCGATGATGGTCTCGCCGGGACGCGCCGCCACGGCCATGCAGGTCAATTGCGAGCCGGTATCCTGCACCTCGATCATGCCATCGTTGAACGCGGGCGTATCCTCGATCCGGGTGTTGGGCGGATAACGCCAGCCGTTGGGTACCGCAGTGCGCTCGCCGCCTTCGGGCAGATCGGCAACGCCGGCGCGCAGTGTGTTGACCCGTATGTCGAGCGGCGCACGATCCAGCAGCGAAAGCGCATCCGTTTCGCTCAAGCCACTGCGCTCAAGCGCTTCGACCAGCCAGACCGGCGCGATCCCGCCATCGGCAATCGGCTCGTCAGGATCGATCGGCGCGGGGGCATGGCGTGAACCGTCAAACAGCGCGGCCAGCGCTTCGTCGTCTAGCGCCAGGCGCAGCATCGCTGCCCGGCCATCGAGCGGAACTTCGCCGCAGCTGCGGATCGCGCGAAACACCAGTTCGCGCACCGCCCGCCGGTCACCGCTGCCGGCAAAGCGCCGCGAGCGGAACCAGTCGCCGACGATGCGGTCAGCCGGTGCGCCGTTCGCGCGCGCGGCGGCGATCACCAGATCGAGCACCTCGATCGCCGCCTGAACGCGGGCCGAGGGGGTCATGTGGCAGGCTCAGCGCGAGGGATAATTCGGTGCCTCGCGGGTAATCGTCACATCGTGGACATGGCTTTCGCGAAGGCCCGCGTTTGTGATGCGGACAAACTGCGTCTTGGTGCGCAAGTCATCGATGCTCTGCGACCCGGTGTAGCCCATTGCTGCCTTGATGCCGCCGACGAGCTGGTGGATCACGTCCTTGGCCGGCCCCTTGTAAGCGACCTGCCCCTCGATCCCTTCGGGCACCAGCTTCATCTGGTCCTTGATGTCGCCCTGGAAATAGCGGTCTGCCGAACCGCGTCCCATGGCCCCCAGCGAGCCCATGCCGCGATACGACTTGTAGGCGCGGCCCTGATACAGGAATGTCTCGCCCGGGGCTTCCTCGGTGCCGGCAAGCATTGATCCGATCATGATGGTGGAGGCACCGGCGGCCAGTGCCTTGGCGGCATCGCCAGAGGTGCGCAGACCGCCATCGCCGATCACTGGCACGCCCGATTTGTCGGCTTCCTCGGCGGCTTCCATGATCGCGGTAAGCTGCGGCACGCCGACACCGGCGACGATCCGCGTGGTGCAGATCGAACCGGGGCCGATGCCGACCTTGATCGCATCCGCACCCGCATCGATCAGCGCGCGCGCCGCTTCGGCGGTGGCGACATTGCCGGCGATAACCTGCGCCGAGTTGGACAAGCGCTTCACGCGCTCAACGGCCGCTGCCACGTCCTTGTTGTGGCCGTGCGCGGTATCGATCACGACGACATCGCATTCTGCGGCGAGCAGCGCCTCGGTGCGCTCGAAACCCTTGTCGCCCACCGTGGTCGCGGCGGCGACGCGCAGGCGTCCGGCCAGATCCTTGGTGGCGTTGGGATAGTTTACTGCCTTTTCGATGTCCTTCACCGTGATCAGGCCGACGCAACGAAAGCCCTCGTCGACCACCAGCAACTTCTCGATCCGCCGCTGGTGCAGAAGGTGGCGCGCTTCTTCGTGGCCAACGCCGGTCTTGACCGTGGCAAGATTCTCGCTGGTCATCAGCTCGCGTACCGGCTGCAACGGATTGGCGGCGAACCGCACAT
>CAYRLC010000203.1:0-2637 GCA_964424995.1 uncultured Croceicoccus sp.
CGGAGTGTTGACGATCTTGCTCTCCATCAACCTCACGAACTATGAGATGAAAGTCGACGGCAAGATCGTCAACACTCCGCCGAAAGAACTGGAACTCATCTTCCACCTCGCCAGCAACCCGAACCATGTCTTCACGAGAGACCAGCTCCTCGATGAGGTCTGGGGCTTCGATTATTATGGCGATTCACGCACCGTAGACGTCCACATCAAGCGGCTTCGTGAAAAACTCGAAGGCGTCTCCGACAAGTGGGCGCTGAAGACCGTCTGGGGCGTCGGCTACAAGTTCGACACCGCAGAATAACATCCTATGAAGAATCCTAACGACACGAAGAAACCCATGCGCCGGAAGTACAATCTGTTCTTCCGTTACATGGGGTTCTCCATTGCCAGCGTCACCATCAGTTTCCTGGTGCTTTACATTATCTTCCTGATGTTCGTTTCCGGGAACTGGAACAGCGACCGCATGGACGTCCTCACGTCCAACGCGATGGTCATTGCCGAAAAGACGGCGTCCCTCATGTCCGACGACGTGACCGAGGAAGACGCTTACGACTCCGCGCTGGCTCTGGCCGATACGCTGAACACCGTCTCCGATACCATCGAAGCCGACGTGTTCCTCTGCGACGCGGAAGGCCGTCTGGTCCTCTGCCGCCACATGGTCGACACCCAGACCCATACGCTGCAGACCGGCGAATGTGAGACCCACAGCGGCTTTGCCATGCCGTCGTCCATCCTGAACAAGACGTCCGGCAACGGCTACAGCACCGTCGCCTCCCTGCCGAAGCCCTTCAGCGGCGCGAAGCAGGTCATCGGCGGCGCGCAGATCATCCGCAGCGGCATGCCCTCCGGCTATGTCTATGCCATCTCCACCTCTTACAACATCCTGTCCCCATACTCGAAGAACCTGACGAAGATGTTCGTCATCGCGGCCCTCATCTCGCTCATCATCATGGTCCTGCTGTCCTACGTATTCGCGGCGCAGCTGGTCCGGCCGATGGAAAAGATGTCCCGCCTCACGAAACAGTACTCGAAGGGCAACTTCTCGGAACGCCTCGAAGTCCGGGGCGCCAAGGAGCAGCAGGAACTCGCCGAGTCTCTGAATGACATGGCCACGTCTCTGTCAGTCATCGAGGACTCCCGTAAGAGTTTCATCGCGAACGTCTCCCACGAACTGAAGACCCCGATGACCACCATCGGCGGCTTCGTCGACGGCATCCTTGACGGTACCATCCCGCCCTCGGAAGAGCGCCGGTACCTCGGCATCGTCTCGAGCGAGATCAAACGACTGGCCCGCCTGGTCGTCACCATGCTGACCCTGTCCAAGATCGAAGCGGGGGAGGAGAACCTCCACTACTCGACGACCGACCTCAACCAGCTGCTCTTCAACGCGCTCCTGAGCTTTGAAAGCGCGGTCGACGAAGGCGGACTTGTCATCGAAGGCTTCGAAGACCTGCCCCACATCAAAGTGCAGGCGGACTCGGAACTCCTGTTCCAGGTCGCATACAACCTCTTCGACAACGCCGTCAAGTTCACGAACAAGGGCGGCACCATCCGGGTCGGTATGGAAGAGACCGACGGGCGCGCGCTCATCAGCATCTCCAACACCGGCAAAGGCATCCCCGAAGAGGAGATCCACCGCATTTTCGAGCGGTTCTACAAAGTCGATAAATCCAGAAGCGAACATGTCAAGGGCGTCGGCCTCGGCCTGAACCTTGCCCAGGATATCGTGGAACTCCACGGCGGAGACATCTACGCCGAAAGTGAGCCCGGCGGGTTCACCTCGTTCCGGTTCTGGATCCCCATAGAAAAAACTACAGATCCACAGGAGTGATAACCCATGGAAGACAACAAGAAAAAGAGCAGCGGCTCGAAAGTGTTCCTGGCCCTCATCATCGCCATCCTCCTCATCGTCGGCATCGCCATCGGTGTCGCCTATGTGGGGCGCGATGCCCGTGAGGCAGAGGCCGCCCGGACCACGACCACAAAGGACACCCGCAACTCCATCAACATCGGGGACACGAGAGCCTACGATGAGGAGAACACCGACGGTGCCCTGACCAGTGTCGAGATCGCTCAGAAGTGCAAGCCCTCCGTCATCGCTGTCGTGGTATACGACCAGCGGGGCGACAAGTACGGCGAAGGCTCCGGTGTCGTCATGAGTGTCGATGAAAAGTCCGGCTACTCCTACGTCGTCACCTGCGCGCACATCGTCGACACCGCCAACACGACCCTGAAGATCCAGCTGGAAGACGGTACCCAGTACAACGCCACGCTCGTCGGTTACGACAACCGGACCGACATCGGTGTCATCCAGGTCAAGACCACCAAGCTGGAAGCCGCTGAGTTCGGCGATTCCACGGTCCTGAAGGTCGGCGAGCCCGTCTATGCCATCGGTAACCCCGGCGGCACGGCGTTCTACGGCTCCGTCACCTCTGGCATCATCTCTGCCATCGACCGTCCCACCAGCAGCAATGAGAGCGGTTACACCATGGAGTGCATCCAGCACGACGCGGCCATCAACCCCGGCAACTCCGGCGGCGCCCTCATCAACAGCTACGGTCAGGTCATCGGCATCAACTCCTCGAAGATCGCGTCCGAAGAGTTCGAAGGCATGGCCTTCGCCGTCCCGATCAACGT
>CAYRLC010000204.1:0-2590 GCA_964424995.1 uncultured Croceicoccus sp.
CACAGGAATACCCTGCGCCATGGCAGCCTGAATTTCAGGGAGTTTTGGATCTAGCCCAGGGCTAATCACAATTTCTTCTGCCGACAGCAACAAATCCTGATCAAACTGCCCAAAACGGGTTTCAACCTCGGCTGGAATTTGATCATGTCCTGGAGGTGTGGGGCGTGAGTCTGTCACAGCAACGCGGTAACCCTGATGATGTAAGAAATTAACGGCTGCAACACCCGAAATACCAAGCCCTGCAACGACTTTTAATCCACCACGTTGTATTAACATTTTTGCCCCATTTTGTGCGGTAATTTTGAAACTGACAAAATGGTAGCACTTTGCTGTTTTGAATGCTTTTTCTGTTTGCAGTTTCTGCAAATTTTTTGTGTCAGTGCGTAAAAAAACCGTCAGATCGCTGACGGTTTTTTCAAACATCTCAGTAAAGTTGGATAGATGTGGCTATTTCCATTTTACTGCTTGGACTTCAACTTTCTTTTCGGTGGGTTGATCTTTGCTGTCACATCCACAACTGCCACCACAACCTGCCACTGCCGCAGGCTTCAACCACTTTGCCAAACCATGCCAACCTTTTTCTGCACAGGCATTGGACAGTTTTAGAAAAACTGCGCTAGAAGTCTTGGGAAAGACTTTTTTAAAAACCACTACCGCACTCCACAGTACCAGTGCAGCAACAATCAGAATTTCAATCATGTTCGTCTTCTCCTGTGAAACCTAAAATAGCCTTAACCCAATAAATATGAGGCTGTTTGATAAGTCAGGAATGACATAAAGTAGGCCAAACCAAATAAATACACCGTCATAAAACTGACTGTACGCCATGAGCCTGTTTCACGCTTTACAGTAGCCAAAGTCGCCAAACAATGCGGTGCATAAATAAACCACACCAACAATGACAAACCTGTAGCCAATGACCAACCAAGCTCACCACCGCCACTAATTAAAGCGGCCAAACCTTCTGACATGGCATCTTCATCAACTGCAGACAAGGCGTACACTGTACCCAATGCTGCTACGACTACTTCACGTGCTGCCATGGCAGGAATCAAAGCAATTACAATCTGCCAGTTAAAACCAATGGGTGCAAAAATTGGCTGTAATACATGCCCCAACATCCCTGCAAAGCTGTAATCAATCGCAGGCATGGTCGCGCCTTCAGGCGGTTGCGGGAAGGTACACAAAAACCATAGCAAAATAGACAGCGCAAAAATAATGCCACCGACACGCTTTAAGAAAATTTTGGCGCGATCCAGTAAACCAATCCATACACTTTTTAGGTCTGGAAAACGGTAGCTTGGCAATTCCATTAACAACACATGTTCCGATTTGTCTTTTTGCAAAAATTTGAGCACAAAAGATACGCCCAAGGCACTTAAAATACCCGCCATATACAGACCAAATAACACCAAGCCTTGTAAATTAAACATGCCCCAGACGGTTTGATTTGGAATGAACGCCGCAATCAATAAGGCATATACTGGCAAACGTGCGGAACAAGTCATCAATGGCGCAACCATGATCGTGGTTAAACGATCACGTGGGTCGGCAATGCTGCGGGTGGCCATAATCCCTGGAACTGCACAGGCAAAACTGGACAACAAAGGAATAAAGGCACGACCACTCAAGCCTGCACTAAACATCAGCTTATCCAGCAGGAATGCAGCACGAGGCAAATAGCCCGATTCTTCTAAAATAAGAATAAACAGGAACAAAATTAGAATTTGTGGCAAGAACACCACCACACCACCAGCCCCTGCGATAATGCCATCTACAATTAAGCTGTTCAGCAAAGGATGTGAGATATTTTCCCCAAGCACCTCGCCTAACCAGCCAAAGAAGCTTTCAATGCCATCCATAAATGGTGCAGCCCAAGCAAAAACAGCTTGGAATACAATGAACATCATCACGGCAAGGCTTACCAAGCCAAACACAGGATGCAGAAAAATTTTATCTAGAATGTCAGAGCGTTTGTCTTCTTCATCTACAAACTGCACTACATCATGCAAAATGGTTTGAATACGTTGGTGCTGGCTGCCTTTTAAGCCTGTCAATTCAGTCTGTGGTACTGCAAACTTACCCAAATCCAAAGCATTCATTAAATTTTGAATACCTGAATCACGCACCGCAACGGTTTCCACCACAGGCACACCCAAACGCTCAGATAGCTTTTGCGTATTAATTTGCATTCCGCGGCGGCGTGCTTCATCCATCATATTGAGCACCAATAAAATTGGACGTCCCAACTCAATCATTTCCAGCACCAAACCTAAATGCAGTTTCAGGTTAGTCGCATCGACCACACACAAAAATGCATCTTGCTGACCTTCTTCAGCAATTTTGCCCTGTACTACATCACGGGTAATGGCTTCATCTGGACTAGTGGCTTCTAGGCTGTAGGTTCCTGGCAAATCCAGTACACGTACCGCCTGCCCCGAAGGCAAGTTGAACTGACCCACTTTGCGCTCTACGGTAACACCCGCATAGTTTGCAACTTTCTGACGTGTCCCTGTCAAATGGTTAAATAAAGAAGTTTTACCGCAGTTTGGATTCCCTACAAGTGCGATACGTAAGGCATCGCTCATGC
>CAYRLC010000205.1:0-2493 GCA_964424995.1 uncultured Croceicoccus sp.
CTTCGATCAGCTTGTGCGGATCGTGGCGGATGATTTCGCGGTCCTTGCACGAACCGGGTTCGGATTCGTCGGCATTGATGACGAGGAAGCTGGGACGACCGTCCTTCGATTCCTTGGGCATGAACGACCACTTCATTCCGGTGGGGAAGCCCGCACCTCCGCGACCGCGCAGGCCGCTGGCCTTGATCACGTCGATGATCGCGTCCTGCCCCTTGGCGAGCAGGTCCTTCGTATTGTCCCAATCGCCGCGCGCCTGCGCCGCCTTCAGGCCCCAGTCCTGATAGCCGTAGAGATTGGTGAAGATGCGGTCCTTATCGGCAAGCATCACAGAACTCCGGGTCCGAAAACGACGATCGCGGCGATGATCAGGATCACGACGAGCGCGACCGTCTTGACCATGCCCTTCAGCACCTTCCAGGCGATGAAAATGGCGATGAGCGCGATGATGATGGTGGCGATGCTCATGACTTGTTCGCGCCCTTGCGCCAGCTGAAGACGCCGAGCCCGCCGAACAGGACGCCCAGGATCAGCCACACGACCCAATCGTCGCCGCGCAGCAGCTTGATCACGCCGAGCGCGAGGAAGATCGCGCCGATGACCGGAAAACCGGCTCTGGTTGCGCGGTTCGTCACCATTCGCCCCGATAATCGTGGTTGGCGTCGACCATCGCGGTCAGCGTGCTGAGCGCGCCGACGGGTTCGACGGTGTGGCGGCCCGGTTCCTGCGTGCCCGCCTTGGGCGTCTGCCCGGCGGCCAGCGCATCGAGGATCGCGTCGAGGCGTTCGCCGGTCAGGTCCTCGTAATTGTCGTCGTTGATCTGGACCATCGGCGCGCTCGAGCAGTTGCCCATGCACTCCACCTCGGTCAGCGTCCACATGCCGTCGGCGGTGGTGTGGCCCTTGCTCATCCCGCGCTTCTTGCAGGTCGCCATGACCTCGTCCGAGCCGCGCAGCCAGCACGGCGTGGTGCCGCAGACCTGCACGTGGAAACGGCCGACCGGCACGAGGTTGTACATCGTGTAGAAGGTCGCGACCTCGACCACCCTGATCACCGGCATGTCGAGGTAGGCAGCCACGTATTCCATCACCGGGATCGGCAGCCACCCTTGGGTCTGCGTCTCCTCGCCCACCTGGCGCTGCGCGATGTCGAGCAGGGCCATGACCGCCGACTTCTGCCGGCCCTTGGGATAGTGCGAGATCGCCTCCTTCGCCTTCGCCTCCCAAGCGGGGGTGAATGCGAAGCCGCCCCAGCGGGCGCGCAGTTCGGGAGTCTCGGGCTCGATGTAACGGTCGGCCATTAGCGGACGAACTCCACGCGGGCGCACCTGTCACCCTCGAAAGTATAGATCGCGACCACCTCGAACGGATCGACCAGCGCCGAACCGTCGGTCGCGGGACCGCGCGTGACATGCTCGCGCATCAGGACGTAGTTGCCGATTTCCTGCGCCGAAAGGATCTCGGCCCGGTTCTGCGGCCAGCGCGCGAACGCGGCGGCGAGACCCGAGCGGGTTCCTTCCTTGCCTTCGCGCACGACGTCGCCGCGATAGTTCGCCTCGCACGCCTCGTCCGTCATGAACGAGACGTAAGTATCGACGTCCTGCGCATTGTAGGCGTCGATCATCGCGCGGGCGATGTCGGTCAGGTTACGGGTAATGGTATCAGCCACGCGGGCCCCCACGGTCATTGGCACGCTTCCGCTTGAACGCTTCCCACTGGCTCTGCCCGAACATGTAGAGTTCGAAGCCGCCGATGCAGGCGATCACGTTCGGCAGCCAGTCGGCGGTATCGGTGCCGAGGTACATGGCAAGGAAGTAGAACGCGATCAGGATCAGCCCGGTGGCCGAAGCGAGCACGGTCATTTGCTGGTTGGTGTCGAGTTTCATGATTCTGGACCCTCCGAAGAAGGCGCCGGTCGATCCCGCGACGGCGCCGCCCCACGTCATTTCCGCGCGGACCCTTGCCACGGCCTGAAAAAGTCCGCCCTGACAGGGAGCGGCAGGCCGAATGCGCTGGTCCGTGTGGTTCACCGGTCACACTCCCCGAACACCACGTCGATCGCGCCCAGAATGGCGGTCGCGTCGGGAAGCATGTGCCCCTTGCACATCATGTCCATCGCCTGGAGATGGCTGAACGCGGTCGGCCGGATCTTGCAGCGATAGGGTTTGTTCGAGCCATCGGAGACGAGGTAGACGCCGAACTCGCCCTTCGGGCTTTCCGTCGCGACGTAGACTTCGCCCGCAGGCACGTGGAAGCCTTCGGTGTAGAGCTTGAAGTGATGGATCAGCGCTTCCATCGACTGCTTCATTTCGGCGCGCTTGGGCGGCGAAACCTTGCGATCGGTGCTGGCCACCGGGCCGGACGGCATATCGCGCAGGCACTGCTTCATGATCCGGGCCGACTGGCGCACTTCCTCGACGCGGACCATGAACCGGTCATAGCAGTCGCTGTTGGTGCCGACCGGAATGTCGAATTCCATGCGGTCATAGACGTCGTA
>CAYRLC010000206.1:0-2417 GCA_964424995.1 uncultured Croceicoccus sp.
CCTTGCGGTTGAGGAACACCTGGTCGGGGTGGTCCTTGCGCTGGGTCGGGCGGTTGGTCGGAATCACCGTCACTTCCAGGCCGTAGATGCTCTGGAACTCATAGGCTTCGGTATCGGCGGTGCCGGTCATGCCGGACAGCTTGCCGTACATGCGGAACAGGTTCTGGAAGGTCACCGAGGCCAGGGTCTGGTTCTCGCGCTGCACCGGCACCCCTTCCTTGGCCTCCACCGCCTGGTGCAGGCCGTCGGACCAGCGCCGCCCGGCCAGGGTACGCCCGGTGAACTCGTCGACGATGATCACCTCGCCATCGCGGACGATGTAGTCGACATCGCGCTGGTAGATCGCATGGGCGCGCAGCGCGGCATTGAGGTGGTGGACCACGCTCAGGTTGCTTGCTGCGTACAGGCCACCTTCGCTGTCATCGGCAATGATGCCGGCCTCGCGCAGCAGCTGCTCGGCATGTTCCATGCCCGCTTCGGACAGGTAAACCTGCTTGCCCTTCTCGTCGACCCAGAAATCGCCTTCGCCTTCCTCGGTTTCCTGGCGCACCAGGTTGGGCACGATGCGGTTGACGCGGATGTACAGCTCCGGCGACTCGTCGGCCGGGCCGGAGATGATCAGCGGGGTGCGCGCCTCGTCGATCAGGATCGAGTCGACTTCGTCGACGATGGCGAAGTTGAAGGGCCGGTGGACCTGCTGGTCGCGCGACTGCTTCATGTTGTCGCGCAGGTAGTCGAAGCCCAGCTCGTTGTTGGTCGAGTAGGTGATGTCGCAGGCGTAGCTTTCGCGGCGGTCGAACTCGTGCATGTTGGGCACGATCACGCCGACGGTCAGGCCCAGCCAGTTGTAGAGCTTGCCCATCGTGTCCGCGTCGCGGCGGGCGAGGTAGTCGTTGACGGTGACGACGTGCACGCCCTTGCCGGTGAGGCCGTTGAGATAGACCGCCAGCGTCGCCACCAGCGTCTTGCCCTCACCCGTGCGCATCTCGGCGATCTCGCCCCGGTGCAGGGCGATGCCGCCCACCATCTGCACATCGAAGTGGCGCATGCCGAAGACGCGCTTCGAGCCTTCGCGCACCACGGCGAAGGCTTCGGGCAGCAGGTCGTCGAGCGTCTCGCCCGCCTCCAGCCGCTGGCGGAACAGGGCGGTCTGCCCCTTCAGTTCCTCGTCGCTCATCGCCTCGTAATGCGGCTCGAGGCTGTTGATGCGGTCGACGATCTTGCCCATCGACTTGACGTAACGGTCGTTGGACGAGCCGAAGAGGGACTTGGCAATGGATCCGAACATGGGTCGGCTCTTTCTACGTGCGGCCCGGAATGCGGGCCCGATGTGTGGGGAACCGGCACGCAACATGGCGCGCCGCAATGGGTGCGGAAAATGCGGGCCGGGCGCGCGCGGCGCCGGGCCGCGGCAATGCTATTCGAGAGGCCGGTCGGCCAGCATGATGACCGGCAGGACCACCGTGCGCGGCGTGCTGCTTTCCGGCGCGCCCAGGGGGCGTACGGTCTTGCGGCGGCTGGTGCGCGGCTGGGTGCTGTCGCTTTCGGCGCGCAGGTTCTGCGCCGCCCCCGGCCCGCGATCCGACAGGGATTGCGAAGTGCTGTCCGCCGCATGGTACAGGCGCGCCTGCGCCGGTGCGATCAGCGCGGACAGGCCCAGCAACAGGGCGGCAAGGGCGAGGAGCCGTTTCATGCTTGCGGCAAGATACGCACGGAACTGCGAAAAATCCACCCGTCATGCGCGAAATCCGCAACTTTGCCCGCTTGCTGACATGTCATGCCCGCGTTAACCGCGTGGCCCATGGAAAGATCCCCGCTCGCTCGCCCGTTTCCCGCCGCGCCCGCCATCGCCGGGGCCGTGCCGCGTGTTGCCCGCGCGCAGTACAAGACGTGGAACCGCTGCGACCTCACTTACGTCGAGCTGGACGAGGGCACCGCCGTCGCGGGCGTGTTCACCCGGAACGTCTGCTGTTCGAGCGAGGTCGAGATGGGCCGCGAGCAGGTGAAGCTGGGCCGCGCACGCGCGCTGGTGGTCAATGCCGGCAATTCCAACGCCTTTACCGGATACCGTGGGCGCGAGGCGGTGGAACAGATCATGGCGCAAGTCGCCGCGCACCTGGGTTGCAAGCCGAGCGACGTCTTCGTGTCCTCCACCGGCGTGATCGGCGTGCCCCTGCCCCGCGACAAGGCCGAACAGGGCGTGATGAACGCCTTTGCGGCCGAACCCTGCGACTGGCAGACCGCCGCCGACACCATCGGCACGACCGACACTTTCGCCAAGGGCGCGACGGCGAGCGCGATGATCGGCGATGTCCGCGTCGAAATCAGCGCCATCATCAAGGGGAGCGGCATGATTGCGCCCGACATGGCGACGATGCTCGGCTACATCTTCACCGACGCGAGGGTCGCTCCCGGTT
>CAYRLC010000207.1:0-2350 GCA_964424995.1 uncultured Croceicoccus sp.
GCCCGGCCCCAAACCGGTGTGATCGCGTTCCCATGCTGATTCTCGCTTCGAAAAGCGCATCGCGACAGGCGATGCTGACCGCGGCCGGCGTTTCGTTCGAGGCGGTGTCTGCCGATCTCGACGAACGTGCGCTGGAGGCGCGGCTTCAGGGCGCGCCTGCGTCCGACATCGCCGTGGCACTGGCCGAGGCCAAGGCGCTGGCTGTTTCGTCCCAACGGCCCGGCGCGCTGGTGCTGGGCAGCGATTCCCTTGTCGTGGTGGACGGACGGCGGTTCGACAAGCCCGCCAGCCGCGAGGATGCCGCCGCGCATCTTCGCTTCTTTTCCGGCAGGACGATGGAACTCTACAGCGGCGCCGTGCTGGCGCGCGATGGTGTCGTGCTGTCCCGCGATGTCGATCTGGCGCGCCTGGTCGTTCGCGATCTGTCCGACGCTTTCATCGAGGCCTATCTCGACGCCGAATGGCCCGAAGTCGCCTATTGCGTCGGGGTCTTCCGGATCGAGGCGCTGGGGCCGCAGCTGTTCTCCGCCATCGAAGGCGACCAGTTCACGGTGCTGGGCATGCCCCTCCTGAAAGTCTTGGCAGGCCTGCGCGCGCAAGGGGTGCTGCCGTCGTGAGCAGGCCCTATGCCGAAGTGATCGGCGATCCCATCGCGCAATCGAAATCGCCTGCGATCCACGGATTCTGGCTGGGCCGCGCGGGGATAGAGGCGGACTATCGCCTCTGTCATGTGAAGCCGGACGGGCTCGCCACCTACATCGCCAGCCGGCGCAGCGATCCCGACTGGCGCGGGTGCAACGTGACGATGCCGCACAAGCAGGCGATCATGCCGCTGCTCGACCGGATCGAGCCGATCGCGGCGCGTGTCGGTGCGGTGAACACGGTGATCCCGGTGAATGGCGAACTGATCGGTACCAACACCGATGTTACAGGCTTTCTCGAACCGCTCCGCGCGGATCTCGCCAAGACGCACTATTTCCGCATGGCCCGCGTGATCGGCACCGGCGGTGCGGCGCGAGCGATCATCGCGGGGCTAGCCGATGAGGGGCTCGTGCTCGTCGTCGCGGGCCGCGATCCGGCCAAGGCACGGGCGCTGCTCGACGAACTGGACCCCAAGGGCGAGCACCATGTCGCCCCGCTCGATCATTTTGCACGAGCGACCGATTTCACCTTCAACGACCGCGAGGGTTGCCTCGATCTCGTCGTCAACGCGACGTCGCTGGGCATGGTCGGGCACGAGCCACTGGCGCTGGATTTCAGCCACGTGCCGCCCGGATCGGTCTGCTACGATATCGTCACCACCCCGCTCGAAACACCGTTTCTGGCCGAAGCGAGGCAGCGCGGTTTTCGCACCATAGACGGCCTCGCCATGCTGATCGGACAGGCAGCCTCCGCGTTCGAGCGCTTCTTCGGCGTGCCCGCGCCCCGCGATGCCGACGACGAGCTGCGCCGCAGGCTCACGACGTGAGTCGCGCCATGCCGCAGCGCGAGGGGCCGCGCCCGTTCATTCTCGGCCTCACCGGCTCGATCGGCATGGGCAAATCGACGGTCGCAGGGATGCTCCGCGACCTCGGCGTTCCCGTCTTCGATGCCGATGCCGAAGTGCACCGGATGCAGGGGCCGGGCGGCGAACTGCTCCCGGCGATCGAGGCTGCCTTTCCCGGATCGACCGGCCCGGACGGCGTCAGACGGGCTGACCTCGGCGCGCAGGTCTTTGCCGATCCCGCCGCCCTCGCTCGGCTGGAAGCCATCGTCCATCCCGCCGTCGCGGCGGAGCGGATCGCGTTTATGGACACCAACTGGCACGCCCCGATTGTCGTGTTCGACATCCCGCTGCTCTACGAGCGCACCGGCAGCGCGGGGCTCGATGCAGTGGCGGTCGTCTCGGCCCCGGCCGAGGAACAGCGCCGCCGCGTGCTGGCGCGCCCCGGCATGACCGAAGCCAAGTTCGCCGATATCCTGTCGCGCCAGATGCCCGATGCCGAGAAGCGCCGCCGCGCCGATCATGTCATCGATACCGGCCTGTCGCTGGATGACACCCGGCGGCAAGTCGCCGACCTGATCGCGAAACTGCACCCCTGAACGAAGAAAGGCGGCCCCGCAGGACCGCCTTTCCGCTCATCGACCGACACGGGGTGTAGAACCCCCGTCGTCACTCGGCCTTATCGTCGGCCTGGCCCGAAGTCTCGTCGGTCTTTCGGCCCACACCCTTGGCCGAACCCTTGGCGGCCTTGCCCTTGCGGGACTTGACCACCTTGGGCGCGGCAGGCGTGAGTTCGAAGGCCAGCACGGTCTGCCCCTCGTCCTCGCGGGTCGAGACATGGACCTCGCCGCCTTGCGACAGCTTGCC
>CAYRLC010000208.1:0-1659 GCA_964424995.1 uncultured Croceicoccus sp.
GTATTATGGAAATCGGCGGCGTGATAACGAAGGTAGCCCGGTAGGATATGTATTGATACTAATAGTAGCGATATTGGCACCAATATTTGCCGGGATTGCGCAAATGGCAGTAAGTCGGCAACGGGAATTTTTGGCGGATGCTTCGGCGGTAAATATCACGCGTTATCCGGAGGGGATGATAGATGCGTTGAAGAAATTGCAATCACATTCGCAGCCGATGCATAGCCAAAATATTGCAACGGAAGCGATGTATATAAATAATCCTTTGCGGAAAGGTTTTTTCAGCAACTTATTTAGTTCGCATCCGCCGATTGAAAAACGTATAGAGAGGCTTGAGCATGGCAAACAAACATTCTAGAAAAATTCAGCGTAATAAGGTGAAAGATAAGACAGTAGAAAAACTGCTGGCGGAGGAAAAGCCGGCTAAAATTAGGCATGAGAAAAAAGGTTTTAGGGTACGGTTTTTGGAAACTAAGGGGAAGGTGAAGGAAAAACGCGGAGAAAGAGTGCGGTTGCACAAGTCTTTTAAAAGGTCTTATCGTGAAGATTATCAGCGCGATTTAGAAGTACCGGGTATAATGTATCATATTTTTGCGTCGTTTAAGATTGTTTTTAAGAATTGGAAATTGTTTTTACCGTTCTTGATTATAGTGGTGCTACTTAATGTAGCGCTAGTGGGTATAATGAGCGAATCTACTTATACGCAATTCCAGGATGTGTTGGATGAGACCAGTATGCAGGTGGCAGGTGGCGATATTGGTAATGTAGCAAAAGCTGGACTTTTATTGATTTCTACGGTAACTACTGGTGGGCTTTCTGGCGAATCGTCGGAGGCAGCTACGGTGTTTGGAGTGATAATTTTCTTGATTATTTGGTTGGTAACTATATTCTTGCTAAGGCATCGGTTGGCGGGACATAAAGTGAAACTTCGCGATGGTCTATACAATGCGATGACGCCGCTAATTTCTACGTTTGTAGTGTTTGCGATTGCGGTAATACAGTGTATCCCAATTTTTCTGTTGATTATTGTGTATTCGGCGGCAGTGCAAACGGACTTTTTGGCGACACCGTTTTACGCGTTAATATTCTTTATCTTTGCGGCATTGATGATATTACTTTCTGGGTATTTATTGTCTAGTTCTTTGATTGCGTTGGTAGCTGTATCGGCCCCAGGACTTTATCCTTTGAAGGCTTTAGGTGCGGCTTCGGATTTGATGATGGGGCGAAGGGTGAAATTTATTTTACGACTAGTGGCGCTTTTGATTGCACTGGCGATAATGTGGGTGATAGTGATGTTGCCGCTGATAGTGTTTGATTTATGGATGAAAACTTTCGAATGGACAGCCGGCATACCATTTATTCCGGTTTGCCTAAATATAATGACTTGCTTTACTGCTATATATATTACTGCCTACTTATATTTGTACTATAGATGGATGTTAAATTACGATACGGTTTCATAATTCACTACATCTCGGAAGCTTCGCAATGTGATAATAGATTTTATCACATTGCTTCGCCCCTTCGGCGGCAAGAATCTGCCTTTGGCAGATTTTGCCTTTATGTTCCTCAATATTTGTGGGAATTGCATATTTTTCATACAAATTCAAATGCATCTTCAAAAGCTCTATCAATTCCTCTCTGGTGGGGGTGTGGTCG
>CAYRLC010000208.1:1669-2345 GCA_964424995.1 uncultured Croceicoccus sp.
AATTGCGAAACTTAGAGAGCTGATAAATGATTATCGGTATCATTATCATGTGTTAGATGAGTCGATTATGAGTGAAGCGGCAGCGGACTCGTTGAAGCATGAGTTGGTGCAGCTAGAAGCAGAGTATCCAGAACTTATTACGCCGGATTCGCCTACGCAGCGGGTGGCAGGGAGGCCACTAGATAAATTTACGAAAGTTACACACGAAAAGCGGATGATTAGCCTAGCAGATGTGTTTTCGAAAGAGGAAATTAAAGATTGGATTTCGCGCAATGAGAAGTTAATTCCGGGTGGGAAAATAGAAGAATTTTTCACGGATATTAAAATGGATGGTCTGGCTTGTGCGCTGAAATATCGCGACGGTATATTTTATCAAGCGGTGACGCGGGGTGATGGCTTGGTAGGCGAAGATGTAACGCAGAATGTTAAGACTATTCAAAATATTCCATTAAAGATTTCTATTTCGGAAGGAATACCCTCTTCTGAGGACCGTAAGCTTGGGCGAGCGCCCTTGAGCGTGTCCGAGGAAGATGGGTATTCTTCCGAAATAGAAGTCCGTGGAGAAATAGTTATATTTAAAAAAGATTTTGAAAAATTAAATGCAAAAAAAGTGAAAAATGGTGAGCAGCCTTTTGCAAATCCGCGTAATCTTGCGGCAGGGTCTATTCGGCAATTA
>CAYRLC010000209.1:0-858 GCA_964424995.1 uncultured Croceicoccus sp.
GAGGCGGTGGTCGACGAGATCCAGCTCCTGCCGATGCCGAAGAACATGAGCTACGAGGATGGTGCCGCGTTCACCATGACCTACGGCACCTCTTACTACGCGCTGAAGCAGCGCAGCAGCTACAAGCCGGGCGAGACGCTGCTGGTGACCGGCGCCTCGGGCGGCGTCGGCCTGACCGCGGTGGAACTGGGCGCGCTGATGGGCCTCAAGGTCATCGCGGCCGTCGGCTCCGACGAGAAGATGGAGATTTGCCGGAAGTACGGCGCGACGATGTTCGTGAACTACGCCAAGGAGAAGATGCGCGACAAGGTCAAGGAACTGACCGGCGGCGCGGGCGCGGACATCATCTACGACGCGGTCGGCGGCGACGCCTTCGACGAGTCGGTGCGCTGCATCGCCTGGTACGGGCGCCTGCTGGTGGTGGGCTTCGCGGCCGGCCGCATCCCGTCGCTGCCGGCCAACCTGGCGCTGCTGAAGAGCTGCGACGTGCGCGGCGTGTTCTACGGCGCGTGGCGCGGCCGCGAGCCCGCCGAGGCGCGCAAGAACTTCGACGAGATGCTGGCCTGGTACGGCGAGGGCAAGCTGAAGCCGCACATCTCCATGCGCTTCCCGCTGGAGAAGAGCGCCGATGCGATGAACGCCCTGCTGTCGCGCAAGGCGACCGGCAAGGTCATCATCGAGGTCGCATGACACCACGGAGGCTTCGATGGACAGACTGGCCGGCAAGATTGCGATCGTGACAGGGGCCGCCTCGGGAATCGGGGCGGCGTCGGCCAGGCTGTTCGCGGAGGAGGGCGCCCAGGTGCTGGCGGTCGACCGGCCGGAATCGGCGATCGACACGGTCCATGCCGGGAACAC
>CAYRLC010000209.1:868-2342 GCA_964424995.1 uncultured Croceicoccus sp.
GCTTCCCGCTGGAGAAGGCGGCCGACGCCATGAACGCGCTGCTGTCGCGCAAGGCGACCGGCAAGGTCATCATCGAAGTCGCCTGAGAAAGACGGAGGTCCGCATGGGCAGACTGACCGGCAAGATCGCCATCGTGACGGGCGCCGCCTCGGGCATCGGGGCGGCCTCTGCGAAGCTCTTCGCGGAGGAGGGCGCGCAGGTGCTGGCGGTCGACCGGCCGGAGTCGGCGATCGACACTGTGCATGCCGGCAACTCCGTGATCGAGCCCTTCGCGGCCGACATCACCGGCGACGACGCGCCGAAGAAGATTGTGGCGGCCGCCCTCGACCGGTTCGGGGCGCTCGACATCCTGTTCAACAATGCCGGCGTCAGCGGCCGCGCCTTCGTCGAGGAAATGACCGACGAGATGTGGGACCGCGTGAACGGGGTGAACGTACGCGGCATGTTCCGCCTGTGCCGGGAGGCGATTCCGGCGCTGAAGGAGCGGGCGAGGGCGAAGGGCCGGGCGCGCATCGTCAACACCGCCTCGGTCATGGCCTTCGACACCGACTACGGCCTCGCGGCCTATTGCGCCTCCAAGGCGGGTGTCGGCGGGCTGACGCGCACGCTGGCGCTGGAGCTCGGCAAGTTCAACATCACCGCCAACTATGTCTGCCCGGGCGCGATCTACAGCGGCATGACGCAGACCAACTTCGACAAGCCGGAAATCCGCGAAGTCTGGGAGAAGAAGGCCGCGCTGCGCCGGCTTGGCCAACCGATCGACATTGCCCGCGGCGCCCTGCTGCTGGCCTCCGATGAAGCCGACTTCATCACCGGTCACGAGTTGGTGGTGGACGGCGGCCTCACCTTGCGCACCTGAGACGCAGGGCTTTTAAATAGCCTGCTGCGCGGCGCCATCCGGCCTGGCGCTATGGGCGCGGCTCCAGTCCATCCGCTGCAGCATTTTGCCGACCGCGCACTCATCGAGGCAGCACCATCCGGTTACGCCCTGAAGGGCCCGGTCGCGACCCGCAAGCACCCGCGCAGCGTCTGACGATTTATCCCGCGGGCCTCCGCCGCCTCCGTGCGCGACCATCCGCCAGCACCATCGCTAGGATCCGGCCACAAACAAGTAGCCGATAGCAGCGTCGACTCTGTTCGGCGGTTTCGTCCCGAAATTTGATGCTTGAATAATCAAAGTCCGGCTCATCAGTGACTCAAGGGCTCGCTTCTCACAGGAGAGATGTCTTTGAGAACATTTGATGCCCCTGGCGATGACGCTGCCGATCCCTGGTTCTCGTCGTCGCTGTTGCCGCGTGCCTTGTCGCAGCCATTGAGCACCGATCACCCGGAACGCTGACCTCGCGGCGTAACAGCACATCGTCGCATCGACCGGTCCGAGCGCGCCGAATCGCCAGCACCAACGAGCAGACGCTGACCGGGCTGTCCGGGCATCGGAGCCGCTTTCCTCTTCGATGCGGCACGCGACGGCAGG
>CAYRLC010000210.1:0-2313 GCA_964424995.1 uncultured Croceicoccus sp.
TCCACACCTGCATATATTGACGGCTGACGGTTGCAATACTGAAATTCTGCTCGACTCGTTTACGTGTCGCTTGTTTTAAGCCTTGTTTTTCTGCTGGTGATTTTTGTGTATAAGCCATTATCGCATCTGCCAACGCTTGGGCATTGCGTGGCGGAACAATACTGCCTAAATCTTGCACAATGTATTTCGCATCACCGACATCGGTACTGATACATGGCAAACCCGATGCCATCGCTTCCACCAAGACATTCGGGAACCCTTCGGTAATTGAGGTCATTAAGAATGCATCTATGGATTGGTAAAAGGCTGGCATATCCGAAATTTGATCCAGCAGATGCACCTTTTGACTATTCAATTGATACTGCTCAAACAAAACTTTTACTTCGGGATGATCTAAGTTTGCTCCGCTACCTGCAATTTTAAAAAGGATGTTTTCATTTTTGAGCAGGCCCATGGTTTCAAATAAATATGGGTAACCTTTGGCATGTCTATAATTACCAGCAAATCCGATCACCATCGGTTCATGCAACTGTAGATTAGGCTGAAATTTATCGAGAAACACCCCATTGGCAATCACATATTGATTTGCATTTTTAAAACCAAAATCACCATGTTGCTGTTTGGATGAATGTGCACAGTAAATAATAGCGCTTGGCTGTTTCGATAAAACCTTACTTAAGCCTAATGCAATTTTGGTACTGATCGATTCATCTTTGGGTGAAGCAAGTGAGTGATGAATGCCCCACACCACATTCGGCTTTTGAGACAAACCAATGACACTTAAACTAGTCAATGCATTGGCATGATACATCCAACATTGCACTGTTTTCGGTTGTAATTTTTTAAGTAGACTACGGAGCTTTTGAATGGTGCCAAAAGTATTTAAGCCATTCCAACCTAGCGCATAATGTGACTGACAACGATCTAAGGTCGTTTGATACACCTCTGAGGTTTTCATCAAACTAATGATCACGTGCTGATACTGATCTTCAGTAAATTGAATCAGACGTGCCAGCATCATCTCAGCACCGCCTACCCCTGCAAAGTTGGTAATCACATGCACCATTAGCGGTTTATTCATGCCTTTGACTCCAACAAATCTTGGTACTGACGCACCACGGTATCTTTATGGAATTGCAAACAATGTGCTTTAAATGCGTCCGCATCAAATGTCACATAATTATGATAGATCGCTTGATGCATGGCATCGCTTAAAGCTTTTTGATCATCACATGGTACTAAAAGCCCAAACTGACCCTCTGCCAAAATTTCACGTGGACCACTTGGACAATCGGTACTCACCACTTTGACTTTTGATGCTAGTGCTTGAATCAGCACGCCCGGTAAGCCTTCCCAATTCGAGCTTAAAACAAATAACGAAGCATATTTAAAATAAGCATAAGGGTTTGGATCAAAGCCCGGTAAATCCACCACATCGTTTAAACCTAATTCCGTAATTAAGGCTTCAAACTCAGCTCGCAGTTCACCTTCACCCAAAATAATCAGGCGTGTATCCGCATGCTGATCATATAAGGCTTTAAAGGAACGAATTAACAAACCAAAATTCTTGGCTTCGGTTAAACGCCCCACCGCCAACACTACTTGGTGATCTTGGCTAAAGAAATGATGCTGTACCGGTGCTTTGAGTTTTTGCAAATAACGGCTATCAATCACAGGGTTATAAATGGTGCTCAGGTTATTTTCAGAGTAATGGTAGTACTGCTTAAAATCTTCTAATACGCCATTGGATACACAGACCACTTGATCGGCACTACAATAAGTCCAATTCACCAAACGATTAAAGACAAACTTTTTCAAACCAGTCAGCTTCATATTTTTCGATGGCGTTGAAACTTCACGCAAAATGAGTTTGCTTTGACTTTTTGCCAAACGTTTTGCAATCGCAGGCACAGCTTTTAACAGTTGTTTTAATGGCGTGATTGCTCGAAAAACACGACCGCAATTTAAGTCAATCAGCTGAATTTTAGAGTCGACTTCAGGCAATAATTTGGCTTTTTCTCCGCTTAAATCACAGACCACCACATCCACATCACGGCCTTGCTGTACCAAGTTATTTGCCAGTTGGATCACGGTACGTTCGGCACCGCCACCACCTAAAGTTGGCAAGAAAAACATGATTTTATTCAGCATAGAACAACCTAAAATGTGGGGAGAATGAGTTAAGAAGATTTTTGCTGTTGCACTTGCATGGCACGTTCAACACGCTCGCGGTAATCCGTGATGCCAACCAAGTCGCTATCACTGGCACAGGTGCTTTGAATTTTGGCTTGATAATCGGCAAAATTTGAGACG
>CAYRLC010000211.1:0-2293 GCA_964424995.1 uncultured Croceicoccus sp.
GCGAAGATATTGAGCGCCAGCATCGCGGCCAGGCTGGCCACCGAGGACCATGCCAGCGGGCTTTGATTCATGAGGCGGTCGAACATCTCTTTCATCCCTTTCAATTCAATGTTCAGGTTACAGCAAGAGGCGTGCCAAGTTAGAACTTCTACGTATTAACAATGGCTTAGGAAAATTCTCGGCGCGACGCGCAAAGTGGATATTGCCGCAAGTTGGGAAAATGCACTAGATTTTGGGAATGGAGCGGGAAAATCAGTTCGTTGGCCAGTCGCCGTCGATCCTCGACGCTGTCGAGCGCGCCAGCCGCGCCGCCGCCCTTTCGCGTCCGGTGCTGGTCATCGGCGAGCGTGGGACGGGCAAGGAACTGATCGCCGAACGTCTCCACCGCCTGTCCGACCGCTGGGGCGAGCCGCTGGTGGTGATGAACTGCGCGGCATTGCCCGAGACATTGATCGAGGCCGAGCTGTTCGGGCACGAGGCGGGGGCCTTCACCGGCGCCACGAAGGCGCGGGAAGGCCGGTTCGAGGAAGCCGACCGCGGCACGCTGTTCCTCGACGAACTCGGCACACTGTCGATGGCGGCGCAGGAACGTCTGCTGCGCGCGGTCGAATATGGCGAGGTCACGCGCATAGGTTCCTCGCGCCCGCGCCGGGTCGACGTGCGCATCGTGGCCGCCACCAACGAGGACCTGCCCGCGATGGCCGAGGCGGGCCGGTTCCGGGCCGACCTGCTCGACCGCCTGAGCTTCGAGGTCATCACCCTGCCGCCTCTGCGCGCACGAGAGGGCGACATCCTCGTCCTCGCCGACTTCTTCGGCCGCCGCATGGCCGCCGAACTGCAATGGCCGGAATGGCCCGGCTTTTCGGAAGAAGTGATGGACGCGCTGGAGGCCTACGAATGGCCGGGCAACGTGCGCGAACTGCGCAACGCGGTCGAACGCGCGGTTTATCGCTGGGACATGTGGGACCTGCCCATCGGCGAGGTGGTGTTCGACCCGTTCGAAAGCCCTTGGGCTCCCAAGTCGGCAGAGCCGCGCAGCCCGCGCGCCGCTCCGGCACCCGCCGCCGCGCCGCGCGCCGCCTTCGACTTTGCCGCCGTCACCGACCTTCGCATCGCGGTCGACAGCCATGAAAGGGCGATTGTCGAGGCGGCGCTGGATCGCAACCGCTGGAACCAGCGCAAGACGGCAGAGGCGCTGGGCCTGTCCTATGACCAGCTGCGCCACTGCATGAAGAAGCACGCGATAACCGCGGGCTGAACGGGCTTGTAAAAGCGATGCGAAGCGCCTAATTGGCGACTCATCCCGACATTGTCGCAAGCAAGGCCGGGCCGGAGCGGACACGCCCCGGCACGATTTCTCGCATGCCTTGTCCGGGTCGAACTGCCTGGAGCCCGAATGACCGATATCGCCCGCGCGACCGCACTGATCGAAGCCGAAGCCACCGCTTTGGGCTTCGACCTCGTGCGCGTGAAGCTGTTCGGCCAGGACGACGAGCGCACCCTGCAGGTGATGGCGGAGAACCCCGCCACCGGCCAGCTGGTGATCGAGCAGTGCATGGCCCTGTCGCGCCGCATCTCCGAACAGCTCGACAAGCGTGAAGAGGTGGGCGACGACCTGATCGAGGGTGCCTATCGCCTCGAAGTCAGCAGCCCGGGCATCGACCGCCCGCTGACCCGTGCCAAGGATTTCGCCAACTGGGCGGGGCACGAGGCGCGGATCAACCTCGGCAAGGATGCCGAGGCGCCGACCGGCAATCGCCGCACATTTCATGGCGACCTGATCGGGATTGCCGATGGTCCGGGCGGCGAAATGGTCGCCATCGACGACCGCAAGAACGGGCGGGTCGAAATTCCGTTCGGCGACATTCATTCGGCAAAGCTGGTCCTGACCGACCGGCTGATCGCCGCCACCGTCCCGCTCGACACCAGCGGGGCTGACGAAATCATCGAAATCGAAGACGATCTTCAGGAACAGGAAGACTGATAATGGCCAGCCCGATTTCCGCAAATCGCGCCGAACTGCTCGCCATCGCCAACTCGGTGGCGAACGAGAAGATGATCGACAAGTCGATCGTCATCGAGGCGATGGAAGAGGCGATCCAGAAGTCCGCCCGCAACCGTTACGGCGCGGAAAACGACATCCGCGCCAAGCTCGACCCCAATTCGGGCGACCTTCGCCTGTGGCGCGTGGTCGAAGTGGTCGAGGAGGTCGAGGATTACTTCAAGCAGGTCTCTGTCGAACAGGCGCAGAAGCTGCAGGCGGGCGCAGTCGTGGGCGACTACATCGTCGATC
>CAYRLC010000212.1:0-2276 GCA_964424995.1 uncultured Croceicoccus sp.
CAGATAACATATAGTCAGTTAATAACATACCTGTTTGGTTACCAGTTAACACTTTATATTCTCCATTATTTTCTTTAACTACAACACCAATTCTATCAGCATCAGGGTCTGTTCCAAAAATTATATCTGGATTGCTTGTTTTAGCCATCTCAAGAGCTAATTCAAAAACTTGTGGACTTTCTGGATTTGGATAAGATGTTGTTGGGAAATTACCATCTGGCATTTCTTGTTCTTTTACAACTTCAACATTTTCATATCCTAATTCAGCTAATAATCTTCTTACTGGCATATTACCAGTTCCGTGTATTGGAGTGTATATTACTTTTAAATCCTTAGCCTTTTCTTTTACTAATTCTTCTCTTATAGTAAGAGTTTTAGCCGCTTCAATGTACGCTTTGTCTACTTCTTCTCCAATATATTCTAACATATTGTTATCTAAAGCTTCTTCAAGAGATAAAGTTTTTATATCTTCGTAGTTTAAGATACTATTAACTTCTCCTATTATAATTCCAGCTTTTTCATCAGTAACTTGACCACCAAATTCATCATAAACTTTGTATCCATTATATATCTTAGGATTATGTGATGCTGTTATAACTATTCCACCTTGACAATCTAAATGTCTAGCTGCAAACGATAACATTGGTGTAGGTCTTAAACTTTCAAATAAAAATACTTTTATTTTATTTGCACAAAGAGTTAATGCAGCCGCTTCTGCAAACTCTTTTGACATATTTCTTGAGTCATATGCAATAGCTACTTTTGGCTCTTCAAAAGATTTATTTAAATAATTAGCAAATCCTTGAGTTGCTTTTGAAACTGTATATACATTCATTCTATTAGTTCCAGCACCAATTACTCCTCTCAATCCACCAGTACCGAAATCTAATTCTTTATAGAATCTATCTTCTATTTCCTTTTCATCGGTAATTGATCTTAATTCTTCTTTAATTGTCTCTGATATTACATTTGAGTCTAGCCACTCTCTGTATCTCTCTCTATAATCCATATTCTACCTCCTAAACATTTTCAATAGTCTATACTTTAATTATTATATAATAAATTTGGAATTTTTTAAATAAAAAAAATAAGAGATATAAAGTTTTATCTCTTATTTTTTTATTTATATTATTATGCAGTTTGATTTGAATCACTTTGTGCTAATTCATTATTATCTTTAACAGTTTTTCTTTCGTATATTACTGAAGCAATTACTGAATTTAAATCATCTAAAATTGAAATTTCTGATGCAACTTCCAAATCTCCAAATTTATAAACAGAACCAACATTCCCATTTCCAATATTAAAATTAATATGTTTAGGTAATGATTCAATTGAACATTCTACTTTCACGCTATCTTTTTCTTTTTGTAGAACTATTCCTTTTTTATTTAAGTACTCTTCACCAACATAGTGAATAGGAACAGATGAAATTACTTTATTTTTACCATTTAACTCTTCTAAATCTAAATGAATTATTTTATTTGTAACAGGATCTCTTTGAACTTCCTTTATTAATCCTCTATGAGATTCTCCATCTAAATTAAATTCTAATACGCCATGTTCTCCATTAATACCTATCTCATGACATAATTCTAATTCTCCAACTTCAAATAATAGATTATTAATCTTATTTCCATATAGTACTCCTGGTACTTTACCATTCTTTCTAGACTTCTTTGCACTATTTGGGACATCTATAGGTCTTTTATTCATTTCTAAATTTGACACTTCACATTTCCTCCTATTTTATAAAACTCTCTTACATATTCTTGACACCCCTATTAAAATTTATACATTTAATTTACTTTTTATCCATTTAAGTTTTAATTTTCTATTTGTTTTATTTATATCAACGTCATTTTTTAATAAACTATCATATAGTATATTGTATTTTGTAAATTTTGTATTTTTTTATATTTTTTGTAATATCAGTAGACAAATTTTATTTTTGTGTTAAAATTATGTAGAGGTATACTAAATAATTTTTAAAGGATGTGATTATTATAGTGAATCTTATTTTAACAATTTCATAAAAGCGCCAGAACTTAAGTTGACCTAATTAAATAAAAGATTGTTGGGAATAATAAGACTGAACTATCTCTGAGTAAGTTCGCCTGACCAAATCAAAGATTGTTTTGAAAAAGGAAACTCAGCTATCGCTGAGTAAGTTCGCCTGACCAAATCAAAGATTGTTTTGAAAAAGGAAACTCAGCTATCGCTGAGTAAGTTCGCCTGACCAAATCAAAGATTGTTTTGAAAAAGGAAACTCAGCT
>CAYRLC010000213.1:0-2267 GCA_964424995.1 uncultured Croceicoccus sp.
AGCTGGCGACGGCCAAGCAGGACGTTCTCTATGCCCATGCCGAAACGCAGAATGTCCGGCGGCGGCTGGAAAAGGAGCTGGCGGACGCCCGGTCCTATGCCTCGACGGCGTTTGCCCGCGACATATTGTCGGTCGCCGACAATCTGGGCCGCGCGCTGCAGGCGATCCCGGCGGATCTGCGTGAAGACGACAAGTTCAAAGGGCTGGTTGCCGGTCTGGAAGCCACGGGCCGCGAGCTGGAGAATGTCTTTGCGCGCAACGGCATTGAGAAGCTGGTTTCCGTCGGGCAGCCGCTCGACCCCAACAAGCATCAGGCGATGATGGAAGTGCCATCCGATGAGGCCGAGCCGGGAACGGTGCTGGTTGAGATGCAGGCGGGATATATGATCAAGGACCGGCTGTTGCGGCCGGCGCTGGTGAGTGTGGCGAAGAAGCCGGACTGACCAGAAAACGCCCAGTTTTGGAAGCTATTGACCCTCCGGCCCTTTGGGCTGGAGGGTTTTTTCGTGAATGAAATAGCGGGTTGGATTGACTTTTTTCGAATCAAAGATATATCGTAGCGCATCTTAGATATATGGAATAATATTATGCACGCTTTTATGAATAGGGAGGCCCGCCGGTGCAGTGGTGTCCACGCGCATTTCGCGGCGATGGGTGGCCGACATGGTCGGCATGGTGAAGGACACGGGCCGTTTGGCGCAGGGCACGGTTCCTTTGGCGGTGGGTCGATGCGCGGCGGCGGCGGCGGCGGCCGGGGCGGCCGGCGGCGGTTGTTCAGCAACGACTCGCTCCAGCTGATCCTGCTGCAATTGCTGAGCGAGACCCCTCGCCACGGCTATGACCTGATCCGCGAGATCGAGAGCCGGTCGGGGGAAGCCTATGCGCCCAGTCCGGGCGTGGTCTATCCGACGCTGACGATGCTGGCCGACATGGACCTGATCGCCGAACAGCCGGGCGCGGGTAGCCGCAAGCTGTTCGCCATCAGCGAAGCGGGCCGGGCGCATCTGGGCGAGAATGCGAACGCGCTGAAGGAGGCGATGGAGCGGCTGACGTCGCTGGCGCAGCAGGCCGAGCAGGTCGATGGCGCGCCGATCCGGCGGGCGATGCACAATCTGTCGATTGCCGTGCGGGCGCGGCTGGAACGTGAGGGAGCGGACCGGGAGACGATGTTCGACGTCGCATCGCTGATCGACGAGGCCGCAACCAAGATCGAAAGGCTCTGATTACCATGACCTTGACAGCAAATGTGCCGACGACGCAGGGCGGTCGCTACCTTCAGCAGCTATGCAAGCATTGGGGGCACAAGTTCGAGACGGCGTTCGACGCGGAGCAGGGCGTGATCGCCTTTCCCATGGGGTCGATCCGGCTGGCGGCCGGGGCGGATGTGCTGGCCGTGACGATCGAGCCGAACGAGGATGCTGACGTCGAGCGGTTCAAGCAGGTTGTGGCGGAGCATCTCGACCGCTTTGCGTTTCGGGAAGCGCCTTTGCGGCTTGATTGGGGGTAAGGGGATTAGGAGCGCTTCCCTTGTCTCGACTTCGCTCGACACGAACGGCTTTGGGATGTGGAGGTCGAGCCCCACCGTGAGATCCCAGCGTTCGCTGGGATGACGGGGAGATGAGGTCAGGCGCGCGGTATGCGGCGTGCGCTGGCGAGGTGGTGGGCGTGGGTGATGGCGACCGCGAGTGCGTCCGAAGCGTCCGGCCCCGCGACTTTCACGCCGGGCAGCAGGCGGGAGACCATGGCGTGGACCTGATCCTTTGAGGCGTTGCCGACGCCGACGACCGACTTCTTGACAAGGCGGGCGGCATATTCGCCGACTTCCATGCCCGAGCGGGACGCGGCAAGCAGCACGACGCCGCGCGCCTGGCCCAGTTTCAGGGTGGATTGCGGGTTCACGTTGACGAACACCTCCTCCACCGCCGCGCCGCCCGGCTGATGTTCGAGGATGAGGTCGGCAAGCGCGAGATCGAGCACCAGCAGGCGGCTCGCCAGCGGCATTGCGGAGTCCGTCTTGATCTGTCCGTTGGCGATGTGGGAGAGGCGATTGCCGTCAGCGGCGATCACGCCCCAGCCCGTGGTGCCAAGGCCGGGGTCGAGGCCGAGGATGATCATTGTTTGGCGAGGCTATAGCCCCCCCACTCCTGAAGGGGAGGGGCTTTGCTGATCATCTTAACCCAGCTTCTCCATGACCGCGTCGGACACTTCATAGTTGCCCCAGACGGTCTGGACGTCGTCATCATCTTCCAGCGTATCGACCAGCTTCA
>CAYRLC010000214.1:0-2228 GCA_964424995.1 uncultured Croceicoccus sp.
GGCAGCGCTCCATCGCATCTGCCGCCAGTCTCGCGAGTCTCGGAAACGCTTCGGCGCGTTCCTTTGCCTGGGCGTTGGCGGCGGTGCCGCGGATGACGCGGCCCTTGATGCCGTGGAAGATTGCGGCGAGGCGGAAGAACTGGAAGGCGATGTAGAAGTCCCAGCCCGGGATGCTCTCGCGCCCCATCCGTGCGCAATAGGCGGCGACGTATTCGTCTTCGCTCGGGATGTTGAGCGCGGCAAGATCGGCACCGTCCAGCCCCGCGACGATGTCGGGCGGCATGCGGTACATCATCGCGTGGTAGGCAAAGTCCGCCAGCGGGTGGCCCAGCGTCGACAGTTCCCAGTCCAGCACCGCGACGACCCGCGGCTCGGTGGCATGGAAGATCATGTTGTCGCAGCGGAAGTCGCCGTGGACCACGCTGGTCTCGTCGCCTGCCGGGATGTTCTCGGGCAGCCACGCGACCAGCCGGTCCATGTCGGCGTTGCGGCCCGCTTCCTCGTCGGCGAGGTACTGCTTCGACCAGCGGCCGATCTGGCGCGCGAAGTAGTTGCCCGGCTTGCCGTAGTCGCCCAGCCCGACGGCGGTGTAGTCCACCTGGTGCAGCGCGGCCAGCGTGGCGTTCATCGCGTCGAAGTAGGCGGGGCGTTCATCGCGGCTCACTTCGGGGAAGTCGCGTCCCAGAAGATCCGGCCCTCGACCATGTCCATCACGAAGAACCAGGTGCCGATGACCGCGTCGTCGGTGCAGATGCCGTGGACGTGGGGCACCGGAAAGCCCGCCTTCCCCAACCCCGTCATCACCTGCGCCTCGCGCTCCACCGCGTGCGCGCCCTTCAGCAGTTCGCCCGGCGGCTTGCGGCGCAGCACGTACTTCGCGCCCGGCGTCACCAGCTTGTAGGTCGGGTTCGACTGCCCGCCCTTGAACTGCTCGATCGTCAGGGGCCCGGCAAAGCCAGCAACGTTGGCCGCCATCCAGTCGGACAGCGCCCCCGCGTCGATCTCGTAGCCGGCGCGGACGGGCGTGGTGCCGGTGTTGGCCTCGGCGATCGCGTTGCCCATCGCTCTTACGCGTCCTGTGCTTCTTGCGCGTGGCGCCAGTCGCGCTTGATCTTCTTGGCCAGCGACCATTTGTGCACCTCGGTCGGGCCGTCGTAGATGCGGAAGGCGCGGATCTCGCGGAACACCTGCTCTACGATGGTCTTGTCGGTGACGCCCGTGCCGCCCATCACCTGCACGCAGTTGTCGGCGATGCGCATCAGCGCCTCGGACACCGCGACCTTGGCCATGCTGCTTTCCACCGTGCCCAGCGACCCTGTGTCGAGCACGCTGGCGCACCAGTAGATCATCAGTTCGGCCTGCTTCAGGTCGATCCGGTTCTGCGCGAGCATGAAGCCCACGCCCTCGTGGTCGATCAGCGTCTTGCCGAAGGCCATGCGGCGGCAGGCGTAGTCGGTGGCGATCTCCTGCGCGCGGATGCACGCGCCGAGCCAGCGCATGCAGTGCGAAAGGCGCGCCGGCGACAGGCGGATCTGCGCGTACTTGAACCCCTCGCCCGCATCGCCCAGCATCTGGTCGGCCGGAATGCGCAAGTTGTCGATGGTGACGGTCGCGTGGCTGCCCGGCATCGAGTTGTCGATGGTGTTGGGCACATGGTCGATGCGAATCGCCGGATCGGGCAGGTCGACGAGGAACATGCACGCCCCGCCCATGCTGTCCGGGTCCTCGCTCTTGGCCATCACGATGCCGACCTTCGCGCCCTCGGCTCCGGTGATGAAGGCCTTCCTGCCGTTCACCACCCAGTGGTTGCCGTCGCGGCGGCAGGTCGTGATCATCATCGAGGGATCGGACCCCGCGCCGCCCAGTTCGGCCGGCTCGGTCATGAAGAAGGCGCTGCGCGAGCGGCCCTCCACCATCTGCTTCAGGAACTTGTCCTTCAGGTGATCGGACCCGACATGGCCGAGCAGGTACATGTTCCCCTCGTCCGGCGCGTTGGTGTTGCAAGCCAGCGGCCCCAGCGGCGACAGCCCCGACCTGATCAGCACGTATGCCGTCTCGATCTGCGACAGGTGCGACCCGTCAGCCAGGATATGCGGCGTCAGAAGACCCGCCGCTCGCGCCTTGTCGCGCATCTCCTGCACCAGCTCGTCCATCGGCGCATCGTGATGATCGCGCCGGCCGTCCTGCTCGTAGGGAAACACCACCTCGCGAACGAACGCCTCGATACG
>CAYRLC010000215.1:0-2222 GCA_964424995.1 uncultured Croceicoccus sp.
ACCGCGGCGATGATCCCGCGGTTGCGCATCCGCTGCTCGGTCTTCAGCACCGGGTCGTGCAGCGCTTCCGACCAGAAGGCGATGTAGATCAGCCAGTCGTCCCAGTTCTCCTGCCCGATCGGCAGCAGCGCATCGAGCTGGCCCGACAGCCCCTGTGCCGAAGCCCGCTCGCGCCGCTGCCGCGCGCGCGCGACGGAATGGCGATAGCTGGCCAGGATGATTTCGGATTTGTTGGCGAAATAATGGGTGATCGCGGTCGTGCTGCAACCCAGGCGTGCAGCAAGACTGCGCACCGTGACCTTGCCCAGACCGCCTTCGCGGATCAGGGCGTGAGCGGCTTCGGCGACTTCGCGCTTCCGCTCGCCGGGATCGACCTCGATAGGCATGACATGGCCCTTCCGTCACCTTCCCCCAGGCGATGGCGAGGTTAGACCCTCTGCCCCGGCGCGGTAAAGTGACAATGCGGCGTGGTATCGTATCCGCGCAGATCTCGGCGCTCAGGCTACCCGCGGCAGGCCAAAGCGACCCTCCGGGCTGCAGCATTCAGAGCGCACCTATTCTTTAAATCGGTTGCCCCAAAAGTGCCGCAGTGATCATCTGCCGGGCAATCGGGTCGCGTGCGACGGGAAGGCCCCTTTCCCGCCTTTCTGCACGAATGCGCCTGCCGACAGCCATTGGGAGATGGACGGGATGGGTAACATGAAATCGCTGGCGCGGCGTGCGCTCATGCTCGGCGGCCTTGCGCTGACCGGCGCAGTCGCGCTGGGCACTGGACTCAATGCCGCACCGTCGGCTGTCGAGAATCCGAAGGGCGCGGCCGCGGCGCACTACCGCGACGCCGCGGCAATCAGCCCCGAGACCGAGGCCAAGGGCAAGGAAGTCTGGGAGAGCGTCTGTGCGTCCTGCCACGACAACGGCGTCGCCCGTGCACCCATCCTCTACATCCTGAAGCAGATGACGCCTGAAGCGATCTACAAGGCGCTGACGCAGGGCGTGATGGTGCCGATGGCCGGCGGTCTCGATGATGCCGAGAAGAAGGCGGTCGCCGAATACATCGCGGGCCGCCCGATGGGCACCAGCGCCGCGGTCCCGCTGCCCGCCTGCACCGGGCCGAGCGCGGTTTTCGACAGCAATAAGCCGACGGCGTTCTCCTACTGGGGCGCCGATGCGGGACAGACCCACTACTTCGGCCCCGAACAGGCCGGGATCGACGCCTCGAACGTGGGCGACCTCGAACTGAAGTGGGCGGTGACGATCCCCAACGCCACGCGCGTTCGTTCGCAGCCCGCCTTCGTCGGCGGATCGGTGATCTTCGGCGCGCAGGACAACCTGGTCCGCGCGCTAGACGAAAAGACCGGCTGCCAGCGCTGGACCTTCGAGACGAGCGCCGAAGTGCGCACCGGCATCACCGTCGAGCCGTTCGACGCGGGCAATCCGAATGCCAACCCCGTCGCCTTCTTCGGCGACGTGGCGGGCAATGCCTATGCGATCGAGGCGAAGACCGGCAAGCTGGTCTGGCGCTTCAAGGCGGAAGACCATGCCTCGGTCGTCCTGTCGGGCGCGCCGACCTACCACGACGGCGTGGTCTACGTGCCCGTATCCTCGCTGGAGGAAGGGCAGGCCGGCACGCCCAGCTACGACTGCTGCACCTTCCGCGGCTCGATCATCGCGGTCGACGCGAAGACCGGCAAGTTCAAGTGGCGCACCTATCTCGTTCCCGAGCCGACGCCCCAGCACAAGAGCGTGACCGGCAAGACCCTCCACGGCCCCTCCGGTGTCGCGGTCTGGTCGACCGTCACCGTCGATGACAAGCGCAAGCGGATTTATGTGGCGACCGGCGACAACTACACCGGCCCGGTCACCGAACTGAGCGATGCGGTCGTTGCCATCGACATGGCGGACGGCAAGATCGCCTGGCACTATCAGGCGCTGGACGGTGACGCCTGGAACGGCGCGTGCGAGGAAACCGACAAGGCGAACTGCCCGGTCGAGGACGGTCCCGACTTCGATTTCGGCGTCAACCCCGTCCTCGCCAAGAGCAAGGCGGGCAAGGACATGATCCTGCTCGGCCAGAAGTCGAGCATCGCCTATGGCGTCGATCCTGACACCGGCAAGCTGGTCTGGAAGAACCAGGTCGGCCGCGGCGGCGTCGTCGGCGGCATCCACTTCGGCATGGCCGCGCATGACGGCGTTCTCTACGTCCCCGTGTCGGACGTGCCGGA
>CAYRLC010000216.1:0-2220 GCA_964424995.1 uncultured Croceicoccus sp.
CTGGTGCTCTATCTGCCGATCGGCGCGGAAAGCCAGCTGAAGGGCGTCGTGGACCTCGTCAACAACCGTGGCATCGTGTGGCAGGCCGAAGACCTGGGCGCGAAGTACGAGTTCATCGACATCCCCGAGGACATGGCCGACAAGGCCGCCGAATATCGCCAGCAACTGCTCGACACCGTCGTCGAACAGGATGACGAGGTGATGGAAGCCTACCTCGAAGGCAACGAGCCTGACGTCGCGACGATCAAGCGCCTTATCCGCAAGGGCACCATGGCGCGCGACTTCGTGCCCGTGACCTGCGGCTCGGCGTTCAAGAACAAGGGCGTGCAGCCCCTGCTCGACGCGGTCGTCGACTACATGCCGTCGCCTGACCTTCTGCCGCATCTACTCGGGCAAGCTCACCAAGGGCTCTGTCCTGAACTCGGTGAAGGACAAGAAGGAAAAGATCGGCCGCATGCTGCTGATGCACTCGAACAACCGCGAGGACATCGACGAGGCATTCGCGGGCGACATCGTCGCGCTGGCGGGCATGAAGGACACCACCACCGGTGATACCCTGTGCGATCCGGCCAAGCCGATCATCCTCGAGCGCATGGAATTCCCCGAGCCGGTCATCGAGCTTTCGGTGGAACCCAAGACGAAGGCCGACCAGGAAAAGATGGGCATCGCGCTCAATCGCCTGGCTCAGGAAGACCCCTCGTTCCGCGTGTCGACCGATCACGAGAGCGGCCAGACCATCATCAAGGGCATGGGCGAACTGCACCTCGACATCCTCGTCGATCGCATGAAGCGCGAGTTCAAGGTCGAGGCCAACGTCGGTGCGCCGCAGGTGGCCTATCGCGAATACCTCGCGAAGCCGGTCGACGTCGACTACACTCACAAGAAGCAGTCGGGCGGCTCGGGCCAGTTCGGCCGCGTCAAGGTCAAGGTCGAGCCGGGTGAGCGCGGTCAGGGCTTCGTCTTCAAGGACGAAGTCAAGGGCGGCAACATTCCGAAGGAATACATCCCGGCCATCGAGAAGGGCATCCGCGAGCAGGCCGAGAGCGGCTATCTCGTCGGCTTCCCGATCATCGACTTCACGGTCTCGCTCTATGACGGTGCGTACCACGACGTCGACTCGTCGGCGATCGCCTTCGAAATCGCCGGCCGCGGCGCGATGCGCGAAATCGCGCAGAAGTCGGGCATCAAGCTGCTCGAACCGATCATGAAGGTCGAAGTCGTCACGCCCGACGATTATCTCGGCGACGTGATCGGCGATCTCAACAGCCGTCGTGGCCAGATCCAGGGCACCGACACGCGCGGCAACGCGCAGGCAGTCGAGGCGTTCGTGCCGCTGGCCAACATGTTCGGCTACGTGAACGAGCTGCGGTCCTTCACCCAGGGCCGTGCGCAGTACACGATGCAGTTCAGCCACTATGACGAAGTCCCGGCGAACGTCGCGGCCGAAGTCAAGGAGAAGCTTGCGTAAGCAAGCCCAAGGGTCTAGGGGCGGCGCCTGATTCAGCGGGTGCCGCCTTTCGTCCCGCCCGAAATCAAAACGATCATACGATCCAGACGAACAGAGGTTTTTGAAAATGGCGAAAGCTAAGTTTGAGCGGACCAAGCCGCACTGCAACATCGGCACCATCGGTCACGTCGACCACGGCAAGACCACGCTGACCGCGGCGATCACCAAGGTCCTCGGCGCCCCCGTCGACTTCGCGAACATCGACAAGGCTCCCGAAGAGCGCGAGCGCGGCATCACCATCTCGACCGCGCACGTCGAGTACGAGACCGACGCCCGCCACTACGCGCACGTCGACTGCCCGGGTCACGCCGACTATGTGAAGAACATGATCACCGGTGCCGCCCAGATGGACGGTGCGATCCTGGTGGTGAACGCTGCTGACGGCCCGATGCCGCAGACCCGCGAGCACATCCTGCTCGCCCGCCAGGTCGGCGTTCCCCAGCTGGTCGTGTTCATGAACAAGGTCGACCTGGTCGATGACCCGGAAATCCTTGAACTGGTCGAGCTGGAAATCCGCGAACTGCTGTCGTCCTATGACTTTGACGGCGACAATATTCCGATCATCGCCGGTTCGGCTGTGAAGGCTCTCGACGGTTCGAACGACGAAATCGGCAAGAACGCCGTTCTGAAGCTGATGGCTGCTGTCGACTCGTTCATCCCGCAGCCGGAGCGTCCGGTTGACAAGCCGTTCCTGATGCCGATCGAAGACGTGT
>CAYRLC010000217.1:0-2180 GCA_964424995.1 uncultured Croceicoccus sp.
CCGGCAATCACCATCAACGGACCTTCAATTTTCTTGACCGCTTCTTGTTGAGATACATTCAGTTGTGATAATATAGTTTGTTCCGTATTCATATTTTGGTTTGTCTTTGCAAAAATAAGAAAAATAACTCGTCACTCAAGTGCAATTTATCATTTCTTCTTGTGAATAATATTTTATATTTTTGCATTATCAAAATAAAACGAACTCAATGAATAGAATCTTACACAAAAACTTCAAATTAAGTTGTTTGGTTTTATTTTTTATATGCTGGCAATTTTCCGGAGAGAACTCTTATTGGACATATCAAAGTACGCAAACAAATCTGTTCGCTGATTCTTTACCTCATGACGATTCCGTTCCCGAAGTCCATCCCCAAACTTTATTTACAACAAATACCGAACCCCCTCAGATACTTTTAAATATCAGGAATATACAACGGATTATACCCTCCTGCTATCATTTAAAATACATCATTTCTGAACATTCCGTCAAAATTAAAATAACCCTTTTTGAGGAAATAGAAGCCATTAGAACTGCCGGACAATTTTTGGCCGGGTTTTATTTCGTCGGACTCAGAAAATTGCAAATATAGAAATCGTTTTTTCTTAGTTATTTATTTTTAATTCGATTTTTACTAATAAAATCGAATCTCAATTCATTTATTTACATAAAATATAAAATAAGAAAAATGGAAAATTATATTTCAATTGAAAACCAATTATCAGAAATGTCTGATTATAAGATTATTAAAAAACAGGGGATTAATTTACATGGAGTCCTCACGAGCGCAATCGGGATTTTACTTTTAGTAATTCCTTTAATCATATCCATGCATTTCGGAATTAGTATTTTTCTCGGAATTATCGGATTAACTGCAATAATAATAGGCTTGATAAAAATCATCAAATCAAGTTCCAAAACCGGTGGGGAATACGTCTATGCTCCCACAGGCAAAAAAATTAAAAAATTCAACTTGTACTATAATGGAGAACATATTCAAAAATTACATTTTTTATTGCAAAATAAAGACTATAGCGCTATACTTAAACTTCCATGCGTCAAAGATTCAGGTCATATCATGCGAATAATGGGAACAAAAGAGGGCGATATTGTGCTTCTTCAAATCACAGAATTTATTCCCTATAATTATGTGGCTACTTCGCCGGTATACGTTTTAGAAGGTGAAGATGCACAAAAAATGATGAGCCACGTTCTTCGCTCCGGAAATTAGTTCTCAAAAGATGCATTGATTATTGTTTATTGGATAAAAATAATTTTACAAAGAGGAGATTGGAAAATATTCCGACTCCTCTTTTTTTATTATTGGTCTAATTTGTAACTCTAAAAAAAGTTATCTTTGTTGCCACAAAAACAATCTGCCATGATAAGTTCCGAATTTCAGGCTGAAAAAAACAAATTCTATTTAGCTATAAGCAAGGCATTAATTCCGGTAGGACTTATTTGGATTGCGTATCTCATCAACACTATTTTTTCACTGCAATGGAATAATTGGGGTTTGCGTCCCCGTTCTATTTCAGGACTTAGCGGTATTTTCAGCATGCCATTTCTTCATGCCGATGTACAACATATTTTTTCAAACAGCATTCCATTATTCTTATTTTGTTTCGGATTATTCTATTTTTTTTCAAAAAAAGCAGTGCTGATTTTGTTCATGAGTAGTTTAATTACAGGAATATTTACATGGGCAATAGGTTCTTCAGGTATTCATATAGGAGCAAGTGGGATGGTCTATGCTCTCGCTTTTTTCCTGGTAACCATTTCTATCATAAAGATGGAACCTACACTCATGGCTTATACGCTTATAATCATCTTTCTCTATGGCAGTCTTATTTGGGGATTTTTCCCCATGTTATTTCCCGACAGACATATCTCTTGGGAAGGACATCTTTCGGGAGCTGTAACCGGTATTATTCTTGCTTTTTTTTACAAAAAAGAAGGACCACAGAAAAAGGTATACTTTCCGGAAGAAGATGAAGACGAGAATGAAGATTTTTATTCCAATGAAAATGAAGAAAATTTCATACATTTGCAGCATGATAAAAGCAGGGAGCGTGAAACACCAAATTAGTCTTTTCCTCATCATAATTTTGTTGGCAGGATGCAAAAAATCGCCCCTTGAATGGGATACAAACCTCAATGCACCATTATTTAATACAGAG
>CAYRLC010000218.1:0-2161 GCA_964424995.1 uncultured Croceicoccus sp.
TCGTTGTAAATTTATAATTTACACCTTCATTGAAGGATATTATAAATTCTTCTTGGTATTTACTAAGACTATCTGCACGAGATCCAAATGTTTCTGTGTATGGTTGATTAAAAGGTTGCAGCTTTAATATCCCGAATGACCCTGACATCCAATCGGCCTTTAATAAACCTTCTTCGTTAAATTTTCTATTTGTCAAAACCTCAATACGTTTTTTCTGTTCGTTTTTACCCGGTAATTCAACTGTCTTCTCTACTAAATTTCCCTTCTCATCCTTTACCATTGTGAAATATCCACCAATGAAAGTATAATCTTTCAAATACAATTCGTTGTTTTTTATAATCCATTTACATGTAAAACCTTTAGAGCCATTAAACATTATATTTACCATCCCCCCTTCATCATTATTGAATAATTTGGAATATCCATCAAAGAAAACAAATGGCGTCATTTTAAAGAAAAACATGTTCCCATCTTCCAATAAAAGTGTATCACATAATGTGTCATGATATGTGTTTAGATTACTGTAGATTGCATCACGGGTTCTCTTCTCAACATCTATGGATTGACAAAGAGCAATAGGTAAAGTTGTTAATGTGAATAGTAATAGTAAAATATTCTTTTTCATATGTAGCATTTATTTAATTAATTTTTATACCATCAATTACCATTTTTAGCGTTTTTATTATAGCTTCTTCTTCATTAACTGTAGCTTTCCAGTTATTTCGGTCATCTGTCGTTAAAGTTTTCGGGTCAATACTAGCGCCTGTGTTCTCTTTTGCGTATTGATCGTCACGCCCACCTAGTTTCCATACAACTAGTTTAAGTGAAGGAACTATATAAATACAATGATTTCCCGAACCAGATTTCCAATATGCATCTCGAGGTAATTCGGGCCAATGACCATTTGAATTAACCTCAAATTGCAAACTGTACGGATAATGAATGTTATATGGTGAAGCTTGTGAGCAATGATTTACATACCATTTTGGTATGACTTGTTTACCGTTCCACTTACCTTCATTTAACATCAGATAGCCAAAGCGGAGCATGTCAGTTGCTCTCAATGCAATTCCTCCTCCTCCCGGAGTATGCTTGATCAAAGGTTGATTCTTGTAGGCGTAATTCCAATATCCCCAATCTAACTCTTTTGCTAAATATTTGTCCAGAAATTCCTGCAATTCCATACCGGAAATGTTGCGAAGCATAATTGAAGCAATGTGCATTGATGCTGTAGAGTATGAATATCCTTCGCCAGGATCACACCATAATGATTTTGTTGAAGAGCTAACTTTGCCATCTACAACATCTTCTTTTCCAAGAACAAATTCGTCCACCATAGCTTTCCATCCATCTAAACCAACGGGATTTATTGTTTGTGGCTCATTCTTTACATAAACTGGATTATTCCCACGAATTCCAGCTGAAAATGATAAAAGTTGACCAAGTTTAATATTTTCCATCCTAGGATCTGATAATGGAAAAAAGACATTAGGAAGATACTTAGGATTAAAAATCTTTTGATTTAATCTTTCAGGAAACAATTCCGGATGCTGTTCAATTAGAATTCCGATAGCTGCACTGGTAAATGATTTACCACAAGATGCCAAATTGGGAGTAGCGTCACGATGACCCATGCCAAAATATCTTTCATATACTAACCAACCATCACGGAGTACCAATAATCCGCCATTTTTTGTACTTCCTTTAATATATTCAAATGCATCATCTAATTTTTGAATATCAATACCTGCTTTTTCATTGATTTCACTCGCCCCTTTTAAAGTTCTCCATCCACCGTTTAAATCGGAAAGTGGATAATATGTTTTTAAAATATCACCGTCATTTGGTGAAATAATCGTACTTGAAGGTATTTTCATTGAATGAAGATCGATTTGAAAACCAGGTGACGAAACATTCTTAAACATTTTATAAACAACAGAATCGTCTGCTATCCCTTTAAACTGAAAGGGAGCTTTCTGATTAACTGGATAATTCATATATCCCCATCCACATCCATTTAAAACTGATAGAGCCATTGCAATTGCACCTTCATTTTTTAGCTTGTCGTCTTCATTGCAAATAATAGGCTTTCCGTACTTTTTTAGATCTTCTATTTTTATTGGAATATCTTCTATATCTGTATTGTTAAAGTGAATAATAA
>CAYRLC010000219.1:0-2133 GCA_964424995.1 uncultured Croceicoccus sp.
AACTACTTCTACGCCGATCTGCCGCAGGGCTACCAGATCAGCCAGCTCTATCACCCGCTGGTGGGTGAGGGGCATCTGGACATCGCGCTGGACGACAAGGATCCCGAGAAGACCAAGCGCATCGGCATCGAACGCATCCACGTCGAGCAGGACGCGGGCAAGCTGATGCACGACCAGCACCCGACGATGTCCTACGTCGACCTCAACCGTTCGGGCGTCGCGCTGATGGAAATCGTGTCGAAGCCCGACATGCGCAGCCCGGCCGAGGCGGGCGCCTATGTCCGCAAGCTGCGCTCAATCCTGCGATATGTCGGCTCGTGCGACGGCAACATGGAGGAGGGCTCCATGCGCGCCGACGTGAACGTGTCGGTGCGCAAACCGGGCGACGAATTCGGCACCCGCACCGAGACGAAGAACGTGAACTCGGTGCGCTTCGTGATGCAGGTCATCGAGTACGAGGCGAACCGCCAGGTCGACGTGATCGAGAACGGCGGCAAGGTCGATCAGGAGACCCGCCTGTTCGATCCCGACACCGGCACGACGCGCACCATGCGCTCGAAGGAAGATGCGCACGACTATCGCTACTTCCCCGATCCGGACCTGCTGCCGCTCGAACTGGACGATGGCTTCCTCGACGAATGCCGCGCGAGCCTGCCCGAACTGCCCGATGCCAAGCGCCACCGGTACGAGAATGACCTCGGCCTCTCCGCCTATAACGCCGGGCAGCTGACCGCCGATGTCGACGTCTACCAACGGTTCGAGGCGCTACTGGGCGCGACCGCCGCCAAGCTGGGCAAGGGCGAAAGCGACGTGGCAACGCAGGTCGCCAACTGGGTCTTGTCGGTCGCACCGGGCGTGCGCAACGCCGCCGAAGGCGCGGACGAGGCGAACGACACTACCAAGGCCAACGCCGCGATCCTCGCGCTGCTGGCGGGCGGAACGGTTTCGGGCGGGCAGGCGAAGGAGATCTACGAGATCGTCCTGAAGACCGGCCGCGAACCCGACGAGATCGCCGAGACCGAGGGGCTCAAGCAGAACAGCGACACCGGCGCGATCGAGGCGGTCGTGGACGAGGTTCTTGCCGCCAATGCCGAGAAAGTCGCCGAATATCGCGGCGGCAAGGAAAAGCTCTTCGGCTTCTTCGTCGGGCAGACGATGAAGGCCATGAAGGGACAGGGCAACCCGGCGGTCGTAAACGACATACTGAAGGCAAAGCTGGGCTGACCCTTCGCGGGCAATGGCACGCAAAAGGGCGTCGGGCGCGATCCCGGCGCCCTTTTTGTTTTGCGCCAACTCAATGCTGCCACCCCTTGAAATCGGCATGACCAGGGAAAATCTGAGACCGATAGGGGAAGGCCTTGTGTTGCAGAAGTGCAACACTATCTGATGGTCGTCCTTCAGGAGAGAGCGACCTCATGAATCTCGATAAGTTCACCGACCGGGCCAAGGGCTTCCTGCAGGCGGCGCAGACCGTCGCCATTCGCATGAACCACCAGCGCATCGGGCCGGATCACATCCTGAAAGCCCTGCTCGAGGATGGCGAGGGCATGGCTTCGGGTCTGATCACGCGGGCCGGTGGCAACCCCGCCTTCGCGCAGGCCGAAGTGGACAAGGCGCTGGCCAAGGTGCCGGCGGTCTCGGGCGGCGGGGCGCAGCAGACGCCCGGGCTCGACAACGATGCCGTGCGCGTGCTGGATCAGGCCGAGCAGTTGGCCACCAAGTCGGGCGATGCCTACGTCACGGTGGAGCGGATGCTGCTCGCCCTGGCGCTCGCCACCACGACCACCGCCGGACAGGCGCTGAAGGCCGCGAACCTCACGCCGCAGGCTTTGGAGACCGCGATTTCCGATCTGCGCGGCGGACGCCGGGCCGACAGCGCGAGCGCGGAGGAAAGCTACGAGGCGATGCAGAAGTATGCCCGCGACCTCACCGCCGCGGCGCGCGAGGGAAAATTGGACCCCGTGATCGGCCGCGACGAGGAGATTCGCCGCACCGTCCAGATCCTTGCCCGCCGGACCAAGAACAACCCCGTCCTGATCGGCGAACCCGGTGTCGGCAAGACCGCCATCGCCGAGGGTCTCGCGCTGCGCATCGCCAATGGCGACGTGCCCGACACGCTGAAGGACCGCACGC
>CAYRLC010000220.1:0-2097 GCA_964424995.1 uncultured Croceicoccus sp.
CTTTAAGTGGATTTGCTCAAAGTCTTTTATCTGCTAAAAGTGCTTATGAACAATCAAAATAGACCAGAAATCATCCGCATTGAAGATCAAAACTTCGGTAGCCATGTAGAACATTGGAATTTACTGACGGATGAACCCTGCACTGAAGTTCCAAAATGGTTAGGGCTGGCTCTAGATGCACCAATTATGCCAATGGGTTTGTGTCGCCAAGAATCAGAAATGGATCCTGCAACTTGGCTCATTCAAGGGCCAAGTAAACAAGCGGTACAGTTGGCGCAAGTAATTGCGGTTGAAAATAATAAACCACAAGCTGTTAAAACAGCTTTTCCGTGTTTTGAAAGTCCATACAAAGTCGAAGCCAAAATTGAACGTATTATTTGCTGTAAATCGAATACCCAAGCGGTGCTTAGACTCAATTTAGGCAATAACAGTATTGTATATGCCTTTGACAGTCTCTATAGCGTAAACCACCAGCAATACCAAAAAGACCAAAGCTATTGGGTACATTTAAATGCATGGGCATACGAACTAGAAACCGTGGCTGAAGGTGAACAATTAGTGGTAGATGATCCTGCTTCAATCAAACACCACCGTGCCTTAAATGATATTTTGGCTGCCAATGATGGCGTTGCACCACCAAATTTGCAGGAACAAATTGATGCATGGCAGCCCAAATCTGAAGATGATCAGGCACCTGTTACCGTCGATTTTTCTAAAATGGTGGCATATTTATATGGTGAAAATATCGGTCAGGAAGATGAAGCATGGTTTCAGGGCAATGTGGTTGGCAAAACCAGTTTTGAATTCATGAATCAAAACTATACTGTTTATGATGTCACCCTAATTCATGATGAAAATCTGCCTGCTATTTTGATTCGTATTGCCACTAAAAATCCTGCCCATCAAAATTTTGAAATTGGACAATACATTCGTGGCAACATTTGGATTCAAGCCTACATTCACAATAAAAAACAGTAAGTTATTTATTTAACCTTTCTAATCGCCCATCGATACAATGTATCTAAAAGATGGGCGATTTTTTATTTTATTTAGGGTTAAATCGTTGCCTTTATAAAAGAATTGTGGATAAACTGCCGATTATTTAATCGTTTTAAATTTAAAATAGGCACATTTATCCACAGTTTTAAATTTATTATAAATTCAAAAATCAACTCAATTTAATATATAAGTTGTGGATAAATTATTTAAAATAGAATTGCATCAGATAATCGCAAAGCCTTAAACAGCAAGGATTTGGAAAATCTACTGTAATTATTTCAATATCGATACTTAAATCTGCTTAAAATAAAATTAGTACTTTATTTAATCAATTTTTTATGCTAAAAATATGGCTTACTACATATTTAACGATAAATAGATCATCGGAAAATAATATCTATGAAAATCGTGCAAGAAGAAAACTTACAGCATGTTGAACATCAGTTAGAGCAACGCTACCAACTCGATGCAATGTCTTGCCTATTTTTTGCATTAGGCATGCTGCTCTCTGCTTATGCTTTACACTATTTTGTTTTCTAATATCTAATGTTCTAAGTTGAATTCTCTAAACTGAAGCCAAATACCACCATCATCCCATAAAAAACCCAGCTTTTTCGCTGGGTTTTTGCTTTCGCTACGTGATTAACCGTGACGTTTTGCAAAGTCATCCATAAAGTTCACGAGAGCTTGAACACCTTCTAATGGCACAGCATTATAAATACTTGCACGCATACCACCCACAGAACGGTGACCTGCCAAATTCAGCAAACGATTGTCTTCAGCTTCTTGCAAGAATGCTTTTTCAAGTGCTGCATCCGCTAACGTAAATGGCACATTCATGATTGAGCGGTTTGCTGTGTAAATTGGATTTGCATAGAAGTCACTTGAATCGATATAGCCATACAACAATTTAGCTTTTTCCAAATTGGCTTGATGAATTTTATCCACACCACCATTTTGCAATAACCACTCAAACACCAAACCAGATAAATACCATGCATAAGTTGCAGGGGTATTCACCATCGAATCATTTTTTGCTTGCGCTGAATATTTCAAAATGCTTGGAATTTCAGGTTTGGCCTGATCAAGTAAATCTTC
>CAYRLC010000221.1:0-2074 GCA_964424995.1 uncultured Croceicoccus sp.
CGAAAAAGGGGCGCCGCAGCGGGCGCCCCTTTCGTCTTTGCCGAAGCGTGATGCTCAGAGCTGGCCGAGCATGTGGTCCGCGGACGACACCTCGAAAGCGCCGGGGGCCTCGACGTTAAGCTGGACGACCTTGCCGTCGTCGATCACCGCCGACCAGCGCTGGCCGCGCTGGCCGAGGCCAAAGCCCGAACCGTCCATTTCAAGGCCCAGCGCCTTGGCCATGTCGCCGTTGCCGTCGGCCAGCATGGTGACCGCGTCCGAACCGTCGCGTTCCTTCCACGCCTGCATGACGAAGGGATCGTTGACCGCGGTGCAGGCGATCTCGTCGATGCCCTTGGCCTTCAGTTCCTCGGCCTTGTCGACGAAGCCCGGCAGGTGCTTGGCCGAACAGGTCGGGGTGAAGGCACCCGGGACCGAGAACAGCGCAACCTTCTTGCCCGCGAAATAGTCGCCCGACTGGACCTTTTCCGGCCCCTCGCTCGTCGCCTTGACCAGCGTCACGTCGGGAAGCTTGTCTCCCACCTCGATCGTCATCTTGAAATCCTTTCAGCAAGAAATCGTCTCGCGCCGCAGACATAGGAACCGGCCCTTTCCCTGCAAGGGCGGGTCGGGCGAAACGAGGTTAATTTCGTTTTACTTCGCAGATTTAACTTTCGGTAAAACTTTTCGCGGATGCTCCGGAATGTGGAAACAACCGCCCGGCGATCGCGCCCGGCGCTTCGGGGAGCATCGTGATGGGGACTTACGGAAAGATTTTCGCCGCCGCCGCATCGGCCGCCATGGTGCTGGGTAGCGCCGTGCCGGCACAGGCCGTCAGCGGCAACGACGCGGAAAAGCTGCGCAAGCTGGACATCATGCTGATGGTGACGTCGCTGCGCTGCCGCCACGGGGCAAGCAATTTCCAGCGCGACTACGACAAGTTCGCGATCAAGCACAACGTCGCCATGCAGGGCGCGGCCAAGACCCTGCAGGCATCGTACGGCGGCAAGCTCGGCGCGAAGGGCGCGATGCGCAAGCTCGATACGCTGAGCGTCGGCATGGCCAACCAGTACGGCCAGGGCCACCCCTGGCTGGAATGTGCCGAATTGAAGGAAGTGACCCAGAATCTCGCCGCCGAAAAGGACAGCAGCCGGCTCCTGACGGCCGCTGACGAGCTTCTGGCCAGCAGCCGCCCCGCCAAGTTCGCGATGAAGCGCTGATCGACGGGTCCGAAGGGGCGGACCTTCGCCGGGGTAGCACGTCGCACCCATGGCAGGGCCCTGGCCCGACCGGGTGCGAGCCGGGCGCGTTTCGGGCGGGTCATCCGCGAACGGAAGGGTGGGCGGAGCAGATATAAAGATATCTTTATATTTGCCCTGCGAACGGAGAGCGGGTAGAGGCCGGGGCAGTCCGGGCTCTGCCCGCTTTTCGTATTTGCACCCGCGGCGCCTGCACCGTGCAGCGCCCGCAACCCGTGATTTCAGGAGCTTCGCTTGGCCACCGCCGCAATCCAGAACGACTACGTCATCGCCGACATCGCCCTTGCCGATTATGGCCGCAAGGAAATCGCGATCGCCGAGACCGAGATGCCCGGCCTGATGGCCCTGCGCGCCGAATATGGCGCGTCGCAGCCGCTGAAGGGCGCGCGTATCACCGGTTCGCTGCACATGACGATCCAGACCGCCGTGCTGATCGAGACGCTGGTCGCGCTGGGCGCCGAAGTGCGCTGGGCGACCTGCAACATCTTCTCCACGCAGGACCACGCCGCCGCCGCCATCGCCGCCAGCGGCATTCCGGTCTTCGCGATCAAGGGCGAGAGCCTGGCCGAATACTGGGACTACGTCGGCAGCATCTTCGACTGGGGCGACACCACCGCCAACATGATCCTCGACGATGGCGGCGACGCTACCATGTTCGCGCTGTGGGGTGCGCGGGTCGAGGCGGGCGAGGACCTGTTCGAGCCGTCGAACGCCGAGGAGATCGAGTTCGTCCGCGCGCTGCGCGAATTCCTCAAGCGCAAGCCCGGCTATCTCACCGAATCGGTGAAGGCGATCAAGGGCGTGTCGGAAGAGACCACCACCGGCGTCCACCGGCT
>CAYRLC010000222.1:0-2029 GCA_964424995.1 uncultured Croceicoccus sp.
GAAGATGCGGAGCGTCGCGAGGCAATCGGCGGACTCGAGGAAATTCTCGACGCGACGCCCGACAATCGCCGCACGTTGCTGTTTTCGGCGACGATGCCCAAGCCCATCGTCGCACTGGCGCGCCGGTACCAGAACGATGCGCTGCGCATCTCGACCGTCGGCGACGAACGCGGCCACGGCGACATCGCCTACCAGGTCGTGACCGTCGCCCCGTCGGAGATCGAGGCCGCCGTCGTCAACCTGCTCCGCTTTCACGAGGCGGAGACCGCGATCCTGTTCTGCGCCACCCGCGACAACGTCCGCCACCTGCACGCCACGCTGCAGGAACGCGGCTTCGCGGTCGTCGCGCTGTCGGGCGAGCATTCGCAGTCCGAACGCAACCACGCGCTGCAGGCGCTGCGCGATCGCCGCGCCCGCGTCTGCGTCGCCACCGACGTCGCCGCGCGCGGCATCGACCTGCCGACGCTCAGCCTCGTCGTCCACGTCGAGATCCCGCGCGATGCCGAAACGCTGCAGCACCGTTCGGGCCGCACCGGCCGCGCCGGCAAGAAGGGCACCGCCGTCATCGTCGTGCCTTATCCGCGCCGCCGCCGGGTCGAATCGATGCTACGCGGCGCGCGGATCGAGGCCGAGTGGATCGAGGCACCGACCCCCGAACTGATCCGCGAACAGGACCGTGAACGCCTGCTCTCCGCCCTCCTCGCCCCCGCCGAGTTCGAGGATGAGGACCGCGCGCTCGCCACGCGCCTGCTGGCCGAACGTTCGGCAGAGGACATCGCCGCCGCGCTGGTGCGCGCCCACCGCGCCGCGATGCCCGCGCCCGAAGAACTGACCGACAATTCGCCCGAGGCGCGCCGCGCCGCGCAGCAGGAACGCCATCGCCCCGGTTTCGAGGACGTGCAATGGTTCCACCTCGATATCGGTCGCCGCCAGAACGCCGATCCGCGCTGGATCCTGCCGCTGCTCTGCCGCCGCGGCCACATCACCCGCAACGAGGTCGGCGCGATCCGCATCGGGCCCAACGACACCTATTTCCAGGTGCCGAACGCCATCGCCGCCAAATTCGCCGCCACGCTGGAGCGGACCGCCGGGGGCGAGGACGACCGCGAGGGCTTCCACATCCGCCCGTCCGAGGCTCCGCGCGAAGCGGCCCGCGAACATCGCGACGACGGACCGCGCGAACATCGCGGCGAACAGCGCGGGCGCCACGGCAACGACAGCCGCGACGCCGAACACCCCGCTCCGCACCACAAGCCGCGCACCAAGGCCAAGCCCCATCGCGGGCAGGGTCCGAAGTCCGACGCGCCGCGCGGCGAACGCGCAGAGTGGCCCGAAGGCAAGCCCTTCCGCGCCAAGCCCGAGGGCAAGAAGCCCTTTGGCGGCAAGCCTTTTAGCGGAAAACCGGGCGGCAAGAGCTTCGGCGGCAAGTCCGATCGGGGCGGACCGGGCGCGAAGCCGTTCGCGAAGGGTCCCGGCGGCCGCAAGCCCGGTCGCCGCGACCCGGCCTGAGTCTCTCCGAGATGACGGTCACGATCCTCGTCGATGCCGACGCCTGCCCGGTGAAGGACGAGATCTACCGCGTCGCACAGCGCCACAAGGTGCGCGTCGTCGTGGTCAGCAATGCGTGGATGCGCGTGCCCGAAAGCCCGCTCGTCAGTCGAGAGGTGGTGAGCGATAGCTTCGACGCCGCCGACGACCGCATCGTCGAGCTGGCCGATGCGCGTTCGCTGGTGGTGACGTCGGACATCCTGCTGGCCGACCGCGCCTTGAAGGCCGGGGCGACGGTGCTGGCTCCGACCGGCAAGCCCTTCACCACCAGTTCGATCGGCAGCGCCATCGCGACCCGTGCGATCATGGCCGACTTGCGCGCCGGCGGCGAACAGATCGGCGGGCCGCGGCCCTTTTCCAAGGCCGATCGCTCGAACTTCCTGCAGGCGCTCGATCGCGAGATCGTGCGCCTGAACCGGGCCTAGAGGCAGCGCTCCATCGCATCTGCCGCCAGTCTCGCGAGTCTCGGAAACGCTTCGGC
>CAYRLC010000223.1:0-2027 GCA_964424995.1 uncultured Croceicoccus sp.
ATTTAAATCATAAAGCAAAGGTATTTATTATTGGAATAACCCCAGGTTTTCAACAAATGAGTACAGCTATAGCAACAGCAAGAAAAGAGTTAGAAGTAAGTGATAATATTGAAGAAATACAATATAAATGCAAAGTTTCAGCTAGATTTAGTGGAAGTTTAAGAAAAAATATTATTTCTATGTTAGATGGAATAGAACTTAATAAAGTATTAGAATTACAAAGTTGTAGTGAGTTATTTGAGAAAAAAGATTATTTATTACATACTATATCTTTAATACCTTATCCTGTTTTTGTTAAAGGAGAAAATTATACTGGTCATACGCCTAAGCTTATAAAAAGCGATTTTTTAATGAAATATGTTTATGATAATTTTATAAATGAGTTTAATAAGTTAGAGGAATCGGAAAAAATATTGTTAATACCTCTAGGAAAATCGGTTGAAGAAGTATTATTAAATTTAAAGGATAAAGGTATTATAAAAGAAAATCAAATTCTTGTTGGGTTTCCACATCCTTCAGGGGCAAATGTTAATAGGGTTACTCAATTTGAAGAAAATAAAGAGAATATGATTAAATTTATTAAAATGTATTTTAATAAATTTAAGTAATAAGTGGGAGAGGATAATGAGAGAATATGATGATATAAGATATAGAAGTGAATGGATATCTGTAGATGAAGTTAATAAAGGATGGTCAGAAGATAAAAAATTTCATATAAAAACTAAGGATAATAAGAATTTATTACTTAGAATATGTGATGTATCTCAATATGAAAAAAAGAAAAAAGAATTTGAAATTATAAAAGATTTAAATAAAAAAAGTTTAAATATGTCAGTTGCTATTGATTATGGTATATGCAATGCTGGAGAATCTGTATATTCATTATACTCATGGATAAATGGATATGATGCTAGGGAAAAGTTAAGTAGCTTTAGTAAGGAAGAACAGTATAATTTAGGGATTGTTTCGGGAAAATATCTTAAGGAAATTCATAGCATTCCTGCAGATAATAATATAGAAACTTGGGAAGAAAGGTTTAATAAGAAGATAGATATAAAAATAGATAGATATAAAAAATGTGGTATAGTTTTAGAAAATGATGATAAGATTATTAGCTATCTTGAGGAAAATAGAGAACTTTTAAAAAATAGACCTCAATGCTTTCAACATGGAGATTACCATATAGGAAATATGATAATTACAGGTAATAATGAATTGGGAATTATAGATTTTAATAGATTTGATTATGGGGATCCATGGGAAGAGTTTAATAGAATTGTTTGGTCTGCTGAAGTAAGTCCAGAGTTTGCATCTGGATATATTAATGGGTATTTTGAAAACAAAGTACCAAATGATTTTTTTAAACTAATGTTACTATATATTTCAAGTAATCAAATAAGTGCTGTCGGATGGGCTAAGTCATTTGGAGAAAAGGAGATTGCTATAGCTATAAATCAAACTAAGAGGGTTATTCAATGGTATGATAATTATAAAAGTTATATACCAAGCTGGTATATGAAATATTAATAGGTAATGATTAAACCTTATATTTAGAGGAGGACGTAACAATGAGCAATTTAAAGAAGGCTATTTTTGCTGGTGGATGTTTTTGGTGTATGGTAAAGCCATTTGATTCATATGATGGAGTAGAAAGTGTGGTAGTAGGATATACAGGTGGAAATGTAGTGAATCCTACATATGAACAAGTTTGCAGAACTGAAACAGGGCATTATGAGGCAGTAGAAATTACATATAATGAAGATGTGGTAAAGTATATTGAATTAGTAGAAGCCTTCTTTATGAGTATTGACCCAACAGATGAGGGAGGTCAATTTAATGATAGAGGAAGAAGCTATGAAACCGCAGTATTTTATATTGATGAAGAGCAAAAGAAAATAGTATTAATCACTTAAAAATAAAACATTATGAAGTATTTAGTAAAATTCACATTTTGGGACGATGAAAACGATGTTCGTTTATTGGTGGCTGAAAATTGCCACGTTTTGCAAGGCATTTTAGTAGGTATT
>CAYRLC010000224.1:0-2022 GCA_964424995.1 uncultured Croceicoccus sp.
GTGCGGATCGTGACGGAGGATCTCACGGTCCTTGCACGAACCCGGCTCGGATTCGTCAGCATTGATCACAAGGAAGCTCGGCTTGGGATTGCCCGCCTGATCGAGCGGCGGCTGCTTGGGCATGAACGACCACTTCATGCCGGTGGGGAAACCCGCCCCGCCACGACCACGCAATCCCGATGCCTTCATCTCGTCGATGATGGCGTCACGGCCGCGCGTCAGCAGCGCCTTGGTATCGTCCCAGTCGCCGCGCGCCTGCGCTGCCTTCAAGTTCCACGGCTGGTAGCCATAGACGTTCGTGAAGATGCGATCCTTGTCGGCGAGAGCCATTACCACTCACTCCGATAATCGTGGTTTTCGGTGACCATTTGCTTGAGCGACGTCGCTTCGCCTACCGGCTCGACGGTGTGGCGCGCCGGATCCTGCGTGCCGGCTTTCGGAGCCTCTCCGCGCACCAGCGCATCGAGCACCGCGTCGATCCGCTCGGGCGTCAGGTCCTCGTAGTTGTCGTCGTTGATCTGGACCATCGGCGCCGACGCACAGTTGCCCATGCATTCGACTTCGGTCAGCGTCCACATCCCGTCATCGGTGGTGTGGCCCAGTGCCATGCCGCGCTTGCGGCAAGTGGCCATGATGTCGTCCGAACCGCGCAGCATGCAAGGCGTGGTGCCGCAAACCTGCACGTGAAAACGGCCAACCGGCACGAGGTTGTACATCGTGTAGAACGTCGCGACTTCTAGCACGCGAATGATCGGCATGCCGAGTTGATCGGCGACGAATTCCATTACCGGAATAGGCAGCCAGCCTTGTGTGTTCGTCTCTTCGCCCACCTGACGCTGCGCGTAATCGAGCAGCGCCATCACGGCCGAGCGCTGACGCCCTTCCGGATAGCGCGCGATCGCGGCCTGAGCTTTGGCGGCCCACTCCGGCTTCCATGCAAACGCACCCCAGCGCGCCCGCATTTCGGGCGATTCGGGTTCGAGATAGCGATCGGCCATTAACGCACAAACTCCACGCGAGAGCACTTGTCGCCCTCGAAACTGTAGATCGACATAACTTCGAACGGCTCGCTGTCCGAAGATCGCGACACCTTCTCATGCAGCACCGCATACTCGCCCAAGGCGTAGCCCGAGAGGATTTCGGCGTGATTTTCGGGGAACTGTTCGAACATCGCTTTGAGGCCGGCGCGCACGCCTTCCTTGCCCTCACGCACGACAGCGCCGCGATAGCCAGCCTCGCACACGTCATCGCTCATCAGCGCGACGTAGCCGTCGGCATCCTGCGCGTTGTAACGCTCGATCATAGCCTCGGCGATTGCGAGGTAGTCAGCCATGCTTTCCCTTCCACTTCAGCCACTGATCCTGGCCGAACAGAAACATCTCGAAACCACCAATAGCCGTCACCAGCATCGGCAGCATGTCCGAAGGCATCGCGTTCGCATACAGCGCGACAAAATAACACATAGCCAGAACGAGCCCGGTGAGCATCGCCCAAACCCGGGTCAAATCGAACATCTGAGCTTTCATCCCGCTTGCTCCCGCAAAACGCCCCGATACCTTCCCTCCGGCCCTTTGCCATCGGGTCGGTAGACGAAAATCCCTATCTGTCACACTCTCCGAAAACGACGTCGATTGCGCCCAGGATCGCCGTGGCATCCGGCAGCATGTGCCCTTTGCTCATGAAATCCATCGCCTGCAGGTGCGAGAACGCGGTCGGGCGAATCTTGCACCGGTAGGGTTTGTTCGACCCGTCGGAAACGAGGTAGACGCCGAATTCGCCTTTCGGACTTTCGGTTGCGACGTAAACCTCACCCTCGGGCACATGGAAGCCCTCGGTATACAGCTTGAAGTGGTGGATCAGCGCTTCCATCGACTGCTTCATCTCGCCGCGCTTGGGCGGCACGATCTTGCGGTCCAGCGAAGCGACCGGCCCCTCGGGCATCTCGGCCAGGCACTGCTTCATGATGCGGGCGGACTGGCGCACTTCCTCGACGCGGACCATGAAACGGTCGTAGCAGTCGTT
>CAYRLC010000225.1:0-2019 GCA_964424995.1 uncultured Croceicoccus sp.
TGGTCATGCCGCCGAAGGGGCGCTGGTAGATCTTGCCGTCCTCGGTGCGCGAGAAGGGCACGCCCCAATGCTCGAGCTCATAGACGGCGGCGGGCGCATTGCGCACGAGATATTCGATCGCGTCCTGGTCGCCCAGCCAGTCCGACCCCTTGACGGTGTCGTACATGTGCCAGGTCCAGTGATCGGGCGTGTTGTTGCCGAGGCTGGCGGCGATGCCGCCCTGCGCCGCGACGGTGTGCGAACGGGTCGGGAAGACCTTGGTGATGCAGGCCGTCTTCAGGCCCGCTTCGGCGCTGCCCATGGTGGCGCGCAGGCCCGAACCGCCCGCGCCCACGACGACGGTGTCGTAGGTATGGTCGATGATCTTGTAGGCGGGCTGCGTAGTGGCTTCAGCCATGGGGTCAGGCTCCCAGCGCGATGCGGATGACGGAAACGACGCCGAAGACACCGGCGGCGATGAAGACGAGGTTCAGCAGGACGATCGCGGCGAAGCGGTTGGCGCCGTGGACATAGTCCTCGATCATCACCTGCATGCCGAGCCGCGCGTGCCAGAAGGTCGAGACGATCAGCAGCACCATCGCGGTCGCCGCGAAAGGCGCGGACAGCCACGACTTCACGGTCGCGAACGAATAGTCGGGCAGCATGACGAGGCTGAACACCAGCCACAGCACGAGCACGAGGTTGCCGATCGCGGTGAAGCGCTGGACCAGCCAGTGATGCGCACCGTGCTTGGCCGAGCCGAGGCCGCGAACCTGGCCGATGCGAGTACCGTTACCCATGTTGCCGCTCCCTCAGACCAGCAGGACCACGGCCCAGAAGGACGCGGTGAGAACCACGCCGGCGATCATGGTGATCACCGACCAGGAATTGTTGCTGTCGACTTCGAACCCGGCCCCGGCATCGAGCACGAGGTGGCGCAGGCCGCTGGACAGGTGATTGAAGAACGCCCACGAGATGCCGACCAGCACGACCATGCCGTACCAGCTGCCCATGTGCTGGGCGAACGTGGCGTAGCTTTCCGGGCCGCCCGCGACCGCGCCGACGAACCAGAGCAGCACCAGCAGGCCGACGACGGCCAGGCCGTTGCCCGACACGCGGTGCAGGATGGAGACGGCCATCGCCGGGCCCCATTTCCAGATCGAGAGGTGCGGAGAAAGTGGCCTGTTCGATGCCTGCGCCATGGTATGCGTGTCCCCGTGATACGTTCGCCTTGTGCCGCAGGGGCATGACCCACCGGCAGGTTCCGTCGAACGGAGCCCCCCGTGCCGCAGCGTGTTGCGGGCGCGAATGGCAGTCCGCAGCGCTAGAGGCAAGAGGGGAATTGGAGTCTTTGTAATAGGTGGCGGGCGTTCGTCACCCTCTTGTGCGCCCGCGCCTGCCCCTGCCCCCGCCCCTGCCCCACACCCTTCTGGCCCACGATCCGGACCACCGGCCGGGCCCGCAATCAGGGCCCGCCACCACGGCCCGCCATGCACAGACCGGCGCAGGCCATCTTGTCGCTCGCCCGCGCAGGCCGTAGTCGATGCCGCCATGCCCCCCGCTTCTTCCGTATCGCGGTCGCTCTCGACCTTTTCCGCCCTGATAGCCCCCCTGCTCGCGCTCTCGGCCTGTGCCGCGCCCGCTGCAGGCCCCGCCGCCGCTCTGCTCGCGTCGGCCCCGGCCAGCGCTTGGCCCGCCGCTTGCGAGGACTGGGACGAATGGGACAAGCCCGGCCCGCCGTTCCGCATTCACGGCAACAGCTATTACGTCGGCACCTGCGGCATCGGCGCGATCCTGATCGCGGGCGACAAGGGGCACGTCCTGATCGACACCGGCACCGAAAAGGGGTCGGAGGCGGTGCTCGCCAATGTCGCGCGCCTCGGCTTCGATCCCAAGGACATCCGCGTCCTGCTGATGAGCCACGAGCACCACGACCATGTCGGCGGCGCGGCAAACGTCATGGCAAAGACCGGCGCGACCCTGATGGCGAGCCCCGTCGCCGCCGCCGCCATGCTGGCGGGCAATGTCGCCGCAGCAGAT
>CAYRLC010000226.1:0-1501 GCA_964424995.1 uncultured Croceicoccus sp.
AGATATGGGATTTTATTGTGTAGATAATTTACCACCAACACTTATAACTAAGTTTGCAGAGCTTTGTCATCAAGGAAGTTCTAATGTAGACAAAGTTGCTTTAGGAATAGATATTAGAGGTAGGGAATTCTTTGAAACTTTACACGAAAGTTTAAATTACTTAGAAAAAGAAAATTATAAATATGAAGTTTTATTCTTAGATTGTGCAGATGATATTCTAGTAAAAAGATATAAAATGACAAGAAGAAATCATCCATTAGCCAAAGATACTCAGATAACAGAGGGTATTAAAGAAGAAAGAGAAATATTAAAAACTTTAAGAGATAAAGCTAAGAGTATAATAGATACTAGTAATATGAAACCGAAAGATTTAAAAGAAGAAATAAGAAGATTATATATAGAAGGAGAAGATAGTCCAAAACTAACTATATCTGTAGTATCATTTGGATTCAAACATGGTATTCCAATAGATGCTGATTTAGTATTTGATGTTAGATTCTTACCAAATCCATATTACTTAGAAGAACTAAGACCAAAAACAGGAGAAGATCAAGATGTAAGAGATTATGTTATGAACTCAGATGTTAGTAGAGAATTCTTCAAAAAGTTAGAGGATATGGTTAACTTCTTAATACCACATTATATAGAAGAAGGAAAAAATCATTTAGTTATAGCTATTGGATGTACAGGAGGTCGTCATAGATCTGTTACTATATCTAACCTTATATATGATGAATTAATAAAGAAAGGGTATAGAGTTGTAAAGAAGCATAGAGATTACACTCTAAGGTAAGATAGGATAGGGAATATGACTTCAATGGTAATGTTTATAGGAATATTAGGATGGTTAAGTTTAATAATAGCTATCTTCATATATTTAAAGATAGAAAAAGATAAGAAAATAATAAAGAAGACTGATTTAAAATTTAATAATGAAAAACCTAAGGTTGTAGTTATTGGTGGAGGAACAGGTCAATCAGTTTTTTTAAGGGGATTAAAGCATTATACACCTAACATAACTGCAGTAGTTACTGTAGCAGATGATGGAGGAGGTTCTGGTATCCTAAGAGAAGATTTAGGAATGTTACCTCCAGGTGATATAAGAAACTGTTTGCTAGCATTAGCTAATATAGAACCTACAATGGATGAGGTTATGAAATATAGATTTACAGAAGGTGCCCTTAAAGGACAAAGCTTTGGAAATTTATTTATAGCTGCAATGAATGGACTATATGGAAATTTTGAAACAGCAGTATATAAAATGAGTGAGATATTTGCAATTACAGGAAGGGTTTTACCAGTAACTTTAGAAGATATAACCTTAGTTGCAAATTTGAAAAATGGAAATTTAGTAAAGGGAGAATCTACTATACCTAAAGAAGTTAAACTTCAAAATAGTTCTATAGAAAGTGTTCATTTAGAACCAAAGAATGTAGAACCATTAGAAGAAGTTTTAAATTCTATAAATGCACCTTCTAAAGAAATAGCTTATGTTAATGCT
>CAYRLC010000226.1:1535-2012 GCA_964424995.1 uncultured Croceicoccus sp.
GTCCTGGAAGTCTATACACTAGTATAATGCCTAACTTACTTGTAAATGGTGTTGTAGAAGCTATAAAAAAATCTAAAGCTCCTAAAATATATATATCGAATATAATGACACAACCAGGTGAGACAGATAACTACGATGTGTTAAGTCATGTAGAAGCTATAAATAAACACTGTGGAGAGTGCATTATAGATACTGTCATATTAAATAATGAAGTTCTTCCTGGAGGAATAGTTGATATATATGCTAAGGATGGAGCAAAACAAGTATTACTTAATAAAAAACAAAAACAAAGACTAGAGCAGATGGGGATAAAAACTATAGAATGTAATTTAGTAGAAATAAAAAATAATTATATAAGACATGATGCAGATTACATATCAAATATAGTTGTTAACTTGGCACTAAAGTCATAATTATGATAATTAGAAGTAAAAAAGGATTTTAAAGGTTTATGTAGAAATCCTTATTATTATGTTA
>CAYRLC010000227.1:0-2006 GCA_964424995.1 uncultured Croceicoccus sp.
CAGGGTGTTGACGTAGAGCTCCGCCAGCCAGTTCATCATGGCGAGGAACTTCTCCCAGACGTCGTCGAAGTCGAGGTACTCCCCTTCCACCGCACGGAACTTCGGACCGACCTGGGTGCCGAGGCGCTCGTCCACACCGCCGTTGATGGCGTAGAGCAGGCACTTCGCGAGGTTGGCACGGGCACCGAAGAACTGCATCTCCTTGCCGACGCGCATGGAAGAGACACAGCAGGCGATGGCGTAGTCATCGCCGTGGGTGACCCGCATGAGGTCGTCGTTCTCATACTGGATGGAGGACGTGTCGATGGAGACCTTCGCGCAGTAGTTCTTGAAGCCCTGGGGCAGCCGTGTGGACCAGAGGACCGTCATGTTCGGTTCCGGCGCGGTGCCGAGGTTCTCCAGGGTATGTAAATACCGGAACGAGTTCTTCGTGACCAGCGGGCGGCCGTCGATGCCGACGCCGGCGAGGGACTCGGTGACCCAGGTCGGGTCTCCGGCAAAAATGTCGTTGTAGGCAGGTGTTCTCGCGAACTTGACCATACGGAGCTTCATGACGAACTGGTCGATGAGTTCCTGAGCCTCTTCCTCCGTGAGGATGCCCTTCTGCAGGTCGCGCTCGATGTAGATGTCGAGGAACGTGGACGTTCTGCCGAGGGACATGGCCGCGCCGTTCTGCTGCTTGACTGCGGCGAGGTAGCCGAAGTACAGCCACTGGACCGCTTCCTTCGCGGTGGTCGCGGGGCCGGAGATGTCGAGGCCGTAGATGGCGCCCAGCTCTTTCAGTTCCTGCAGCGCGCGGATCTGCTCCGTGAGTTCTTCCCGGTGACGCATGTTCTCGGTGGTCATCCGGGTGGGCGCGAACCGGAACTCCTTCTGCTTTTCGGCGATGAGGTTGTCCACCCCGTAAAGAGCGACCCGGCGATAGTCGCCGATGATGCGCCCGCGGCCGTAGGCATCCGGAAGACCGGTGATGATGCCGGCGTGGCGGGCCGCCTTCATGTCCGGCGTATAGATGTCGAAGACACCCTGGTTGTGGGTCTTTCTCCACTTCGTGAAGATGTCGACCACATCGCCATCCACTTCATAGCCGTTGGTCTCACAGGCCTGCACCGCCATGCGGATGCCGCCGAAGACCTGCAGGGAACGCTTCAAGGGTTTGTCGGTCTGCAGACCGACGATCTGCTCGAGGTCTTTGTCGATGTACCCTGCCGGGTGCGATGTGATGGTCGAGACCACGCTCGTGTCCATGTCGAGGACGCCGCCCTGTTCTCTCTCCTGCTGAAAGAGGTCGAGGACCTCTCCCCACAGTTTTGTCGTGCGGTCCGTGGGACCGGCGAGGAAGCTCTCATCGCCTTCGTACAGAGTGTAGTTGAGCAGGATGAAGTCCCTCACATTGATGTGTTTCTGCCAGGTACCGGCTTTGAAGCCGTCCCAGCCGCCGTTGTTGACAACGAAATCCATAACCTTACCTTCGTTTCTCCCTTTGTAAACGAGCACAATATATTCTGTGCGTTTCGAAACAATTCCACAAGATGTAGACATCCTGGAATGTCATTATACTTAATTTTGAGTATAAAGACAATTGCCAGGGCAATCATTCTGATAAAATCGGCAAGGTGACTAAAACCCCTGCAAAATGCAGGGGTCCGGCTGTGGATTATTTTTCTGTGAAACGGCGTTGCAAGCAGATACGTGCAACAAAAAAAGAGAGCGCTTCTTGCGAAACGCTCTCTCGATTACCTAGAACATTGGAGTTTCCTCACAAACCTTGGTTTGTTTTGAACTTTCGTAATAATCTCAGAAATCAATTAAACTGTATTTCGGACTCACCTATTTTCCTTCGATACGTTTAAACTAATTGGTTTCCCCTTTTTGTTTTCTGATTATTTCTCTTGTACGTTCAAGGTTGTTTTTGTTTTTGTAAACTCGTTTGAAAACCGTTTTCAGTTGATCTGATTTCGTTTCATTCCATTCGTTTCAGTTACTACGTCTGTCTCCGACTGTCG
>CAYRLC010000228.1:0-1717 GCA_964424995.1 uncultured Croceicoccus sp.
TGCTTCATCGCGCGGTAGTTGCGATCGAGCAGCAAGTCGGTGGCGGAAACGAACACATCGTCACCAAAGCGCGCCGCCATCTCGACCACGCGGTTAGCGGCGACGCGGCAGGAGGCAATCAGGGCATTCAGGTCTGCCCGGCACCACGCCGGCGTGCGCGACTGGTGCATGATCAGGTTGATCAGGTCTTCGTTGTATTCGCCCTTCTTCCAGATCTTGACCGGCGGGATGCGCACACCTTCCTGGAAGATCTCGGTGGCGTGGATCGGCATCGATCCCGGGACCATGCCGCCGATGTCGGACTGGTGCCCGAACATCGAGGTATAGGCGATCAGGCGGCCGTCCTTGAACACCGGCAGCAGCACCAACCAGTCGTTGCAGTGGCTGATCGCACCGCCGACCGAATAGGGGTCGGACAGGAAGATCATGTCGCCGTCCTCGACCGTACCTTCATAGCCATCGAGGAACGGGCCGATGTAGCTGCCGAACTGGCCAACGATCATGCGGCCCTGGTGGTCGGCGATCAGCGGGAAGGCATCGCCCTGCTCGCGGATGCCGGGCGACATCGCGGTGCGAACCAGCGTGGCGTCCATCTCGATACGCGCGTTGCGCAATGCGTTCTCGATGACTTCAAGAGTAACCGGGTCGATCTCGACCGTGTTGAATGGCTTGTCGTTAGCCTGGATGATCCGTGCGGGCATGGGAGTAATCCTTGAGGAGTCAGTTGGAAAAATCGGCAAAAGAGCCGATTTTTGCGGCACCGGCCCACGCCCCCACCCGGCCACCCACGAGAGTATCCTGGATGGGAGGCCGGGTGGGGGAGTGGGCCGGTGCCGGGCTCACAACGAGGAGTCTTTCAGGTTGATGAGGATGTTGCCGACCGCATCGACAGTGCCGACGCAATCGCCTTCGATCAGCGTCGTCGAATCCATCTCGGTCACGATGGCGGGTCCGGGAATGACATCGCCGGCCTTCAGCTTCGAACGGTCATAGATCGCCGCCGGGGCCATCGCGCCGTTGAACCACAGCTCATGGTCGCGGACCCTGGCCTCGCTCGGATTGCCATTGCCTTCGGGCAGGCGCAGCGCCGCCAGTTCGAGCAGCGGCCCAAGCGCGACCGCGCGCAGGTTCACCAGTTCGTGCTCGGTATCCATGTTGAAGGTGAACAGACGCTCATGCTCGGTATCGAAGCGCGCCTTTACGCCGGCAAGGCCGTCGGCTTTCAGCGTATCGGGATCGATCGCCAGCGGCACTTCGAAGGCCTGGCCTTCATAGCGCACATCGAGTTCGAACTGCACCGTGACATCGCTTTGCGCGATACCCTCGGCGGTCAGTTCGGCGCGGGTCTGCGCGGCCATTTCCTCCAGCAGCGCGATGACTTCGGCTTCCTCGGTCTCCGAGAAGCGCTTGGAGAACGAGCGCGCGGTTTCCGTGCGCATCCGCGTGGTGGCATCGCCCAGCGCGCACAGCACGCCCGGGCTGACCGGCGAGACCGCCGGCCAGCTTCCCATCAGCCGCGCGACCGCGTTGACATGCAGCGGACCGGCGCCGCCAAAGCCCATCAGCGCGAAATCGCGCGGGTCATAGCCCTGTTGGACGGAGATCATGCGCAGCGCGCCGAACATATTCTCGTTGACGATATCAATGATGCCGCGCGCCGCTTCGTGCAGGCCGATGCCGAGCGCGTCGGCAATGGTCTGGACCGAACGCTCGGCGC
>CAYRLC010000228.1:1743-1956 GCA_964424995.1 uncultured Croceicoccus sp.
AGGCGGAAACTGCCGCCCAACAGCGATTCGGGCAGATAGCCGAGGACGACATTGGCGTCGGTCACGGTCGGCTGTTTTCCGCCCTTGCCGTAAGCGACCGGGCCGGGGACGGCGCCGGCCGATTGCGGGCCGACCCGCAATGCCCCGGTCAGTTCCGGGACATAGGCGATGGATCCGCCGCCTGCGCCCACGGTCTTGACGTCGAGCGCCGAG
>CAYRLC010000229.1:0-1060 GCA_964424995.1 uncultured Croceicoccus sp.
TCCTGGATGAACATCTTGGCGTATTCGCCGGTTTGGATGCGCTTCAGAGCGTTGCGCATGGCTTCGCGCGACTTCTCGTTGATCACTTCGGTACCGGTCACGTACTCACCATACTCGGCGTTGTTCGAGATGGAGTAGTTCATGTTGGCGATGCCGCCTTCGTACATCAGGTCGACGATCAGCTTCAACTCGTGCAGGCATTCGAAATAGGCCATTTCCGGCGCGTAACCGGCTTCGACCAGCGTTTCGAAACCGGCCTGGACCAGCGCGGTCGCGCCGCCGCACAGAACGGCCTGCTCACCGAACAGGTCGGTTTCGCATTCCTCGCGGAAGTTGGTCTCGATGATGCCCGAACGGCCGCCACCGACGCCCGAGGCGTAGGCGAGGCTGATGTCGTGCGCGTTGCCGGTCGCGTCCTGCGCGATGGCGATGAGGCAGGGGACGCCGCCGCCGCGCTGGTATTCCGAACGCACGGTGTGGCCGGGGCCCTTGGGCGCGATCATGATGACGTCGACGTCGGGGCGCGCTTCGATCAGGCCGAAGTGGACGTTGAGGCCGTGCGCGAAGGCCAGCGCCGCGCCGGGCTTCATGTTCTCGTGCAGATCGGCGTAGTAGATCGCGGCCTGATGCTCGTCGGGGGCGAGGATCATGATGATGTCGGCCCACTTGGCCGCTTCGGCGTTCGACAGCACCTTGAAGCCGGCGCCTTCGGCCTTCTTCGCGGTGGCCGAACCTTCGCGAAGGGCGATGGCGACTTCCTTGACTCCGGAATCGCGCAGGTTCTGGGCATGGGCGTGGCCCTGCGAGCCGTAGCCGAGGATGGCGACCTTCTTGTCCTTGATCAGGTTCAGGTCGCAATCGGCGTCGTAATAGACTTTCACTTCAATTCCCCTTGGCTTTCTAGCCGGCTGAGATGGCCTGGCCGCCGGTGATCGTGGCGGCGCATAGCTGGTGTGGATGGTGGCTTCAAATGTATCGTTTGGAACGAAATCCGTATCGTCAGGCGCCGTTCGCGCCGCGCATCATGCCGACGATCCCGGTGCGGCCCACTTCGACCAGC
>CAYRLC010000229.1:1070-1910 GCA_964424995.1 uncultured Croceicoccus sp.
TGTCGATCTTTTCCGGGCCGCCGGTGATCTCGAAGATGAAGCTCTCGGTCGTGCTGTCGACGACCTTGGCGCGGTAGACATCGGCCAGGCGCAGCGCCTCGACCCGGGTATCGCCGCGCCCCGAAACCTTGACCAGCGCCAGTTCGCGCTCGACGTGAGGGCCGAGTTCGGTGAGGTCCGATACCTTGTGCACCGGCACCAGCCGTTCGAGCTGTGCATGGATCTGGTCGATCACCGCTGGGGGACCGTGGGTGACGATGGTGATGCGGCTGACCTGGTGGTTTTCCGAGATGTCGGCCACCGTCAGCGAATCGATGTTGTAGCCGCGCGCGGTGAACAGGCCCGCGATCTTGGCGAGGATGCCGCTCTCGTTGTCGACCGTGATGGCCAGGACGTGGCGCTCGGCGGCGCGTTTCTCGATATGCATCAGACGGATGCCTTTGCTTCTTCGCTGACCGGCGCGGGCTGGGTCTCGTCGCCATAAAGCAGCATTTCGGTGTGCGGCGCGCCCGACCGGAACATCGGCAGGCAGTTCGCCAGCTTGGCGACGCGGCAATCGACGATCACCGGGCCGTCATGGTCGATCATCGCCTGGATGCCCGCGTCCAGATCGTCGAGTTCTTCAATGCGGATGCCCTTCCAGCCGTAGGCCTCGGCCAGCTTCACGAAATCGGGGAGCGCGTCGCTGTACGAGTTCGAATAGCGGCCCTCGAAGGTCAGTTCCTGCCACTGGCGGACCATGCCCATGTATTCGTTGTTGAGGATGAAGATCTTCACCGGCAGGCGGTACTGGCTCGCCGTGCCGAGCTCCTGGATGTTCATCTGGATCGAGGCATCGCC
>CAYRLC010000230.1:0-1898 GCA_964424995.1 uncultured Croceicoccus sp.
AGTGCTCGACGCGGTGATCCGGGCGGCCACCGAGATGGGCATCCCGCAGACTGCCGACTTCAACACCGGCGACAATACCGGCGTCGGCTATTTCCACGTGAACCAAAAGCGCGGCATCCGCATGTCGGCGGCGCGCGCCTTCCTGAAGCCGGTGTTGACGCGCCCGAACCTCGCGCTGGAAACCGGCGTGCTGGTCGAGAAGCTGTCGTTCGAGGGCCGGCGCTGCACTGGCGTGCTCTACCGGCAGAACGGTCGCCTCGTCGAGGCGAAGGCGAAGGGCGAGGTCATCCTGGCGGCGGGCGCCATCGGCTCGCCGCAGATCCTGCAGCTCTCCGGCATCGGCGATCCCGACTGGCTGGGCGAGCTGGGCATTCCGGTAGTGCAGGCGCGCGAGGGCGTCGGGCGCAACTTGCAGGATCACCTGCAGCAGCGCGCGATCTACAAGGTCGAGGGCGTGAAGACGCTCAACCAGAGCTATCACTCCCTGGTCGGCCGGGCGCTGATGGGCATGCAATATGCATTGTTGCAGAAGGGGCCGCTCACCATGTCGCCCTCGCAGCTCGGTATCTTCACGCGCTCCTCGCCGGATCAGGAAAGGTCGAACATCGAGTTCCATGTCCAGCCTTTGTCGCTCGACAAGTTCGGCGAGCCGCTGCATCGCTTCCCGGCGATCACGGTGAGCGCCTGCAACCTTCGCCCGACCTCACGCGGCACCGTCCGGCTGCGTTCCGCCGATCCGTCGGCCAAGCCGATCATCGCGCCCAATTATCTCGCGACCTACGAGGACCGCACCGTGGCGGCCGACGCGATCCGCGTGACGCGGCGCCTGATGCGCCAGCCGGCGATGCAGCCCTACCGGCCCGAGGAGTATCTGCCGGGCGCGAGCGTCGGCGACGACGATGCGTCGCTCGCCAAGGCGGCCGGCGACATCGGCACCACGATCTTCCATCCCGTCGGCACGGCGAAGATGGGCCTGCCGTCGGATCCGCATGCCGTCGTCGACGAGCGGCTGCGGGTCATCGGGCTTCAGGGACTGCGGGTGATCGATGCGTCGGTCATGCCGACCATCACCTCGGGAAATACCAACACCCCCACGATCATGATCGCCGACAAGGCGGCAGCCATGGTCCTCGCGGACGGCAAACAAGGAGGCATGCATGCGTAGGAAGCTTCTCGGACTGATCGCGGCGGTCTGTCTCGCAACGCCGGCCGGTGTCATGGCGCAGCAGCCTTCGACGCTGCGGGTCGTCGCGCATTCGGACCTTAAGATCCTGGATCCGATCTGGACCACGGCCTTCATCGTGCGCAACCACGGTTACATGATCTACGACACGCTGTTCGCGCTGGACGGCGAGCTCAAGATCAAGCCGCAGATGGTCGACACGTGGAAGACCAGCGACGACAAGCTCACCTGGACCTTCACCCTGCGCGACGGTCTCGAATTCCATGACGGCCAGCCCGTCACCAGCGAGGACGTGATCGCGTCGCTGAAGCGCTGGGCATCGCGCGACAGTCTGGGCGCGATTCTGTGGCCGAAGGTCGCCGAGCTGAAAGCTGTCGACGCCAGGACCTTCCAGATCGTGTTGAAATCGCCGACCGGTGTCGTGCTGCAGGCCTTGTCCAAGCCTTCGGGCAATCCCTTCATCATGCCCAAGCGCATCGCCGAGACACCGGGCACCGACCAGATCAAGGAGTTCGTGGGCTCCGGTCCCTTCATCTTCAAGGCCGACGAGTGGAAGCCCGGCGACAAGACGGTCTACGTGAAGAATCCGAAGTACAAGCCGCGGGCCGAACCGCCTTCTGGGCTGGCGGGCGGGAAGATCGCCAAGGTCGACCGGGTCGAGTGGGTCGCCATCCCCGACCAGCAGACGGCGGTCAATGCGCTGCAGGCGGGCGAG
>CAYRLC010000231.1:0-1845 GCA_964424995.1 uncultured Croceicoccus sp.
TGGTGGAGCCGAGGGGGATCGAACCCCTGACCTCTACAATGCCATTGTAGCGCTCTCCCAGCTGAGCTACGGCCCCGTTTTTCCATCGTAATGGCAGACGCCCTGGGAGGCATCCCGGCCCCGCAGCGGCGTGGTCACCGCGTCGGGAGTTGCGCCTTTAAGGAGAGGCTCTTGCGCTGGCAAGAGCTAAATTCGGGGCCCGGCAAAAACTTGCCGGATGCCCCGCACGGCAGACGGGAAGGCGTCCCGTCCGCCGCGCGCGATGCGGTCAGGTGTCGTCTTCGTCGTCGTCCTTGGCGCCCGGGACGCCCAGGTCGTCGTCACCGCCCAGATCGACGTCGTTGTCCGGCGAATCGTCATCCTCGTCGATGTCGAGATCGTCCTCGCCCAGATCCGAATCGTCTTCCTTCTCGATGACCTTCTGCTCCTCGAAGGGAATCGGCTGCTTCGACTTCAGCACCGGTTCGGGCGTCCATTCGTTGCCGCACTCGATGCAGGTGACCGGATCGTCCTTGCCGAGATCGTAGAAGCGGGTTCCGCACTTCGGGCAGGAGTGCTTCGCACCCCATTCGGGCTTGACCATGAATTTCCTCGTTCGAAAGAACGCCCCAGGCGAACGGGGCGCTTGCATACGTAATCTGGGTTCGCAAAGGTCGCCGCGCAAGCGGCCGTCCCCCACGGGAAGCGCGCGCCTTGCCATAAGCCCATGCCCCTGTCAAAAGCCGCCGCCAAACCGGGACCTTGCCGCATATCCATGAGCCACAATACCGCCCCCTCCCCGCGCCGTTTCACCGCCGGCTCGCCGCTGACCGGCCGCATCGCGGTGCCGGGCGACAAGTCGATCAGCCACCGTTCGCTGATGTTCGGCGCGCTGGCTGCCGGGCGGACCACCGCACGCGGTTTGCTGGAGGGCGAGGACGTCATGGCCACCGCCGCCGCCGTGCGCGCGATGGGCGCCGTGGTGGAGCGGCATGACGATGGCACCTGGGTGATCGACGGCGTCGGCGTGGGCGGGCTGCTGCAGCCGCAGGTCGCGCTCGACATGGGCAATTCCGGCACCTCGACACGCCTGTTGATGGGGCTGGTCGCCAGCCACGGCATTACCGCGACCTTCACCGGCGACGCCAGCCTGTCGAAGCGCCCGATGGGCCGGGTGATCGAACCCCTGTCGCTGATGGGGGCGGACTTTACCCCCTCGCCCGGCGGGAAATTGCCGCTGACGATGCGCGGCGCGCACCCTGCGGTGCCGATCACCTACCGCCTGCCGGTCGCCAGTGCGCAGGTGAAGAGCGCGCTGTTGCTCGCCGGCCTCAACACGCCGGGCGTGACCACTGTCATCGAACCCGTTGCCACCCGCGATCATACCGAGCGGATGCTGACCGGATTCGGTGCCGACCTGTGGGTGGAGATGGAGAACGGCGAACGCGTCATCCGCATTCGCGGCGAGGCGGAGCTGAAACCCCAGGACATCGTGGTGCCCGGCGATCCCTCGTCCGCCGCCTTCTTCGTGGTCGCGGCGCTGCTGGTGCCGGGATCGGATCTCATCGTCGCCAATGTCGGCCTGAACCCTACTCGCGCGGCGCTGTTCGACGTGCTTCGCGCGATGGGTGGCAGAATCGAGGAACTGGACCGGCGCGAAGTCGGCGGCGAGCCGGTCGCCGATCTGCGCGTCCGTCATTCGGCGCTGGCCGGGATCGAAGTCGATCCGGCGGTCGCCCCATCGATGATCGATGAATTCCCGATTCTCTTCGTCGCGGCCAGTCAGGCGAGCGGCACCACCGTCACCTCCGGGCTCGACGAACTGCGGGTCAAGGAGTCGGACCGCCTGACCGCCATGGCCGAGGC
>CAYRLC010000232.1:0-1814 GCA_964424995.1 uncultured Croceicoccus sp.
ACAGCCGCCACCGACAGCCTAGCCATCAGCCAGCCCCACATACAGGGACCCATGAGCATCTGATCATGCAGATGGCGGCTCGACCTCGCCGCATGCCTCAAGCGCGGCGCCAATGGATCCCGGCCTTCTGCTTCGCTTCAGCCGGGATGACACTCCCAGGAAAGCGGGTTGCTACATCCCGTGCTTCAGCGGCTGCAGCCCCTGCCACACCGGCTCGCGCTTCTCGGATTTCGCCGCGAACGCCTCGCCCATGTGCGGGCCCGAGAACATGCCGGTCTGCCAGACGGCGATGTAGTCCAGGCCGTCCTTGATGGTGTGGTCGCGGGCGTAGTTGATCATGACCTTCGAGCCGGTCACCGCCAGCGGGGCCTTGCTGGCGATCTCGTGAGCGGTGGCCAGGGCGTGGGCGACGCACTCTTCGTGGGTCGGCAGCACCTCGTTGACCCAGCCGATCTCCTTGGCCTTGTGGGCCAGCATGCGGCGGCCGGTATAGGCCATTTCGCGCACCCAACCGTCGGGGATCAGCTTGCACAGACGCGGGAAGGTCCCGACGTCGGCGGTCATGCCGATGTTGATCTCCTGGATGCAGAAGAACGCATCGGCGCTGGCGTAGCGGATGTCGCAGGCGCTGGTCATGTCGACCGCTCCCCCGATGCAGCCGCCCTGGATGGCGACGATCACGGGGATGCGCGCCTCGTCGAGACACCCGAAACAGTCCTGCAGCCACAGGATATGATGGCGCTGCTGCTCGGCGTTGATGTGCCGGTCCTGGTTCTGGTTGGCCGAGCTCGAGCCGCCGCCGCCGAACACCGCCAGGTCCATGCCGGCGGAGAAGTGCTTGCCGGTCGAGGAGATCACGATCGCCCGGGCGCGGGCGTTGTGGTCGATGTCCTTCACGATCACCGGCAGCTCGTTCCAGAACTCGCGGATCATCGAGTTCATGGCCTCGGGGCGCTTGAGCTGGATGTGGGCGACGTGGCCGTCCAGGGTCACGTCGAAGCAGGTCCAGGTCTGCGAGAAGGCGTCGGCCATATGGGCGTCTCCTTATGAATGATGCAAAGGCGGCATCATTGCCGGATGACGCAAGGGAATGGGAGGCGTTTAGCCGTAGCGCATCTTGCCGAGCGCGCTGGCGACGTCGGACAGAAGTTGCGAGGGCTTCAGCCCGCCCTTCCACTTCTCGAAGGCCATCACGTTTTCGATGCGGGCGTCGACGAAGGCCGCCGCCGCGTCGCGGCCCGACGACAGCCGGATCGCCAGCGCGCTGGCCAGGATGCCCGAGAGGATCGCGCGCTTGGAATAGTGGTTCTCATCGGTGGCCGTGTCGCCGGCCCACCGCCACAGCTGGTCGGCGCTGTCCCACAACAGCCGCAGCGCTAACGGCAGATGTATCGGCAGGGCGAGGAAACCTGCCCAACGCCGAACGGCCGCCTCGTCCTGGGCGGCGACGTCGATCCGGGTCATGGCGGCGGTGCGGATCCGCTCGCGGATCTTTAAGGCCGCGGGGTCGGGCAGGGCGGCCAGGGTCAAAGCATCGTGTCGCTTGCCCAGCAAGGCGGCGAGGTCGCGCGGACCGTGCGGCAGCAGCAGTTCGACGTCGGCCTCCGACAGTCCGGCCGCCGCGCCGGCGGCCTTCACCGTCGGCCAGGTCCAGCCGCGATCGGCTGCAATCTGCAAGGCGGCGTCGAGAACCTGCCGTTCGGCGTCCTGCGCCCAATCATCTACATTCGCCATGCGCGGCATCTTAGCGGCGGTTTTTCCGCCTGTCCGCCGTGGACATCGCCGCCGGGTTCTGATATCTCGCCGCGCTCAAC
>CAYRLC010000233.1:0-1779 GCA_964424995.1 uncultured Croceicoccus sp.
TTTTTCTTTACCTCCAAGGAAAATCATGCTATCACAGTTGCCGATAATAGTATCGGCATTGTCTTTATACAAAGCCTTTAATTGACTTTGTGCCTGTAAAACAAGGCAGGCAGATATTTCACGGCTTCTTATAGTTGCCATAAGCTTTTCCAATTTTGGTATTTGTCCGATATTGGCAGCCTCATCAATTAAACAGCGTACATGAACAGGTAATCTGCCTCCATATACATCATCTGCTTTATCACAGAGAAGATTAAAAAGCTGTGTATATGCCATAGATACCAAAAAATTAAAGGTATCGTCGGTATCACTGATAATTATAAATAGGGCAGTTTTTCTATCTCCCAAGGTATCCAGTTCCATTTCATCATAGGCAGTCAGTTCACGGAGTTCCTTTATATCAAAAGGAGCAAGCCTTGCACCACAGGATATTAGAATAGACTTTGCAGTTTTTCCTGCTGCTAACTTATATTTCTTGTACTGTCTAAGGGCAAAATGCTGTGGGTCTTTTTCCTCTAATCGGTCAAACATTAAATCTACAGGATTTTTAAAGTCCTCCTCATCTTCTCTTACCTCAGAGGCATTAATAAATTCAATGAGAGTGGAGAAGTTCTGCTCATGTTCTGGAGCCTCAAAGTAGATGTATCCGATGAGTGCTGTATAAAGCAAGGTTTCTGCTTTTACCCAGAAATCATCTCCTGCTTTGCCTTCGCCCTTGGTATTAGCGATAAGAGTTGTAACTAATTTCAATATATCCTTTTCACTTTTGATATAGGCAAAGGGATTATAGTGCATAGATTTCTTAAAGTTAATGGTATTAAGAATTTTGATTTTATAACCCTTACGCTGTAATAACTTCCCGCACTCCACTACAATGCTGCCTTTTGGGTCAGTGACTACATAAGAACTGTGACACTGCATAAGATTTGGTTTCAGCCAAAATCTTGTTTTACCTGAACCAGAGCCGCCTACTATGAGTACATTTTTATTTCTTGCATTTCTTGGGTTTTTGGGACGATTTGACATAGTAAGACTTTCTGTTTGAGTCAGTATCACATTGTTTTGAAATACGGGATCTACAAAAGGGCGAATATCCTCCGCTTTTCCCCAACGGGCAGAGCCATACTCAATGCCTTTTCTATATTTTTTAGCATTCTTACCTTTTAAATAAACTGCAAGGCGAAGGATGACTCCCACAGCTATTCCAAATAGCAAATCCTTTGGATATAGACTGGGCAGAGGGTTTTTAAAAGCCAATTCAAAACCATCCATAAAGTTTAAAATTTTGTCAGCTACCTCATATCCTGCGGCTAATCTCCATGCCTGTGATGCTTTGGTAAACAATAGGGCAAGGAAAAGATAGGGAATGTTTAGAATAAGGAGTCTTTTTGTTTTTGTATTCATAGGCTTTGCTCCCTGTCCTTATTTTTCACCCTGTTAGAAACGGTGCTTTTCACAAGCTCTGTAAACTTTCTAAGCTGTGCAAGTACTGAAGGTCTTTCTGCTTTTCTCACCATTTTAGCTGTAAAATCAGTAAATGCAGCTGTAATAGCGTCCGCATCCCTCCCTTTGAAAAAAACAAGATACTTGGGTGGTTTCACACTTTTATCTTTTTTTACTGCAAAATCTACACCGTACTTCCTTGCTGATTTTTCAAAACTTTTGATGTTCTTGTCTGTAATCTCAATATTGTTCATTCCTTGATTTTGCTTTGCAAGGTCTTTTACACTTTGTTTACCATGAGGAATTTTTGGACTATCTCTGCTCTTATTCTTTTGT
>CAYRLC010000234.1:0-1777 GCA_964424995.1 uncultured Croceicoccus sp.
TATTATTTGTAAAAGCTTATACTCAAATGAGGAATATTTCGGTATTCCTCAGCATTTTAAAAAGATTCAAATTTGTAATAGATACAATAATATAATCCACAGGTGGATTCGTGAGCCTCTTCCAGAATATCGTTATTATCTTAATACTCATTGTCGGAGCTGGTTTTTTATCCCTGACCGAAATTGCACTGGCAGGTGCGCGTAAAGTTAAATTAAAAATTTTAGCCGAATCTGGCGATGAACGTGCCCAAAAAGTATTAGACCTACAAGAAAACTCGGCTGACTTTTTTGCGGCCTCTCAAATTGGCTTAAATGCTGTTGCCATTTTAGGTGGTATTTTAGGTGAAGGTGCATTTCGTCCTTATTTCTACAACCTAGTCATGCGCTTTTATCAAGGGCCTTGGGCAGAAACCATCAGTTTTGCGCTTTCTTTTACCTTGGTCACATCGCTGTTTATTTTATTTGCCGACCTCATGCCTAAACGCTTGGCCATGATAGCCCCTGAGAAAATTGCGGTAGCGGTTATTAACCCCATTCAGATTTTTATTCGGGTCTGTAAACCTTTGGCATGGATGATCAATGCCATTGCTAATGTGCTGTTCCGTTTATTTAAAGTCAATACCACCCGTGAAGATAACATTACTTTTGATGATATTTCTGCTGTCATGGATGCAGGTGCGCAAGCTGGTGTTTTGCAGAAGCAAGAGCATCACTTTATTGAAAACGTGTTTGAACTAGAAGAGCGTAACGTGCCTTCAAGTATGACCACACGTGAAAATGTGGTGTTTTTTACCTTAAAGGAATCAGAAGCCAGTATTCGACAAAAACTTGCAGAATATCCCTATTCCAAATTTTTGGTGTGCAGTGAAAATATTGATGACGTGATTGGTTATGTGGATGCCAAAGACATTTTGGTCAGAATTCTAAACAATCAATCTTTACTGCAACTGAATGAAAGCACTATCCGTAATGTCTTGACCATTCCAGATACCCTCACGCTTTCTGAATTACTCGATCGTTTCCGCTCTACCAAAGAAAAATTTGCGGTGGTGATTAACGAGTATGCCTTGGTTGTCGGTGTGATTACCCTGTCGGATATTATGATTACCGTAATGGGCGATTGGGTGACACCCATTGAAGAAGATCAGCAAATTATTAAACGTGACAATAACTCATGGTTGATTGATGGCAGCACCCCAATTGAAGACATTAAACATGCACTGCAAATTGATGAAATGCCCGATGATGAAAACTATGAAACTATTGCAGGTTTTATGATGTACAAATTGCGAAAAATTCCACGACCTGCAGACTCAGTGTTATTTGATGGTTATAAATTTGAAGTGGTTGATGTCGATCATTTTAAAATTGACCAACTCTTGGTAACGCGCATTGTAGAACCTTTGGACAACGCAAATGCTGTAGCAACAGAAGAATAACTATGGGCTAAACACGATAATAAAAAAGCACTACATCTTAAATGATGTAGTGCTTTTTTATTGGGAACAATCTAAATATTAGTATTGCTTAATCAATTCATCTAATACCGCTTGATAATGAATTGCAATATCTTCAGCTAAGATTTTATAAACATTATCAAATTGCACCATCGGCCAGCCTTCTTTCCAGAATGGGAAAATATTGTGCAAATCATGGGTAACCGTTGCATCTTCACGCACAATTGCCTGTGCGATCTGTGCCAAGACTTGTGCTGTTTCAGCACCATCAATGGCTAAATAATCAATGCCACGTGCTTTTAAAATACGTACACGGTCTT
>CAYRLC010000235.1:0-1774 GCA_964424995.1 uncultured Croceicoccus sp.
AAATAAGATTCTTAGCATGTGGTTCTGAGGAAATAGGTCTTTTAGGTTCTGAGGAATATGTAAATTCATTAACTGAAGATGAGATAAATAGAAGTATAGGAAACTTTAACTTAGATATGGTTGCAACTAATTATAAACCATGTTCAGAACTTGCTGTATACACAAGTAATGGTGAGGAAAATATAGTAACTGACTATATAAAAAAAGCTGGAGAAAAATTATCTTATTTAAGCAACGAAACTATTAATTATAATGGAGATTTTGATGGAAAAGAAGGTTCATCAGATCATCAATCATTTTATAATGTAGGTATACCTTCAGCTCTTTTAATAAATATAGACCCTAATAAAAGAGATAGTTCTGAAAGTAATTTAGAGCCATACTATCATAAGCCAGAAGATAATATTAGTAATATAAGTGCAGATAGGTTAGAGCGTAGTGTTAAATTAGCAGGAATCGCAATACTGAATATGTTAATGGATAAATAAAAAGTAGGATGACTAATTTAGTCATCCTACTTTTATATTTTATCAGGTTCAGGGTAATCAACACCTTTAGTGTCTACTTTTATTGATTCTATAATAACGCTTTTTATAGGTTTATCATTAGAATCAGTTTGAACATCTTCAATTTTATGTACAACATCCATGCCACTTATAACTTTTCCAAATGTAGCATAGTCTCCATCTAAACCAGGTTGGTCTTTTGTAACTATAAAAAATTGACTTCCAGCACTGTTTTTGTTTTGGCTTCTAGCCATAGATAAAACACCTTCTGTATGTTTTAAATTATTTTTAAAATTATTATTGCTAAATTCACCTTTTATAGAATATCCTGGACCACCAGTACCATTACCATTAGGGTCTCCACCTTGAATCATAAAGTCTTTAATTACTCTATGGAATGTAAGACCATCATAAAATCCACTATTTGCAAGAGATATAAAGTTATTAACTGTATTAGGTGCTATATGAGGATATAGTTCAGCCTCAATAGTTCCGTAGTCTTTAATAGTTATAGTAGCTACAGGAAGTTCTTTTGGAGGAGTTCTAACTTCATTATTTTTATTAGTTTTGTTAGAACAAGCAACTAAACATAATGACATAACTAAGCATAATGCTAAAATGAATTTTTTTCTCATATGTACTACCGTCCTTGTTTTTATTATTTATATACTTATTATACCATTAAATATATAAGGATATAACATGTTTAAACTACAATTAAAGGCTATGTAAAAATATAACTGTTTAAATTTAAATTTAAAGTGTATATACTCTATATAGAGTGAAACATATAAGAAATATCTATATATAGTATTTAAGCGGAAAAAGGAATGGTATCATGAATTGGATAGAACTTAACAATCAAGTAATTATAAAGGGTGATGATGGAAAATATCAATTAGAAAAAGATAAAGAAGCATTACAGAGTTATATAAAAGAAAATATACAATTTAAATTAAGAAAATTTAAAGATATAGATGAAAGATTAAATTATTTAATAGAAAATGGATATTATGATGAAAATGTAATTAACAATTACTCTAGAAAATATATAAATAATTTATATAAATATATAAAAGAAGCTAACTTTAAATTTAAATCATATATGAGTGCTAATAAATTTTATGAAAGTTATGCATTAAAGAGTAATGATGAAAGTGAAATATTAGAAGATTACGAAGAAAAAGTACTTATAGTATCATTAGCTCTAGGAAATGGAAATGAAGAGTTGGCATATAATTTAGCTGATAAGTTAATAAAACAAGAGT
>CAYRLC010000236.1:0-1748 GCA_964424995.1 uncultured Croceicoccus sp.
CGGCGACCGGCTGCGCGTACGCCCGGGCGAGAAGGTGCCGGTCGATGGCAGCGTCGAGGACGGGCGGTCCTCGCTCGACGAGTCGATGGTCACGGGCGAGTCCATGCCCGTCGCCAAGGCCAAGGGCGACGTCGTGATCGGCGGCACGCTCAACCAAACCGGCGCGCTCGTCATCACTGCAACCAGGGTCGGGCGCGACACGATGCTCGCTCGCATTGTCCAGATGGTCGCCGAGGCGCAGCGTTCGCGCGCGCCAATCCAGCGCATGGCTGATCAGGTCTCGGGCTGGTTCGTCCCAGTAGTCATCGCCATTGCCGTGCTCGCCTTCGCTGGATGGAGTATCTGGGGGCCTGAGCCGCGCTTCGCCTATGGTCTCGTCACGGCGGTCGCAGTGCTGATCATCGCCTGCCCTTGCGCGCTCGGGCTTGCTACGCCGATGTCGATCATGGTGGGCGTCGGACGCGGCGCCGGGCTCGGCGTGCTGATCAAGAACGCCGAGGCGCTCGAGCACATGGAAAAGGTCGACACGCTCGTCGTCGACAAGACCGGGACGCTGACCCAGGGTTATCCGGCAGTCACCGCGATCGTGCCGGCGGCAGGGTTCATCGATGAAGATATTCTTCGCCTGGCTGCGGCCGTCGAGCGGTTCTCGGAGCACCCCCTGGCGCTCGCGATCGTTGAGGCCGCCAAAGCCCGCAACGTTGCACTTTCTGCCGTGAGCGAGTTTGACTCACCCACCGGCCGCGGCGCTTTGGGCATCGTCGAGGGGAAGAAAATCGTGCTCGGCAACGCCGGGTTCCTGACGGAGCAAGGCATCGACACGGCGGAGCTTTCATCGGCTGCCGATGACCTGCGACGCGAAGGCGCGACCGTCATCTTCGTCGGGATCGACGGGCAGGCCGGCGGCGCCATCGCTATCGCCGATCCGGTCAAGCCGACCACCCCCGAAGCACTCGAAGGCCTACGCCGTGAAGGCATCCGTGTCGTCATGCTGACCGGCGACAACCGCACGACCGCGGAGGCGGTCGCCCGCAGGCTGGGCATCGACGAGGTCGAGGCCGATGTCCTGCCCGACCAGAAAAGTGCCGTCGTCGCGCGGCTCAAGGCTGAAGGCCGCGTCGTCGCGATGGCGGGCGATGGCGTAAACGATGCGCCTGCGCTCGCCGCTGCGGACGTTGGCATCGCAATGGGCTCGGGCACCGACGTCGCTATAGAAAGCGCAGGCGTGACCCTGCTCAAAGGCGACCTGACCGGCATCGTGCGTGCCCGGCGCTTGAGCCAGGCGACCATGTCGAACATCCGCCAGAACCTGCTGTTCGCCTTCATCTACAACGCCGCCGGCGTGCCGGTTGCGGCAGGCCTGCTGTATCCACTGTTTGGCATCCTGCTCTCGCCGATGATCGCCGCCGCCGCGATGGCTCTGTCCTCAGTCAGTGTCGTCACCAATGCCCTGCGGTTGAACCGGCAGGCGCTATGAACATCGGTGCCGCAGCGCGCGCCAGTGGCGTGTCGGAACGCATGATCCGCCATTACGAGCAGATCGGCCTGATCCCGCCAGCCGCGCGGCGGGACAGCGGCTACCGCGATTACAGCGATGCCGACGTCCACCGGTTGCACTTCATCGCCAACGCCCGCGATCTCGGTTTCGGCATCGAGGAGATCGGTTCGCTATTGGCGTTGTGGTCCGACTCGACATCGTTGTGACGCGCCGATCGCCTCAGCTCTTCGCTGGGCTCAATCACCCCCAG
>CAYRLC010000237.1:0-1732 GCA_964424995.1 uncultured Croceicoccus sp.
CCACGATTTCGAAGAAGGCGCCGACGCGCAGGCGATAGGTCTGGCCCGCCGCTTCCGGCAGGCCCGGATCGGTCGCGAGATAGCGCCCGTCCAGCATGAATTCCGCCGCGCCGCGCGTGCCATCCGCGCTCGACAGGAAGACCGGGTCGATCACCTGCTCGGCATAGGAAGTGTTCATGTGGCCGAGGAATTCACGGAAGGCCGCCTTGCCGTGGCGCGGTTCGCCCTGGCTGGGTTCGTGGACCACGTCCTCGCCCAGCAGCGCCAGCATACCCTCGGCATCGCCGCGGTTGAAGGCGTCGTAATACTTGGCCAGCAGGTCGGCGGTGCTCATGCCTTCAGTCTTTCGGCGTGCCAGCCGATGTGATCGGCCATGAAGGTGGAGATGAAGTAGTAGGAGTGGTCGTACCCTTCCTGCATGCGGATGGTCGCAGCCATGCCGGCGCGCTCGACCGCCTCTTTCAGAAGGTGCGTCTTGAGCTGGCCTTCGAGGAAGTCGTCCGCCGTGCCCTGATCAACCAGCAGATCGGGCAGCCGCGCGCCATCGTCGATCAGCGCGCAGGCATCGTACTCGCGCCAGGCAGCGCGGTCGTCGCCCAGATAACCGCCCAGCGCCTTCTCGCCCCAAGGGCAGTTCAGCGGCGAGACGATGGGCGAGAACGCACTGGTCGAGCGGAAGCGGCCCGGATTGCGCAGCGAGATCGTCAGTGCGCCGTGTCCGCCCATCGAATGGCCGGTGATGCCCTGCCGCTCCATGTCGACCGGGAAATTCGCGGCGACAAGATCGGGCAACTCGCTCTCGATATAGCTGCGCATGCGGAAGTGCGCGGCCCACGGATCGCGGGTGGCATCGACGTAGAACCCTGCGCCCTTGCCGAAGTCGTAGCCTTCGTCGTCGGCGACCTCGTCCCCGCGCGGGCTGGTATCGGGCCCGACGAAGATCACGCCATGTTCGGCACAGGCCGCACGAAACTCACCCTTTTCGGTGACGTTGGCATGGGTGCAGGTCAGGCCGGACAGGTACCACAGCACAGGCAGCTTAGTCCCCGGAGCGTGATCGGGCACGAAGACCGAGAACGTCATTTCGGTGCCGGTCACGGCGGAGGCATGGGTATAGACCCCCTGCACCCCGCCGTGACTGCGATTGGTGGACTTGGCTTCGAGCATCAGGCCCCCGGCATGTGCATGCCGCACAGCTTGTTGCCGTCCGGATCACGCAAGTAACAAAGATGCATCGGACCCATGCTGCCGTGGCGCACGCCCGGCGGATCCTCGATCGAGGTGCCGCCGTTGGCGACGCCGACGTCGTGCATTTCCTGCACCATTTCGGGCGAGGAGCACATGAAGCCGATCGTGCCGCCATTGGCGGCGGTTGCCGGCTCGCCGTCCTTCGGCTCGCCCACGCCGAACATGCCGGTGGGGGTGCGATAGAACAGGCGGGTCTGCCCGCCGTCGGTAACATTCACCATCGGCTCGCCCGCGCCGAACAGGCCGAGCACCGCGTCATAGAACTTGCGCGCCTTTTCGATGTTATTCGAACCGACCATCACGTGACTGAACATCATCCTTCTCCCATGCCTTGCGGGGATGGCCGATCAGTACACGACGACCGACCGGATCGATTCCCCGGCATGCATGAGGTCGAAGCCCTTGTTGATCTCGTCAAGCGAAAGGACGTGGGTGATCATCGGGTCGATCTCGATCTTGCCGTTCATGTACCAGTCGACGATCT
>CAYRLC010000238.1:0-1729 GCA_964424995.1 uncultured Croceicoccus sp.
CTGTAGGTTCTAGAGAAGAATTAGCTAAAAAAGCGATAGAAGATGTAGATCCAGCTACAGTAGAATTACACAGACCATATGTTGATGATATACACTTAAAATGTGATAAGTGTGGAGAAGCGATGACAAGAGTAACAGATGTTATAGACTGTTGGTTCGATAGTGGATCTATGCCATTTGCTCAATATCACTATCCATTTGAAAATAAAGAAAACTTTGAAGAATTATTCCCAGCAGACTTTATATGTGAAGGAATAGACCAAACTAGAGGTTGGTTCTACTCATTACTTGCTATATCTACATTCGTTATGGGTAAAGCTCCATATAAGAGAGTTTTAGTTAACGACCTTGTACTTGATAAAGAAGGTAAAAAAATGAGTAAGTCTAGAGGAAATACTGTTAATCCATTTGAGTTATTTGACCAATATGGAGCAGATGCTTTAAGATGGTACTTATTATATGTATCTCCACCATGGACTCCAACAAGATTTGATGTAGATGGATTAAAAGAAGTTCAAAGTAAGTTCTTAGGAACTATGAAGAACGTATACAACTTCTTCACACTATATGCAAATACAGATGAAGTAAATCCTAAAGATTTCTTCGTTGATTATAAAAATAGACCTGAATTAGATCAATGGATATTATCTAAGTTCAACAACTTAAAGAAAGAAGTAGAAGAAAACTTAGAAATATTTGAATTAAATAAAACAGTAAGAATGATACAAGACTTCATAAATGAAGATTTATCTAACTGGTACATCAGACGTTCAAGAAGAAGATTCTGGGCAACTGAATTAACAGAAGATAAGAAGTCAGTTTACAATACAACTTATGAAATATTAACAGAACTTTGTGGACTTATAGCTCCATTTGCTCCATATATATCTGAAGAAATATACAGAAACTTAACTGGAGAAGTATCAGTACACTTAAGTTCATATCCAAAAGCTAATTTAGATTTAATAAATCCTGAATTAGAAGAAAAAATGGACTTAGTTAAGAATCTTGTTACTTTAGGTAGAGCATCAAGAGAAGCTACAAGAATAAAAGTACGTCAACCAATACAAAAAGTATTAGTAGATGGTAAGTATGAAAATACTATAAGTGATGTAGTAGACTTAATAAAAGAAGAACTTAATGTTAAAGAAGTAGTATTTGCTAAAGACTTAGGTGAATACATGAACTTTAGCTTAAAGCCAAACTTCAAAGTATTAGGACCAGTATTAGGTGCTAAGATGAAGTTCTTTGCAGGAGCATTAAGTAAGTTAAATCCAAATGAAGTAGTACCTAAATTAGAAGCTGGAGAATCTTTCACAGTTGAAATAGATGGAGAAGACTTTGAATTTAACAAAGAGCATGTATTAGTTAATATATCTGCTAAAGAAGGATTTAATGTATCTATGGAAAATAACTTATTCGTTATATTAGATACAACATTAACTACAGAGTTAATAGAAGAAGGATATGCAAGAGAATTCATATCTAAAATACAACAAATAAGAAAATCAAGTAACTTTGATGTATTAGATAATATAGATATAGATTTCTGTGGTGATGATGAAATAGCTCAAGCTGTAGAAAACTTTAAAGATTATATAAAATCAGAAACTTTAGCTTTAGAAATAAATAGAGTAGATGATGAATCTTTAGAAAAACATAATTTAAATGATCATATGACTGGTATAAAAGTTACTAGAAAATAATTTTAAAGCTTCTTATGGTATTT
>CAYRLC010000239.1:0-1713 GCA_964424995.1 uncultured Croceicoccus sp.
CTCGGGGAATTCCATGCGTTCCAGCACGATCGGTGCACGCTCGGCGCACAGTGTGTCGCCAGTCGTTGTTTCCTTCATGCCGGCCAGCGCGACGATGTCGCCCGCGAAAGCTTCGTCGATGTCCTTACGGTCATTGGCGTGCATTTCGAGAATGCGGCCAACCTTTTCCTTCTTGCCCTTAACCGAGTTCAGGTACGTGCCCTTCGACAGGGTGCCCGAATAGATGCGGCAGAAAGTGAGCGAGCCGACGAACGGGTCGTTCATGACCTTGAAGGCGAGCGCGCTGAACGGCGCTTCGTCTTCCGGCGGACGGCTGTCGGCCTCGTCGCTGTCAACCTTCACGCCCTGCACGTCCTCGATGTCGAGCGGCGAAGGCAGATAGTCGACAACAGCGTCGAGCAAAGGCTGGACGCCCTTGTTCTTGAACGCCGAACCGCACACGACCGGAACGAACGCATGAGCCAGCGTACCCTTGCGGATCAGCGCCTTGAGCGTCGCGACGTCGGGCTCGTTGCCTTCCAGATACGCTTCCATCGCGTCATCGTCCTGCTCAACGGCAAGTTCGATCAGCTTGGTGCGATATTCGGCAGCTTCGTCAGCGAGGTCGGCGGGGATCTCTTCGTAGAAGAATTCGGCGCCCAGCGCTTCGTCCTTCCAGATGATCGCGCGGTTCTCGACCAGATCGACTAGGCCCTTCAGGTCGGCTTCGATACCGATCGGAAGATACAGCACGGCCGGGGTCGCGCCGAGGCGGTCGATGATCGACTGCACGCAATATTTGAAGTTTGCGCCGGTGCGGTCGAGCTTGTTGATGAAGCACATGCGGGGGACGCCGTATTTGTCGGCCTGGCGCCATACGGTTTCCGACTGCGGTTCAACGCCGGCGACGCCATCGAAGCAAGCGACCGCGCCGTCGAGCACGCGCAGCGAGCGTTCGACTTCGATGGTGAAGTCGACGTGGCCGGGGGTGTCGATGATGTTGATGCGGTAATCGCCCCAGAAGCACGTGGTAGCGGCCGAGGTGATCGTGATCCCCCGCTCCTGCTCCTGCTCCATCCAGTCCATGGTAGCGGCGCCATCGTGAACTTCACCGATCTTGTAGGACTTGCCGGTGTAGTAAAGGATGCGCTCGGTCGTCGTGGTCTTGCCGGCGTCGATATGCGCCATGATACCGATATTGCGATACATCGAGAGCGGATGGCTGCGTGCCATGGGTCGTTCCTTGGGTGAATGGTTGGGGAGCCGTGCTTAAATAGGCCCCCGCCCCATCGATTGAAAGTATGTCGCCCGGATGACAGTGCGCTGTCGCACCGGGCCAGCAGGTCGCCGGCGAAGCTGCCGGCGCTGCCGTATTACCAGCGGTAGTGCGAGAAGGCGCGGTTCGCATCCGCCATGCGGTGCGTATCTTCGCGCTTCTTCACCGCGTTGCCACGGTTGTTCGCGGCATCGAGCAGTTCGCCCGACAGACGCGCCGCCATCGTCGTTTCCGGACGATTGCGCGCAGCCGAGATCAGCCAGCGGATGGCGAGAGCCTGGGCGCGCTCGGGGCGAACCTCGACCGGCACCTGATAGGTGGCACCACCGACGCGGCGGCTGCGGACCTCGATCTGCGGCTTCACATTGGTGAGCGCATCGTGGAACAGCTGGATCGGATCGGCCTTGGCCTTCGTTTCCATCGTGTCGAGCGCGCCATAGACGATGCTCTCGGCAGCG
>CAYRLC010000240.1:0-1698 GCA_964424995.1 uncultured Croceicoccus sp.
GACTCGATTGTTTTTCCGCAGGATATGGAGTGCCTTCGACCAGAACCACTCGGAGGAGTAGATGCCACCAGAGCGCGATGTATAGTCGGTCTCCCACTCGTGAGCCAGTCGGTTGATCTCTGCCGCCTCACTGATTGCGGTATGGTCTTTCCAAAGCACGAACATGGCATCGGGTTCCTCTTCATAGCCGGGAAGAAGTGCCAGGGGGATACCGTTTCGGTCGGTCAGACAGGGGGTGCTGCCGGTGGTATCGATACCTATGGCTGCAACCTGGCTCACCTGTTCAGGAGATAACCTCATCAGCAGGCCATGAATTACCTCCACCAGTGAGTCAATGTAATCCTGCGGATGCTGGCGGTAGCTGTTGGCAGAGGCATCGCAATAGAGTTCTTTCTTCCAGCGGGGGTAGAGGGCTGTCTCTGCAGCCAACTCTTTTCCTGTTACAGCATCTACCGCCACCGCACGGCAGGAGTCGGTGCCATAGTCAATTCCTATCACCAGTTGTTTTTTCATGTTGTTCATTTTAATCGTGATGAATCAGATCTTGTAGTTTCTTGTTACGGGCAACAGTAAGGCTGTACCAGGCTATGATTCCGAATGCTACGGCTGGCACCAGGTAGGCAAACCGAATGCTGCCCGACTGGTCGGAGAGGATGCCCTGTATCTGTGTCAGTAACGCGGCACCCGCGATCGCCATCACCATCCCCGAGCCGCCAATCTTGGTATCCTCACCCAGCCCCTTCAAGCCGAGACCATAGATGGTGGGAAACATGAGAGACATGCATCCGGAGATCGCCATAAGCGCATAAACACCGGTGAATCCCGAGGCAGTGACCACGATCAGCGAACAGACGATTGCCAGCAGTGCCAGAAGGGTGAGTAAGTTCACCGGTTTCACATACTTCATCAGCCAGGTACAGATGAACCGTCCCAGCACGAAGAGAATCAGCGACAGGATGTAATAGGTAGCACCCGCCTGCTCGGCAGTTCTGGGCAACAGTACATCGAGTCCCAGCCACTCCGCAAGCGTGTAAAATCCCCCCGCCACCGGTTCAACGTTCCTCAACGCTGCGATAATCGCTTCCGGGGAAGGATTGGGGCCAAGCGACGCAATCACCGCATCAAAATTGAGCTGTTGCATCACATAGCGGATGATGAAGGACCATACGGCGATCTGTGCCCCTACATAGAAGAACTGTGCCACCACGCCCCAAACGTAGTTCTTGTTTCTCTTAAGCCGTCGCAGCGTAGCTTTCAGGTTGAGTTGTCTATCCTCATCCTGCGCCTTTGGCATGCGGGTGAAGAGGATCGCCAGAAAGAGCAGCAGCATCACCCCTGCCAGCACAAGGTAGGCTGTAGTAACCGCATTCAGCTCCAGGTTCTGGATCCTGGTGAGCTCCACCTGCTGAAGCATACCTCTCTCAGCAGCACTCAGTGTGTTGAGCTGCGACAGAACGAATACCTGGCTCACCAGCACACCGGTGAGCGCCCCGAAGGGGTTAAACGACTGGGAGAAGTTCAGCCTTCGGGTGGCTGTTTCCGGGTCTCCCAAAGCGTAAACATAAGAGTTGGCTGATGTTTCCAGCACCGAGAGGCCGGCAAAGAGGACGAAGATGGCCAGCAGATACATCCCGAAGCTGAGAAATGAGTTGAGATCATTGGCCAACAAGGCGGGATAGAACAGGGACCCGCCGGTGA
>CAYRLC010000241.1:0-1676 GCA_964424995.1 uncultured Croceicoccus sp.
GTAAATAGAGGTAAAGATACATTACCAGAATGTCCTAAAGAAGCTACAGAACTTTTATCTAAATATGATTCTTATTATTTAGGTGATACTAATGAAAAAGTCATTTATTTAACCTTTGATGAAGGTTATGAAAATGGTTATACACCAAAAATATTAGATATTTTACGTGATGAAAAAGTTCCAGCAGCTTTTTTTGTAGTAAAACCTTATATTGTTGATAATCCCGAAATTATTAAAAGAATGGCTGATGAAGGTCATTTGGTTTGTAACCACTCTAATCATCATCCATCAATGGCAACTGTTACAGACCCTGAAAAGTTCAAAGCTGAATTCACTGATGTAGAAGAAGCATACAAAGAAATTGTTGGCTCAGACATGCCTAAATTTTTTAGACCTCCTATGGGGAAATATTCAGTAAACTCTCTAAAGAAAACTAAAGATTTAGGTTATAAAACAATTTTTTGGAGTTTTGCATATAAAGATTGGATTATAGATAATCAACCTAGCGAAGAAGAAGCAATTAAAAAGATTACAAATGGTGTTCATCCTGGTTGTATAATGCTTATACATGCAGTTTCTAAAACTAATACAGCCGTTTTAAAAACTGTAATACAACAAATTAAAGCTGATGGCTATGAATTTAAATCACTTGATGAACTTCCAGACTGTCAATAATTTATTTTAATGTATAAAATCCTAAGTATTTCAAATAAAAAAGTCATAATAAATAAGATGTAAAAAACTTATTTATTATGGCTTTTATCTTTTATATTCCAAAAGATTTTACTATCTCTGTCTTTCTAAGAAGTGATGATTCTATTATTTCCTTGCATTTATTAGGTATATTTTCATACCCTTCTTTATTTCCTAAACTTTTAAAATTAACAAGGGCATTTACTATAGCACTTTCTATAGCACTATGTAAAAGTATTGCTGCAACTATGGCATCTGAAGTTAAATTTTTATTTCCAAATTCAATTGCAAAATCTATGTTATCATAAAATTCTAAAGAATCCTTAGCTAAATTTAGTGGTGATTCCATTGCTGCTATTGTTTTTTCTTTAATCATTTCTGATCTGTGTTCTTTTTCTTCCTCAGTATCCTTTGGTAATTTAAATGTATCCATTAATGTTGTAAAAGTATTTCTATCAGCTTCCATATAGTAAATACTTTTGCTTATAAATTCCTCACATTTTTCTTTTAAGATTATCATTTTTTCTTTATTATTATCATCTATCTTTTCGAAAGCTTTTTTATCTACAGTGAATGAGTATACCATAGAATTTAATGCTCCTGCTAACGCAGAAACTAATGCTGCAGTACTTCCACCTCCTGGTGATGGCAAATCAGTCTTTAATTCATATAAAAACTTATCTATTGAATATTCTTTAAAGTCCATTCTAGCACCCCTCTATTTTATTACTTCTTTATAAACATTTATTATTTTTTTTATTATAACATTTGCACTAAACTTCTCAGTACAATATTTCCTTAATTTATCATGTTGGTACTCTTTATTATTTTTTCTTATGTAGTCCATAGCATCGCTTAGTTCTTTTATATTATCTATATTAACTAATATTCCAACATCTTTGGTTACTATATCCTCTGCCCCACCATTAAATGTTCCTATTACAGGCTTACCACTAGCCAAAGCCTCAATATATACTACTCCA
>CAYRLC010000242.1:0-1673 GCA_964424995.1 uncultured Croceicoccus sp.
ATCCGCGAAGGCCGCCAGTGCGCCCGCAGCGTGGACGAGGCGCTGATGGGCGTCACCGAATTGCCACGCTGAGCGGGCGACCGAACTGATCGAAAAGGGGCGCGCTTTCTTCGGGAAGCGCGCCCCTCGCAGTTTGGGGCCGGGGCTACTGTCCGCCCCCAGTAGGGCGCTTATTCGGCGCGTGAGGCGGCAAGGCCGGCCGTGTCGAAATAGTCGCGCCAGGCGGCGATCTTGCCGTCGGCGATCTCGAAGATGCCCATCAGCCGGATTGTGCTGATGACTTGGCCCTCGTGGTTGATCACGTCATCGATCCGCTCGTTCATCACCGTGCTGCCGCTGACGGCACTGGACAGGGTGGTGACACGGATGCTGACGGGACCGCCGCAAGATGCTTCGAATGCATCGATGAAGGCTATGGCCTCGTCGATGCCGGTCGTGTCGGACATGCCGACGTTCTCATAGCGGGTGGCCGGGGTGAAATAGGTTCGCACCGATTCGGCAAAGCCGCCGGGTCGGTCCCACATGGCGAGGAAGCTGTCGACGGTTTCCAGTGCGCTGCTCATGCATTCTCTCCCAGATGACCGCCAGACTTTGCCACATGCGCTGTGCCCTTGCGCCTGACGAAGAGAAGAGTGCAAAGCGCGGCCATGAACATCCGCGACACACTCGATGCGACTTACGCCAACGGCCTCGCTTCTCTCGCCAACTGGCTGCGCAAGGCTGCGGCGGAAGTCGGTGAGGAGCGAGCCGGCGAACTCCTCTCGGCCCGGCTGGCGCCCGACATGCTGCCGCTGGCGACGCAAGTGCGCTTCGTCTGCGTACAGGCGATCGAGGGGATGCACCGCCTTCGCGGCGAGATATTCCCGGCGCGCGTGACCGAATTGCTGGACGAAGGTCGCAAAGCGGGAGAGGCGCCGGGCTCGATGGACGAGGCGCTGGCGCGCATCGAGGAGGCGGCTGCACTGGTGGCGAGGCTGGCGGCGGATGCGGAGGATGGTGACGGCAACCGCGATCTGGCGCACGACCTTCCGATGGGGCTGATCTTCGACCTGACGCTGGAGCAATACGTGCGCGACTGGGCGTTACCACAGTTCTATTTTCACCTCGTCACCGCCTACGCGATCCTGCGGTCGCAGGGTGTCACGCTGGGGAAGGCGGATTTCGTGCCGCACATGTTCGGCTACGCGAGGCCGGGCACGGTGCCGGAAGGTATGGGCTGAAGTCCGGCGGGCGGGGATGGCGGACAGCCGCAGGCCCGTCCGCCAGGTCCGTCAGTACATGTGCTGGCCGCCGTTGATGCTCAGCGTCGAGCCGGTCACGAAGGTTGCGTCTTCCGAACAGAAGAAGGCGACGCCGCGCGCGATCTCGTCGGCATGGCCGAGGCGGCCGACCGGGATCTTCTGGATGATCTTCTGCAGCACCGGTTCCGGCACGGCGGCGACCATGTCGGTGTCGATGTAACCCGGCGCGATGGCGTTCACTGTGACGCCGTACTTGGCGCCTTCCTGCGCCAGCGCCTTGGTGAAGCCATGGATGCCCGACTTGGCCGCGGCATAGTTGACCTGGCCGTACTGACCGGCCTGGCCGTTCACCGAACCGATGTTGACGATGCGGCCCCAGCCGCGTTCGCGCATGCCGGGGAAGGTGGCCTTGGCCATGTTGAAGCAGCCGCC
>CAYRLC010000243.1:0-1672 GCA_964424995.1 uncultured Croceicoccus sp.
AAGCACACACTGGATTCCAAATGTTTTATTCGCCTTGATTTTTATAATTTTTGCCATTTCGTTATTTGGGTACTTCGAAATTACGCTTCCAAGTAAATGGGTAAATGGTTCCTCTAAAATGGAATCCCGCGGCGGATTAATCGGCGTATTCTTTATGGCCTTAACATTGGTTTTGGTCTCTTTTTCATGCACACTTCCTATCGCGGGAGCTGTCGCATTGAATGCTGCATCAGGCTCTCTGATTAAACCAATTATCGGAATGTTCGGTTTCTCTCTGGCATTTGCAATTCCTTTTACTTTTTTCGCATTTTTCCCGGAATTACTCAAATCATTGCCCAAATCCGGAGGATGGATGAATACCCTTAAGGTAACCCTGGCTTTCGTTGAACTTGCTTTTGCACTAAAATTCTTAAACGTTCCTGATCAAGCCTACCACTGGGGAATTCTTGACCGTGAAATTTATCTCGCCTTCTGGATTGTAATATTCAGTATGCTCGGTTTCTATTTTATCGGAAAACTTCGATTCCCTCTGGATGACGAGATGCCCTACCAAAAAAGTTGGGTGCGGGTTCTTTTGTCAATTTTTACATTCACCTTCGTAGTCTACCTCATCCCCGGTATGTTCGGAGCCCCCCTTAAAGCAATTTCCGGATGGCTGCCCCCTACTTCTACCCAAGACTTTGATATCAATCAAATTGTTCGAGAAGAATCAAAAATTACTACCTATCAATTAGATGAGAAACCTAAATATGCCGATAAATTACACTTTCCGCATGGAATCAAAGGTTATTTTGACTATGAACAAGCTCTTCGCGTAGCAAAAAAATTAAATAAACCTATTTTTATAGATTTTACCGGACATGGTTGTGTCAATTGTAGAAATGTAGAAAATGCCGTTTGGATTGATAAAAGAGTCCGCGATATCCTTGCCGATAATTTTATAGTACTTGCATTATACGTGGATGATAAAACAATTAGTCTATCCCCTGAGGATAGAATTATAGATCAAGACGGAGATACAATATTTACCTTAGGAAGTAAAAATATGTTTATCCAAAATATACTGTATAAAGAAAATTCTCAACCATGCTATTTTATTACGGATCCTTCAGGTAAAGTTCTGGAAGGACCTATTCATTACGAACTTAATATCGAAAAATATCTCGATTTTCTTAACTCCGGTCTTACTAAATTTAATCCGTAAAGCAACTATAGAAATAATGATTCTGACTCATTTTTATCATTTGTTATTTCAATAAATTTTGGAATCTATTTATAAATTATATAAAATTAACAAAAATACAATCAAAAAAATAGGATAGTTTTACAAAAAAAGCTCACGTTGCTAATTTTTTATCCATTGAATTTCAATGAATTCTTAGAAAGAAAACACTTTTATATCTCTTATATTTTTTTATATTTTTTTTACTTTTCATACTATATTTATATTAAAAAATGAGTATCTTTGTACTTTAAAAAAATCATAAAATGAAAAAGCGGTTATTTGTTTTAATGTTATTAATTGTAGGTTCCTTAACATCTATGGCGCAATCCGGATTTGTATTTGCTGCCGGCAATACTGCGAATAACTCCTCCTATTCCTTCGGACAACTTTTCACTGACAATCAAACTACAGTAAATGGAATCCTTTCAGAAGGGTTGCAACAACCTT
>CAYRLC010000244.1:0-1641 GCA_964424995.1 uncultured Croceicoccus sp.
TGCCTGACTTTTAAATCAGCGTCAAAAAAGCCATCAAAAAAACGTAAAAAAGCGGCCATGCCGCGCTCTTGCGTGCAGCATGGCCGCTGTCTGTTTCCTGTCTTTGTACCGATCTTATTGTTTGCCTAAATTCCGGCGTCCGCCCAGGCGGTCGTCAGTCGGGATATTACTTAATATACATAAAACCGGCGATCTGCTGAGGAACTGATTTGACTGCATCAGCCCTCGATTGCAATGGTCTTCTTCTCCGGAACCTTTGCGGCTTCCTTCTTCGGTACGGTGAGTTTGAGGACACCGTCCTCGAATTTCGCCTTGATCTCATCCTCTGTCACATTGTGGCCGACAAAGAAGCTTCTCTGCATGGAGCCGGAGTAACGCTCCTGGCGGATCACTCTGCCCTTCTTGTTCTTCTCATCCTTGTCCAGGCCCTTGGTGGCTGCGACGGTGAGGTTGCCTTTTTCAAGTGTCAGAGTGATATCCTCTTTCTTGAAGCCGGGCAGGTCGATATCGATCTCATACAGATCGTCATGCTCATGTACATCGGTCTTCATCAGTCTGGCGGCATGTTTGCCGTACAGCTTTCTGTCAACATCGTCGAAATTAAAATCTCTGAAGGTCGGGAAACTGAAGTCCATCAGGTCATCAAAAAGGTTCTCACTGAAAATACTAGGATATAACATGGTCTTTTCCTCCTTTACTCATTTCATCTGGGGTTGATGTTCCGGAACCGCCAGGATCTCATTAAAGCCTGAAGCCTTGCGGTTCCTTATGAGCATTGGGACGGAGGAGCGGGTTTCTTGTTAGCTGTTTCTCAACTTCTCTGTTCCTTTGTTCTGATTATGTTATAACACTCATTGTTAGCACTGTCAAGTGGTGAGTGCTAATTTTTTCAAAAAAATTTTGCGCAGGGGCTTTCAGTACCATGGACAAAATATCCTGATTCTGAAAATCCCTGCGCAATTTCTTCACAGTTCTTTACTGAGCGCTCTCCGCATCCTGGGCATCGGACTCGGCCTCTGATTCCGCAGCTTCGCCCTCGCCGGCTTCTTCGGCAGCGCCCTCTGCAGCTGCTTTGCCTTCCTCGGGCGTGACCTCCTGCAGGCCATCCACGGAGATTCCCATCTCCTCGAGCTCTTCCGGGGTCAGGGTGACCACATCACCGTCTGTCGCGTATTCCACTGCGGCTTCCGTCGCACCGGCTGCCACGTCCTCAGGATTTACCGGACGTACGCCGATCGTTCCCATGCCTACACCTCAATGGAAAGAAGCCCAGATGGAAAGTCCCACGATCGCAGCAATGAATATGCCGAAAATGATCGCCCAGAGCTTATAATTCACCTTGACTTCTGTTTTTTTCTTTTTGTTCTTGATCTTAACTGTATTGGATATCCGTGCCTCTTCCTCCGTTTCCCTTTTATGGATTTCTGCGCAGCCTCCGCACATGCGCATGAAGGGTATTATAGCACAATTTTTTTACCACAGAAACAGTGAAAGCGGCTTTCGTCACATATTCTACACGGAACTTTCACAGAGGTCCGAAACAGGGAACCGTTCCTGGAAACGAAACAGAGGACGGTTCGGCGGAACGGAGACTATCTCATATTTTTTCGACACTGTCGATAATTTCTCACTTGTTCCCAG
>CAYRLC010000245.1:0-1627 GCA_964424995.1 uncultured Croceicoccus sp.
CGTATCGAGCGGCTTCTTCTTCGCCTTCATGATGTTGGGCAGCGAAGCGTAGCGCGGCTCGTTGAGGCGCAGGTCGGTGGTGACGATGGCGGGCAGAGCGAGCTTCACCGTCTCCAGGCCGCCGTCGACCTCACGGGTGACCGAAACCGAGTCGCCCTCGACTTCTACCTTGCTGGCGAAAGTGCCCTGCGGGCGGCCCAGCAGCGCGGCGAGCATCTGGCCGGTCTGGTTCGAATCGTCGTCGATCGCCTGCTTGCCGAGGATGACGAGGCCGGGAGCCTCTTCACCGACGATGGCCTTGAGGATCTTGGCGACGGCGAGCGGTTCGACTTCGGCATCGGTCTCGACGAGGATGGCCCGATCCGCACCCATGGCGAGGGCGGTGCGCAGCGTTTCCTGTGCCTTGGCCGGGCCGACCGAAATCGCGATGATTTCCTCGGCCTTGCCGGCTTCCCTCAAACGAAGGGCTTCCTCGACGGCAATTTCGTCGAACGGGTTCATGCTCATCTTGACGTTGGTGAGATCCACGCCGGTGCCATCGGACTTGACCCGCGGCTTGACGTTGTAATCGATCACCCGCTTCACGGGCACGAGAATTTTCATGCGTTTCGGTCCTCTTCCTGACAGGACGGTGCAAATTTAGTCGCGCGATTAAACTGGTACGCGGCAACGCCATTGCGCCCCGCGTCGCTTACGTCAAGCCTGCTTATTGCGCGCCACACTGTATATGCGTTTGGTGATCGTATAGTCTGCATACGTGGTGAAAAGGGGGCCTCCATGAAAAACTTGCTTGTCGTGCTGTCCATTCTCTGGGCCCTTCTGGCCGCGCCTGCCTGGGCGGGCGAAACGCGCAGCGCCGGACCGGGCCATATCCCGCCGCCCGCGAAGATCGGCGATCTGGGCTGGCTGACGGGATATTGGTCGGGAACCGGAATTGACGACGATCCCGCTTTCGAAACCTATTCGCCCGCTACCGGAGGCACCATCCTTGGCAATTTCGCGCAGATGGACAGCAAGGGCGCCATCATGTTTTCAGAGCATGTAGCGATCAGCGAGCACAACGGTTCGCTGGTCCTGCGGCTCAAACACTTCAATCCCGATCTTACCGGCTGGGAAGACAAGACCCAGGTCGTGTCGTTCCCGCTGGTCACCATCGAACAGGGCGCCGCGTATTTTGACGGGCTGACCTTGCGCCGCGAAGGTGCAGACGGCCTGGTCAGCGCGGTGACCGTGCGGCACGATGACGGGACGCTCACCGAATATGTCTTTCGCTACAAGCGGACTGAGCTGATTCCCCGGTAGTGTGAATACAAAAGCGGCGCCCGCTCCCGTGAGAGCGGACGCCGCCTTGGTATTCAGCAATGCCCGAAAGGATCAGGCGACCGCCTTCACCTCCGCGACGATCTTGCGGGCAGCGTCGCCCAGATCGTTCGCCGGCACGATGGCGAGGCCCGAGTTCGCGAGGATTTCCTTGCCCTTCTCGACATTGGTGCCTTCGAGGCGGACGACGAGCGGAACCGAGAGATTCACGTCCTTCGCTGCGGCAACGATACCCTCTGCGATCACGTCGCACTTCATGATGCCGCCGAAGATGTTGACGAGGATGCCCTTCACCGCCGGGTCGGAC
>CAYRLC010000246.1:0-1616 GCA_964424995.1 uncultured Croceicoccus sp.
GAGATCGAGGATGCCCTCGAACTGGCCGCCCATGCCGACCGGCCAGGTCATCGGCGTCACGTCCAGCGCCAGCATGTCGGCCACTTCGTCGAGCAGTTCGAACGGATCGCGCCCTTCGCGGTCGACCTTGTTGACGAAGGTGATGATCGGCACCGAACGCAGGCGGCACACCTCGAACAGCTTGCGCGTCTGCGGCTCGATGCCCTTGGCCGCGTCAATCACCATGATCGCCGAATCGACCGCGGTCAGCGTGCGGTAGGTATCTTCGGAAAAGTCCTCGTGCCCCGGGGTGTCGAGCAGGTTGAAGGTAATGCCCGCACGCTCGAACGTCATGACCGAGGACGTAACCGAGATGCCGCGCTGCTGCTCGATCTTCATCCAGTCCGACCGTGCGCGCCGCGCCTGACCGCGCGCCTTCACCTCGCCGGCCAGGTGGATCGCGCCGCCGGTCAGCAGCAGCTTCTCGGTCAGCGTGGTCTTGCCCGCGTCGGGGTGCGAAATGATCGCGAAAGTTCGGCGTTCGGGTATCTGGGCAGTCATGATCGGGAAATTTCGTCTCAGTCCCTGACGACGTGGAAACCCGCAAAGCTCTGGGTCACCGGCATCAGTTCGATGGTGTTGATGTTGAGATGGGGCGGCTGGGTGGCGACCCACAGGATGGTTTCGGCGATGTCCTTACCGGTCATCGGGTGCGCGCCTTCGTACATTTTGTCGGCGACCTCCTTGTTACCGGCATTGCGGACGATGGAGAACTCGGTCTCCACCATGCCCGGCTCGATCGAGGTGACGCGAACGCCGGTTCCGGCAAGGTCCGATCGCAGGCACAGGCTGAACTGGCGGACGAAGGCCTTGGTCCCGCCATAGACGTTGCCGCCCTTGTAGGGATAGCTCGCCGCCACTGACGAGATGTTGATGATCGACGCCTTGCGCTCGACCAGCATCGGCAGCAGCTTGTGGGTGATCGAGACCAGCGCGGTGACGTTGGTGTCGATCATCGTCTTCCATTCGGCGAGATCGCTTTCCCACGCCGGGGCCATGCCGAGCGCGAGCCCGGCATTGTTGACGAGGCAGTCGATCTGCGCGAACTCGCCCGGCAAGCCGCCGAGCACGGCATCGCGCGCCGCCTCGTCCCGCACGTCGAAGGGCGCGGGGCAGAAGTGCTCGCCCAGTTCCTCAGCCAGCTCGGCAAGGCGATCCCCGCGACGCCCGGTGCCGACGACCCGCCAGCCCGCGCCGACGAATTCACGCGCGCAGGCAGCGCCGATGCCCGAAGTGGCTCCGGTGACGAGTGCGGTGGGCATGGGTCAGTCTCCTTCGCTGAGGGGCGCGGCAGGGCGGATGGTGATGGCGACCGCAAAAGTGCGATCCTCGCCGGGGGCCAGTTCCATCACGCCCGGCTTGGTGCGGAAGTCCCCGTCGAAGCCCGCCGGATCGGCGATCCCGGCCCAGGGTTCAAGGCAGATGAAGTTCGCGCCCGGCTTCTGCCAGATCCCCAGCATCGGGCAATCGGGATAGGCCATCGCGATGGCGGCGGCGCGCATCCCGTCGGTCGCCTCGCCTTCGTAAGTCAGCGCGCGGCTGGCGGGCTGGTCCCAGATCATCGCGTCGCTCTCGAA
>CAYRLC010000247.1:0-1610 GCA_964424995.1 uncultured Croceicoccus sp.
CTGTACTGCTGCAACATCTTGCTGCTCAATACGTAAAATTAAATGATGCTCGTACAAATCACGAAATTGATTCATCCGTTCAGGTAAATGATTAGGCAACAGCTTCGTGAACATTTGCAAAACTTTATCGGACAGCCCGCGCATGCCCCAACGGCTCAGCACACCATCGACTTTATCTTTCATGGCAAAAGCGGCAGGTACTTTACTGGTGCCAAATTTCTCAATAAACAAGAAACTGTCTTTGCCATATTCTGCGCCAATGTCATAGGCAACACGATGGATATACTCGCCTGCAATTGGAACACGGGGTAAATCACGCAATAAAAAACGGCGGATGGCGGTTAAATCATCCTGTTGATTGGTGCCAATATAAAACACCTGACTCGGGATTTTTTCAAAAGTATCCAAGCGCACGGCAAACACACAAACTTTTCCTGCAGAACCCGATGCTTCAAACAAACGGCTTGGATCGGCATTAAAACGTGCAGGGGTATCGGCATCAACTTGTGCAACATCATGCACATAACGCTGATCTGAAGCACAACAGTGTTCTGAGTATTCAATATCTTCTGTGGTATATTGTTGCTGTTCCAATCGGGTCAGAATTTCTTCTGGATTAGTCCCTAAATTTACCCCTAAATGATTGATCAACACCAACTCGCCAGCAGCATTAACTTGAGCGTATAAGGCCAACTCGGTATAAGCAGGACCTCGTCTAACCAAAGCACCACCTGAATTGTTGCATATTCCACCCAACACTGAAGCGCCAATACAAGATGAACCAATCACTGAATGTGGCTCACGTTGATGTGGTGCCAATTGCTGTTCCAATGCATCCAACGTAGCGCCGGGTAAACAAATCACTTGCTTGGCATTATTAATCAGCTGAATGCCTTTTAAACGCTGAGTATTAATCAGAATAACAGGACGGTCATAATCATCACCAAAAGGGGTCGAACCACCAGTCAGTCCTGTATTGGCGGCCTGCATAATAATGATACAGTCTGCCGCCACTGCCACTTGCAACACTTGCCACTGTTGCAACAGCGAACCTGGCGTGACTACAGCAAAAACCTGCCCCTCACCAAAACGTCGCCCTTGACGATATAAGCGGGTATCCGACTCATGGGTCAATACATGCGCTTTCCCCACAATATCGACCAAATTTTTGAGTGTCGCTGCTGCATCAAATTGTGCTATTGATGAATTTGTCTGTGGCATGGTGTGCACGTCCTGAATTCCAATGGTGAAGAAAATACAATTGAGCAATCAAGCCAAACTTTTAAAGTTATGGATTCATCGCCCATGTTTGCAAATTAGTCTTTCAGCTCACGCTCAAGTCGCACCAGACAATCTGAAGTAATGGCCTGAATATTCTTGGCACCTGTTAAGGTCATTGCCACCCGCATTTCTTTATCCATCAGTTCAAGTAAATTACTCACTCCTGCACCGCCTGCTGCACCCAATGCATAAATAAAGGCTCGACCAAGCATACAAGTATCGGCACCCATGGCCAGCATACGTACTACATCTAAACCGTTACGAATGCCTGAATCCACTAGAATTTTTAAATCGCCTTTGACAGCATCGGCAATGGGTGGCAAGGCACG
>CAYRLC010000248.1:0-1599 GCA_964424995.1 uncultured Croceicoccus sp.
ACATGGTGAAGTTTTTGTCACAGAGGATGGTGCTGAAACTGACTTAGATTTGGGTTATTACGAACGTTTCTTACGTCGTGCGAAAATGACCAAGTTAAATAACTTTACTTCTGGTCGTGTTTACCAAGACGTTTTAAACAAAGAACGTCGTGGTGATTACTTGGGCGGTACAGTTCAGGTAATTCCGCATATTACCGATAACATTAAAGAGCGTGTACTTCGTGCAGGCGAAGGCTACGATGTCGCAATCGTAGAAATTGGCGGTACAGTAGGTGACATTGAATCTCTCCCATTCATGGAATCTGTACGTCAACTTATGGTGGAATTAGGTCATAAGCGCACTATGTTGATGCACTTGACGTTATTGCCATATATCAAATCTGCTGCAGAGTTGAAAACCAAGCCAACTCAGCACTCTGTTAAAGAATTACTGTCTATCGGTATTCAACCTGACATTCTGATCTGTCGTACAGAACACGATGTCGATGCTGACACGACCCGTAAAATAGCACTGTTCACGAATGTGGAAGCACGTGCGGTAGTGGTGTGTAAAGATGCCAAAACCATTTACCAAATTCCACGCACTTTCTATGAGCAAGATGTAGACGATTTAATTTGCGAGCGTTTTGGTTTCAATGATCTTCCAGAAGCAGATTTATCTGATTGGGACAACGTAGTTGAAGCATTATTGAACCCAGAGTACAGCGTTCGTGTGGCGATGGTGGGTAAATATGTTGAACTGCCAGATGCTTACAAATCTGTAAACGAAGCATTGCTGCATGCAGGTATTCAAAACCGTGTCAAAGTTGAAATTGACTACGTTAATGCTGAAGAACTAGAAAGCCAAGATGTGCGCACTGTACTGAAAGATGCAGATGCGATTTTAGTACCAGGCGGCTTTGGTGAGCGTGGTACTGAAGGTAAAATGCAGGCCATTCAGTATGCACGTGAAAACGGTGTACCTTTCTTGGGTATCTGTTTAGGTATGCAGTTGGCTGTGATTGAATATGCACGTAACGTGGCTGGTATTACCGATGCAAGCTCAACAGAATTTAACCGTTCAACCAAGTCACCACTCATTGGTTTGATTACTGAATGGTTAGATGAGCGCGGCGAAGTGCAACAGCGTTCTGTTGATTCTGATTTGGGCGGCACAATGCGTTTAGGTGCACAAAAATCTGAATTGGTAGAAGGCACAAAAACTGCACAAGTGTACGGTTCTAACGAAATTGTTGAGCGTCACCGTCACCGTTATGAGATGAATAACCGTTATATTCCAGTGCTTGAAGAAGCAGGGCTAAAAATTTCGGGTTATTCACCAATTCAGCACTTGGTTGAAACTGTGGAAATTCCGCAACACCCATGGTTTATTGCGGTACAATTCCACCCAGAATTTACCAGTTCGCCACGTGATGGACACCCATTGTTTGCAGGCTTTATTGGTGCAGCGAAGCAACAGCATCAAAAGAACAAATAAGATGGCTTTAGGAATAGACTAGGAAGTTTAAATGTCACTATTAAAACCACAGGAAATTGTACGTTTAGGTGATATACAAATGGCGAATCATTTGCCATTTGTATTGTTTGGCGGCATGAATG
>CAYRLC010000249.1:0-1594 GCA_964424995.1 uncultured Croceicoccus sp.
CCTGCTGGTGCTCGCGAGCACGCTTTCGCTGAGCGACGGCGCGACCGCCGCCACGGTAAACGCGGGCGAGTCGGTGGGCATCGCGCTGGGCATCACCGTGATCGACAACGAGGCGCCGCTGGCACCGTCGAACCCGCCTGCCGCCGAACTCCTGCTGGGCGAAGTGCCGCAGTGCCGCGCGAACACGATGTTCCAGTCCGCCGACACCGCGCTGAAGTGCGGCGTGTGGGCTTCGCCCCCCTACCAGCGAGTGCCGATCCACTGCCATGCTACCGAACTGATGCACCTGCTCGAGGGCAGCGTGAGCTTCGTCGACGGATCGGGAGAGACGCGGAGCTATGCGGCGGGCGATACGATCCTGCTCGAACGCGGCGCCGACGCGAGCTGGGACAGCCGGGTGCACGTCGCCAAGATATACGCCACCTGGCGCATTACCGCCTGACCCGAATGTCCAGGGCGCAGCGGGCCGCTCGACCCGCCGCGCTTTCGCATGCGGTTTAGCCGAACAGGGCCTGCATTTCCCACGAACGCGCCCGTGTGGCGGGTTGATGAAGGGCGCGATGGCGTGTCCGGTGCTCGCGCAGCAACTGGTCAAGCAGGACCCGGCCGAAGGGCCAGTCGCCGATTTCGGAATCGGCATTGATGTGGCCGACATCGCCGGCATCGACGAACCGCACGTCCCAGTCCTTCGCCAGCATCCGCGCGGTGCGCTGCGGGCAATAGGGATCGTTGCGGCTGGCGACGAGGAAGCTGGAAAACGGCAGCGGCTCGCGCGGGCAGGCGCTGAAACGAGCCAGGCGCGGGTCGACACCGGGCTTGTCGACATCGGGCGGCGCAACCAGCAGCGCACCGACGACCGGGTTGCCGAAGGCCGGGCGCTCGTAAGCAGCCCACCACGCCACCGCGAGGCAGCCGAGGCTGTGTGCGACGAGCACGACAGGCCGACCGGCGCGATCGATCGCCAGGTTCAGCTTGTTGACCCAGGTGTTGCGATGCGGGTCTTCCCACATGCCGAGATCGACCCGCTGGCAGTCGGGAAGGTCATCCTCCCACAGTGACTGCCAGTGTCTGTCATTGCTGTTGTTGAGACCCGGCACAATCAGGATCTGCGGGTCTTTGCCAAGGGCAGCCGTATCGACGCTGACGTCGTGCGACATCGGGTCGCGGTTGTGGTCGCATTCGTGAATGGGGGTCATGGGCGAAATCCTCAGATGGGGTTTTGCGCCGTCCGATTCGTATGGTCCGACCTGATCGGAATAACTCAACTAATCTGGTTGAGAATAGGGTTGCGACATGGCGGTGCGGGAGCGCGACGAACCCATGGCGGGCTCAGGCCCCGCGTTGGCCCGGCGCCAGCCGAAGACGAGCGATGATCCTGCGCGTCGTGAACGCAGAAGGATTTCGGGGATCCCCCAGCCTCGTCCGGCTCTTGGCCCTTCATGTCGCGTCGAGCGACCTGACAGAGCCAAGTGCCGCTCAGATCACTTGCAGTGGTTGGCCTTGACGCTTTCCACCGCGCGCACTCGGCCGTGGCGCGTCTCGACCTCGAGGCACGTCTTGGACGAGCGGTTGTACCAGCCAATTGCCGTGGCCA
>CAYRLC010000250.1:0-1593 GCA_964424995.1 uncultured Croceicoccus sp.
GAGATATAAGGAATAAATGTGAAAACGGCAATGACACAGATATTACGTAAAAAGATATCAATATTTACTTTGAAGAAATTTTTCATTTCATTAAGGACTAGACTTTGTGGAATTTCTACAGTGGCCAGCAGCGGTCGGTAATCTTTAAAAAAAAGTACAATTGAGAGTAATAATCCGCAGTATTGTGCGACTACAGTACCTAAAGCGACCCCTTGAATTCCCATATTCAGAACCAGCGCAAATAAACTGCTGAACAGAATATTGGCCACATTTGATACAAGTGTTACATACATTGGTGTTTTGGCATTCTGCATCCCGATAAACCAGCCATTGGTGACGTATAGCGTGAGGGTTGCGGGGACTGCCCAAATTCTAACAAAGAAATAATCTAATGCCAAATTGATGGTTGGGGTTCCGGAGTCAATTATCGAGCGGGAGAACCAAGCTATGGGGCGTTGAAGCAGAATGAGGAGAAATGCTGCTACTAAGGCGATGGTAATACCTCGAACCAATATTTGCATAATGCGGCGATTATTTTCTGCTCCATAAGCTTGGGCAGTAAACCCGCTGGTGCTCATTCGGAGAAAACTGAAATTCCAGTAAATGAAATTGAAAATCATTCCTCCTAAAGCAATTGCCGCAATGTAAGTCTCATTACCCAAATGTCCCACAATGGCCAAATCGACCATTCCCAATAAAGGAACGGTAATATTGCTAATAATGTTGGGAATGGCAAGATTAAGGATTTTTTTATTCACTTGGATAATTTTAGTCAAAAAAAAACTGCTATTCTATAGCAGTTTTTTTAATATAAGTTGATTAGTTAGGAGCTCCCAATCGCGCCATAGCGCAGCGAAAACCTATGTAATCTGTTGCTTCATCTTCATCGAGATAGCGTCTTTGTCCGGGGGCAGCCCAATACTGCAGATCTTTCCATGAACCTCCTTTGTACACGCGAGCATTATCGCCTACAAGTGAGTAGTTGGTTTCCATGCTTTTGGGATACATCAATTCAGTTGCTTCGGTATTGGAAGAGCTATTTTTCCAATCATCAGGATTGATAAGGGAAGCCCAATCTCCGTCTAAATAATTCTTATTGTCTGCTTGGCGATAATTTCTCCGGCGGTCATTTTTAAAATCAGATACCGGCACCATTGGAATATGTCCTACGCTGTCTCTTTCTTCCACTTCACCGTCTTCAAGTAATTTTTTAGTCTCGTAATAGTTTCCGCGGAAAGGGTTAAGATCGCTAACGTCACCTGAAGAGGTTTGGCGATACACATCCATTACCCATTCGGAAACGTTACCTCCCATATTATACAAACCAAAGTCATTGGGCCAGAAAGATACAACCGGAGCGGGATGTTCTGCGGCATCATTTAGGAAGCCTGCAACCCCCATATAGTCACCGCGTCCACGACGTACGTTGGCAACGAAATCTCCGTAATATTTCTTGTTATCGGTACGGGTATAGTGACCGTTCCAAGGATAAAGTTTACGTTCCAGGATTCTTTCGTTCAGAGTATTTCCAATCAAGCCGTATGCGGCATATTCCCATTCTGCTTCTGTAGGTAAGCGATAAATTGGGAGCAA
>CAYRLC010000251.1:0-1581 GCA_964424995.1 uncultured Croceicoccus sp.
AGCCGCCGATGCGCTCGACAAGCGCGAAGCAGTGCGGATCGAGCGCCCGGTCATCAACGTCAACCGCACGGTCGGCGCGATGCTCTCAGGCGAAGTCGCGCGGCGCTTCGGCCATGCCGGCCTGCCCGACAACACGATCAACGTGAAGCTGACCGGTGTCGCCGGGCAGAGCTTCGGCGCATGGCTTGCCCACGGCATCACGCTCGACCTGACAGGCGATGCCAATGACTACGTCGGCAAGGGCCTTTCGGGCGGCCGCGTCATCGTGCGCCAGCCAACCCATGTCGATCGCAATCCGCTGAACAACATCATCGTCGGCAACACCGTGCTGTATGGCGCGATCTCGGGCGAGGCGTTCTTCAACGGCGTCGCGGGTGAGCGCTTCGCGGTGCGCAATTCGGGCGCCATCGCGGTGGTCGAAGGCTGCGGCGATCATGGCTGCGAATACATGACCGGCGGCGCGGTGGTGGTGCTCGGCAAGACCGGGCGGAACTTCGCGGCGGGCATGTCGGGCGGCGTCGCTTACGTCTATGACGAGGACGGCGTGTTCGAACGGCTGTGCAACCCCTCGATGGTCGATCTGGTGAAGATCTCGCCCGATGCCGACGACGATGAGGGCGCGGGACGTCCGCACCAGCGCACGAACGGGGTCAACGACCTTGGCCTGGGCGACATGCTGCGCCACGATGCGGATCGCCTGCGCATCCTGCTGGAACGGCATCACCTCCACACCGGCAGCAAGCGCGCGCGCGATCTGCTCGATGACTGGGGCAATGCGCTGGGCAAGTTCGTCAAGGTCATGCCGCGCGATTACGCCAAGGCGCTCAAGCTGCTGGAGGCCGAGCGCCTCGAAGCCGCTTCGGTGGCCGCTGAATGATGTTTTCCGTCACCCCGGCACCGCAAAGGGCCGGGGTCCAAACCACAGGGCAGGATGCCAGGATGCTGGGTGCACGCGCAAGCGGGCACGGCGATCGGAGTAATTGAATATGGGCAAGGAAACCGGGTTTCTCGAAATCGACCGTCACGACCGCACGTATGCGGACCCGGAAGGTCGCCTGAAGCATTACAAGGAATTCGTGATCCCGCTGCCGGCCGATGCGCTGAAAGCGCAGGCGTCGCGCTGCATGAACTGCGGGGTTCCGCACTGCCACACCGGCTGCCCGGTCAACAATATCATCCCCGACTGGAACCACCTGGTCTACGAGGATGACTATCGCAACGCGCTGGAAGTGCTGCATTCGACCAACAACTTCCCCGAGTTCACCGGCCGCATCTGCCCCGCCCCGTGCGAGGCGGCCTGCACGCTGAACATCATCGACGAGCCGGTGACGATCAAGTCGATCGAATGCGCCATCATCGACAAAGGGTGGCAGGAAGGCTGGGTCACGCCGCAGGTTCCGGCGCACCGTACTGGCAAGTCGGTAGCGGTGGTCGGGTCCGGGCCAGCCGGGCTCGCCTGCGCGCAGCAACTCGCGCGCGCGGGGCACTCTGTCACGGTGTTCGAGAAGAACGACCGCATCGGCGGCCTGCTGCGCTACGGCATCCCCGACTTCAAGATGGAGAAGTCGCACATCGACCGCC
>CAYRLC010000252.1:0-1565 GCA_964424995.1 uncultured Croceicoccus sp.
ATCTGGGCCCTGGGCTCCGACACCGGCGGTTCGATCCGCCAGCCCGCGGCTTTCACCGGCATTTCGGGCATCAAGCCCACCTACGGCCGCTGTTCGCGCTGGGGCGTGGTGGCCTTCGCCTCCTCGCTCGACCAGGCCGGGCCGATGGCGCGCGACGTCACCGACTGCGCCATCATGCTGGAAGCGATGGCCGGCTTCGATCCCAAGGATTCGACCTCGCTGAACTTGCCGGTTCCGGCGTGGGAAGCAGGCCTGAATGCCGACCTGTCGGGCAAGAAGGTCGGCATTCCGCGCGAATACCGCATGGACGGGATGGACGCCGAAATCCTGAAATCGTGGGACGACGGCATCGCCTGGCTGAAGGATGCCGGCGCGGAGGTGGTCGACATCTCGTTGCCGCATTCCAAATATGCGCTGCCGGTCTACTACATCATCGCGCCGGCCGAGGCTTCGTCGAACCTCGCCCGCTATGACGGTGTGCGCTATGGCCTGCGCGACCTTCCCGAAGGTGCGGGTCTGCAGGACATGTATGCCGCCACCCGCGCCGAGGGGTTCGGTCCGGAAGTGAAGCGCCGCATCATGATCGGCACTTACGTCCTTTCGGCCGGCTTCTACGACGCCTACTACAACCAGGCGCAGAAGGTCCGCGCGCTGATCGCCCGCGACTTCCGCGAGGCGTTCGAGTCTTGCGACGTCATCCTCGCCCCCACCGCGCCGAGCGCCGCTTTCGCACTGGGCGAGAAGACCAGCGATCCGCTGTCGATGTACCTGAACGACGTCTTCGCCGTGCCTGCCAGCCTCGCCGGCCTCCCGGCGATGAGTGTGCCGGCGGGCCTCAACAGCCAGGGCCTGCCGCTCGGGCTGCAGATCATCGGCAAGCCTTTCGACGAGCAGGGCGTGCTGAACGCGGGGCTGGCGATCGAGCAGCGCGCGGCCTTCACCGCCAGGCCCGAGCGCTGGTGGTGAGCGTTTCGGCGGAATACACTCTGGCGATGGCGTCGCTGCACGCCTCGCTGCAGTCGATCCGCATGATCGCCAACGCGGGCCTCGCCTCGCCCGAAGACATCGACGGCTCGCTGGACGGCGTGACCCAGACGTTGGAACACCTGCCCGAAGAGATGTTCGCCAAGCTGCAGCCGATCCTCGACCGGCAGTTCGCCGCGATCAAGCAAGCGGCCGCTTTGAACTGGAACGAAGAATGACCGAATACCGCATCCAGGGCGCCACCGGTGAGTGGGAGGTCGTCATCGGCCTTGAGGTCCACGCACAGGTCGTCTCCAACGCCAAGCTGTTTTCCGGCGCGGCCACCGCGTTCGGTGCGGAGCCGAATACGCAGGTCTCGCTGGTCGATGCGGCGATGCCCGGCATGCTGCCCGTGCCCAACCGCGAATGCATCCGGCAGGCGGTGCGCACCGGGATGGCCATCGACGCGCAGATCAACAAGTGGAGCCGGTTCGACCGCAAGAACTATTTCTACGCCGACCTGCCGCAGGGCTATCAGATCAGCCAGCTCTACCATCCTTTGGTCGGCGAGGGCTCGATCACCGTCCTCACCGACGAGAAGG
>CAYRLC010000253.1:0-1537 GCA_964424995.1 uncultured Croceicoccus sp.
CGGTGCAGGACGAACTGGACCTGCACCACGCCGACGTGCGCCAGGCCGAATCAATGCTGCGCCGCTTCCTGGCCGAGGCCCGCGACGCCGGGAGCGCCTGCGTGCGGATCATCCACGGCAAGGGGCTGCACGCGGACGGCGCGCCCGCGCTGAAGAACATGGTCGACCGCCTCCTGCGCCGGCGCGCGGACGTGCTGGCGTTCCATTCCGCGCCGCCCACCCGGGGCGGTACCGGCGCGGTGCTGGTGCTGCTGCGGCCGGGCTGACGCCGGAAGCGCCAGCCGCGCTGCCGGTCAGTCCTGGCCGTTGTCGTCGACCGAGGCAACCATCCGCTTGAGCGGCGGATTGACCCAGCGAACCTCGACTCCGCGGCGACGCGCCACGGTTTCGACGGCCTGGATGTACAAGTTGTCCTGCTCGTACATGTCCTGCGTGGCCGCTGCCGCCGCCGGCTGGCTGTGCATCGTTCCATGGGTTGCGCAGCCGGCCATCAGCAGGAGCGCGGCGCAGGGGATGGAGCATCGAATCAGGGTGTTCATGACGGAACCTCCCGTGGGATCGGCGCCTGCAGGCGTGCCCGGCGCCTGTCTTCCGTTATACGCCGCCGGTCACGGGCCGCCAGTGCGGCAGCCGCTTATCCGACGAACGGCGCGGGCGCGTGGCCGGCCGCATCGCGCACCGGGCCGAGCTCCTCCAGCACCGTGGTGGCATAGGTTCCCGGCGCAAGCGCGAAGCGCAGCTCCAGCAGGCCGTCACCGCGCCAGTCCCACGCCATGTCCTGCGGCCGCAGTCGGGTGGCGCGGCGCTCCTGGCGCAGGCCGGCCTGTTCCAGCCCCGCGCGCAGCGCCAGGGCGTCGGCAGCGTCCAGCGCGGCGACTTCCAGATCGTGTGCCTGCCCCTGGCTGCGCGGTTCGCCCCGGCCCCACAGCGGCGCGCTCGGGTGGATGTCGAACGCCGCCAGCCGCGCTTCCAGCCCGGCCGTCCACGGCTCCGGGCCGAACACGCTGCGGCTGCCGTCCAGGATCCAGACCTCGCCGTCCAGGGCCCGGTTCCAGCTGCCCCCGCTCACCCGCGCGGCCAGCACCCGGTTGAACAGCTCCGAGCGCGCGGCCGACAGCAGCAGGCTGCGCTGGTCGCGCCGCACCCGGCGCCCGGAAAACATCGCCAGCGCGGCGGCCACGTTGCCGCCGCCGTGCCCGAAACGCTGCGCGCCGAACCAGTTGGGCAGGCCGTCCGCCGAAATCCGCTGCAATCGGGCGTCGATCGCCGCGCGCTCGCCCTGCACCTGGCGCAGGATCAGCACGAACCGGTTGCCCGCCAGCGCCCCGCGCGGCAGCTTCTTCGCATGCCGGGCCTGGGCGATCACCCGCAGCGCGCCGTCCTGCAGGCCCTCCAGCCCGGGATCGGCGCGGCCGGGGAGGTGCACGCTGAAGCGCTGCCGGGTGACGGCATGGCGATCCTTCAGGCCCGCATAGCCCACCGCCTGCTCGGCCACCCCCGCCCAGCGGGCGATCCGGCGCGCCGCCTCGGCGGTGTT
>CAYRLC010000254.1:0-1536 GCA_964424995.1 uncultured Croceicoccus sp.
CCGGCGCTGATCGCCTATCGCGGCCGGTTCGACGGCTTCCACGCCTTGCCGGCGGCGGTCTCCAAGACGCTGCTGGTGCGGTTCGACTACAACAAGTACTCGGTCCACGCGAAGGCGGCGGGACGGCCGGTCGATATCCACGCTTATGCCGACCGCATCGTCATCCGCCAGGACGGCGAGATCGTCGCTGAGCATGTCCGCCGGTTCGGGCGGGATCAGACGATCTACGATCCCTGGCACTACCTGCCGGTGCTGGCAAGGAAGCCCGGAGCGTTGCGCAATGGCGCGCCGTTCAAGGACTGGGCGCTTCCGCCGGCGATCGAGCGGGTGCGCCGGCGCCTGGGGCATCACGGAGATGGCGACCGGCAGATGGTGGGGGTCCTCGCCGCGGTGGTGACCGACGGGATCGACGCGGTCGAGGCCGCCTGCGCCGAGGCGCTGTCCGGCACCGCGATCAGCCGCGACGTCGTGCTCAACATCCTGACCCGCCAGCGCCAGCCACCGGCACCGCTTAATATCGTCACACCCGAAGCGCTCCGGCTTGCCCATGAGCCGGTCGCCGACTGCGCCCGCTACGATAGCCTGAGGAGGTCTTATGGAACGCCACGAGATACTGGACATGATGGGAGCACTGAAGCTCGCCGGCATGCGTCATGCCTATGACGAGGTGATCGCCGATGCCCTCAAGCGCCAGCACTCGGCGCAGCGTGTGGTCGGCGATCTGCTCAAGGCCGAGATCGACGAGAAGCAGGCCCGCTCGATCAAGTACCAGATGACCATCGCCAAGCTGCCACTGGCCAAGGAGATCGCCGACTTCGACTTCATCGCCACGCCGATCAACGAGCAACTGGTCCGCGATCTCGCCACCGGCGGCTTCCTCGCCAGCGAGCGCAATGCCGTGCTGGTCGGCGGCACCGGCACCGGCAAGACCCACCTCGCGATCGCCATCGGCCGCGCCTGCGTGCGCACCGGCGCCAGGGTTCGGTTCTTCAACACGGTCGATCTGGTCAACCGGCTCGAGGCCGAAGCCCGAGCCGGCAAGCCCGGCCGCATCGCCGACCAGCTCTCCCGCCTCGACCTCGTGATCCTCGACGAGCTCGGCTACCTGCCGTTCGCCCAGTCCGGAGGCCAGCTGCTGTTCCACCTGGTCAGCCGGCTCTACGAGCAGACCTCGGTGATCGTCACCACCAACCTCGCGTTCGGCGAATGGCCCCAGGTGTTCGGCGACGCCAAGATGACCACCGCGCTGCTCGATCGGCTCACCCACCACTGCGACATCGTCGAGACCGGCAACGAAAGCTGGCGGTTCAAGAGCCGCGAAGCCGCATAAACCCCTTCCCCCGGACCCCCATCCCCCGGGTTGACCCGGTGGGTCCACAGGCACCTCCCACTGACGCCGCCGCCAGCGCTCCTGACGGCGCGCGGCGTCGTCCGCGGGCCCCTCCTATGGACTACCGGGACAACCCGAAATTACCACCTATCCAGGGGGTCACTGTTGGACGCCGATCAGGGGTCAAAATCCCGCGCCGGTTGACA
>CAYRLC010000255.1:0-1532 GCA_964424995.1 uncultured Croceicoccus sp.
AGTGTAGCTCGCAAAAAGTATTTATGCAAGCCTGTTTTTAGGACGGGGCACTAGGTGGAACACGCTGGTGGGCGGGCCGCTGAGGTCGGGCACGCTGCCGAGATAAAACGTGCCGAAGGCCAGGTTGGTCACACTCCCCGGCACTTTCAGCACGCCGGTGCCATAACGCGGACCGCCGCCCAGGCGCAGGATGGGCGTAGCGACGTTGTCGGCGGTGAAATCGCCGGCAAGTTCGCCGACCGACGCCAGGTCCAGTTCGGCGAAGGCGGTTTTGGAATTGGACGAACGGCCGATGTTGACCTCGCTGAACCACCCTTCGAAGCGGGGAAAGGCGCCCCAGCGCCAATCGAGCGTGGTGTTGTACATGACGCCGAAACTGAACATTGCCCGGCTGGCGAACCCGCCGAACACCACCCGCGTTGCAGGTGGCAGGTTGGTGCAAAGGTTGCCGCCGGCATCGCGGTAGCGGAAGTTGCCCTTGGCGATCACGGCGCTCGACCCGACCCGGAGCTCGGCCAGTTGCGGCTGGTCGCCGAGATCGATCCAGCTCGCGGTGTCGGGCGTTCCCTGGAAGTTCAGGTTCTGCACGTTGATATTCGTGATGGCGGGCGGCAGCAGGAGCAGACCGGCGTCGATGCCCGTCGTCCGATTCCCGATCGAGAGCTTCGGCGCGGTCAGCGTTTGCATCGACGTGCCGTGGCGGAACTCGGCATGCCGCGCGTCGAGCGTGCCGATGGCGCTTCCGGTGCTGTGGCCGTCGAGTCCGACGTAGAGCCCGTCGGTCAGCGCGGCGAGGTCGAAAACGGTATTCGTGAGCGTCAGCGTGGCGCGCGGGTGGACAACGCCCGAGGCGGACGTTTTGCGTGTCACGCAGACGCTGATCCGCGGCTTGAACGTGCCGCCGCGGATCACCACCGCGTTGGTCATCGTCAGATCAACGGCCTGGTAGTAGTTCGGCGAGAAGGTCCGGCCGTCCGCGATGTCGAACACGTTGGTCACGCCGAAGTGATTGGCGTACAGGATGCCGGTCGTCAGATCGTTGGTGATCGCCACGACCACGGGAACCCGGTTGGTGAAGGTGGCGCTGTCGCTGGTGGTCGCGGGGTAGCCACTTGACGGCGACCAGTTCGCCGCGTTGATCCATTGGCCGTCGCCGTCGGCCCCTGTCCAGGTGTACGCCGCCGCCTGGACAACCGCCGGGGATGCCAGCATGGCCAGAGCGAATCCGACCGCTTTGCCTATCCCATTCCGCATGCCATGCCGCCAGCACGACCGCCACCGTCGTCGACGAGGCCTGCAAGTGGCTGCTCCAGCAGCGCAACCAGCCGTCTGGCCGATAACGGGAGGACGTGACGCAACGGTGAACAGGTTAGCCTGCTCGGCAGGCCTTGTCAACACCCGGTCAACACACCGTCAAAAAGGGTTTCTCCCCTGTGCGTGGATCGGGTATAGTCTTGCTGCAATGGGTTCCCTACTTGAACAAGTCAACAGCCCGGCCGATCTGCGCGGGTTCTCGCCGGAGCTCTTCCCGC
>CAYRLC010000256.1:0-1522 GCA_964424995.1 uncultured Croceicoccus sp.
GTGATCATCGAGTTCGGGCAGTTCGAACGTGCGGCCATAGACCAGTTCGTTTTCGAGGAAGACGACCGGGTCCTCGCAGCGGATCGCAGCTTTCAGCAAGCCCTTGGCATCGGCCGCGTCGTATGGCGCGATCACGATCAGGCCGGGAACGCTGGCGTACCATGGACCGTAGTTCTGGCTGTGCTGCGCACCAACGCGGGCAGCGGCACCGTTGGGGCCACGGAACACAACCGGACAGCGCATCTGGCCGCCCGACATGTAATTGGTCTTGGCAGCCGAATTGATGATGTGATCAATCGCCTGCATCGCGAAGTTGAAAGTCATGAACTCCACGATGGGGCGTAGGCCCCCCATCGCCGCGCCGGTGCCGATGCCGGCAAAGCCGTATTCGGTGATCGGGGTATCGATCACGCGCTTGGGGCCGAACTCTTCGAGCAGGCCCTGCGTCACTTTGTAGGCACCCTGATACTCGGCGACTTCCTCGCCCATCACGAAAACGCGGTCGTCGCGGCGCATTTCCTCGGCCATCGCATCGCGCAGAGCCTCGCGCAGGGTGACCGATTTCATGTTGGTGCCGGCGGGAACCTCGGCGCTGGGCTTGGGCGGCTTGGCATCGGTGACGAGCTGCGCGGTGCCGGTCTCGGCCTTCTTAGGAGCCGCATCGCTGTCAGCTTCGGGTTTCTCCGCAGCTTTTGGCTTTTCAGGTGCCGCAGTCTCGGCAGAATCGTCGTCCTCACCCTGCAGCGTGGCGATGACCGTGCCGACTTTCACGCCTTCGGTGCCTTCGGCGACCATGATCTTTCCGACAGTGCCTTCATCGACAGCCTCGAATTCCATCGTCGCCTTGTCGGTCTCGATTTCGGCGAGGATGTCGCCCGATGCGACGGTGTCGCCTTCCTTCACCAGCCACTTGGCCAGTTTGCCCTCTTCCATGGTCGGCGAGAGCGCGGGCATCTTGAGTTCGATGGCCATCAGTAACGCTCCACCAGCACATCAGTATACAGTTCGGCAAGTTCCGGTTCGGGCGAACTTTCGGCAAAGTCGGCCGCCTCGGCCACCGTCGCGCGCACGCGCTTGTCGATTTCCTTGAGGCTCGCCTCAGTCACGCCCATTTCCATCAGTTCGTTCTTGGCGTGGTCGATGGGATCGCGCTTCTCGCGCATTTCCTGCACTTCCTCGCGGCTGCGGTACTTCGCCGGGTCGGACATCGAGTGCCCGCGATAGCGATAGGTGTTGAGTTCCATCAGCACCGGGCCATTGCCCGCGCGGACGTATTCGATAGCGATTTCGGCTGCCTGCCGCACTTCGAGCACATCCATGCCGTTCACGTCCATGCCCGGAATGCGAAAGCCCGTGCCGCGCCGATAGAAATGCGTCTCCGCCGAGCCGCGCTTCACCGCCGTGCCCATCGCGTAGCCGTTGTTCTCGACCACGAATACGATCGGCAGCTTCCAAAGGCTGGCCATGTTAAACGTCTCGTAGACCTGGCCCTGGTTCGCCGCGCCGTCGCCGAAATAGGCGA
>CAYRLC010000257.1:0-1505 GCA_964424995.1 uncultured Croceicoccus sp.
GCCGTACAGCTCTTTGCTCTCAAAAAGAGGAGCTACAGGCGCTTTATCACCGGGGCTTTGCGCCTTGTTTTTATTCAAATTGCCCACCACCTTGCGCGCCAGTGCCAGCGCATGCAGGTCGTTCTCGGCCAGGTGATCGGCCACGCCCGACTTGCGCGTGTGCAGGTCGCCGCCGCCCAGATCCTCAGCGCTGATCTCCTCGCCCGTCGCGGCCTTTACCAGCGGGGGCCCTGCCAGAAAGATCGTGCCCTGTTCGCGCACGATCACGGTCTCGTCGCTCATCGCCGGGACATAGGCGCCGCCCGCGGTGCAGCTTCCCATGACACAGGCGATCTGGGGAATACCCATCCCGCTCATCCGCGCCTGGTTGTAGAAGATGCGGCCGAAGTGGTCGCGGTCGGGAAATACATCGGCCTGATAGGGCAGGTTCGCGCCGCCGCTGTCGACCAAGTAGATGCACGGCAGGCGGTTTTCCTCGGCGATCTCCTGCGCGCGCAAGTGCTTCTTCACCGTCATCGGGAAGTAGGAGCCGCCCTTCACCGTCGGATCGTTCGCCACGATCATGCACTGCCGGCCAGAAACCGTGCCGATCCCCGCGATGATGCCCGCGCCCGAAACGTCGCCGCCGTACATGCCGTTCGCCGCAAGCTGGCCGATTTCGAGGAAGGCGGAGCCGGGGTCGAGCAGGCGTTCGACACGGTCGCGCGCCAGCAGCTTGCCGCGCGCAACATGCCGCTCGCGGTGCCGCTCGGCCCCGCCCCTTGCCGCCTCGGCCACTCTTGCGCGCAAGTCGTCGGCCAGCGCGCGGTTGTGCGCGCGCCGCGCCTGCGCTTCGGGCGAGCCGAGGTCGAGCTTCGAGATCAGGACGGGTGCGCTCATGCGGCGGCGGTCTTCTTGCTGGGGTGGATGAGGTGGCGCCACACGCCGATCAGGTTGACGACGAGCAGGCCGACGTTCTGCCAGCCGATGCCCTCGCCCTCGTCGTTGAGGAAGCCCCAGCCGATCAGCGCGATTGAACTGGTGACGAAAAGCACGAAAGCCCAGCCGGTCACCCGTTCGCCCAGGTTCAGCGAGACGATCAGCGCGGCAAACAGCGATGCGCCTGCACCATAGTACTGCAGGATATTCAGGGTCGATTCGGTCATCGGTCGCCTTTCATGAGTTCACGACCGATCAACATCCGGCGGATCTCATTCGTGCCCGCGCCGATATCCAAAAGCTTCGCATCGCGCAGGAAACGCTCGACCGGCCAGTCGGTGGTGTAGCCCGCGCCGCCCAGCGCCTGCACCGCCTCGCCCGCCGCGCGGAAGGCGTTCTCGCTCGCCAGCAGGATCGCGCCCGCCGCGTCGAAGCGCGTGGTCTGGCCCGCATCGCAAGCCTTGGCGACGGCGTAGGAGTAGGCGCGTGCCGATTGCAGCCCCACGTACATGTCGGCGATCTTGGCCTGCATCAGCTGGAATTCCCCGATCGGGCGGCCGAACTGCCTGCGTTCGCGGACATAGGGA
>CAYRLC010000258.1:0-1504 GCA_964424995.1 uncultured Croceicoccus sp.
CGCATGACGCATCGCGCGGCGCATCATCCGGCGCAGGACGTAGCCGCGCCCCTCGTTCGAAGGCAGCACGCCATCGGCAAGCAGGAAGCTGGTCGAACGCAAATGATCGGCAATGACGCGGTGGCTGGCGCGGCTCGCACCCTCGGCTTTCACGCCGGTCAGGCTCTCCGACGCCGCGATGAGCGCCCTGAACGTGTCGATGTCGTAGTTGTCGTGCACACCCTGCATCACCGCAGCAATACGTTCGAGGCCCATGCCAGTATCGATCGAGGGCTTGGGCAGCGGATCGCGCGAACCGTCGGCCTTCTGCTCGAACTGCATGAAGACGAGGTTCCAGATCTCGATGAAACGATCGCCATCCTCGTGCGGCGAACCCGGAGGGCCTCCGGGGATGTGCTCGCCATGATCGTAGAAGATCTCGCTGCAGGGTCCGCACGGGCCGGTATCGCCCATCGACCAGAAATTATCCGAGGTCGGAATGCGGATGATCCGATGCTCGGGAAGGCCGGCGATCTTCTGCCAGAGGGCAAAAGCCTCGTCGTCGGTGTGGTAGACCGTCGTCGTCAGCCGGTCGGCGGGGATCCCCCACTCCTTGGTAAGAAGGGTCCAGGCGTGTTCGATCGCCTGCTCCTTGAAGTAGTCGCCGAACGAGAAGTTGCCGAGCATCTCGAAAAAGGTGTGATGCCGCGCTGTGTAGCCGACATTGTCGAGATCGTTGTGCTTGCCGCCCGCCCGCACGCACTTCTGCGACGAGGTCGCTCGCGGCGGATCGCGCGTTTCCAACCCGGTGAAGACGTTCTTGAACGGGACCATGCCGGCGTTCACGAACATCAGCGTCGGATCGTTGTACGGCACCAGCGGCGCCGAATGGACTTTGGCGTGCCCAGCCTTGCCGAAATAGTCGAGGAAGGAGGCGCGGATTTCGTTCGTCGAGCTCATGGCATGGCAGTTAGGCGAGACCTGCTTTTGCGACAAGCGGTGAAGTGCCCGAATATCCCGATCGGAGACATCGAACCTGCCAATTTCACCATGGGAAAGGGCGGGCTCGACCCTTGCCGAACCCGCCCACCAGGAAATCGTCGTCGAATCAGGCGATCATTCGCCGTCGTCTTCGCCGGGACCCACCATCATCTCTTCGGCCATCTCGTCGGTCTTGCCGCGGATCGCGCCTTCGAGCTTGGCGCAAAGTTCGGGGTTTTCCTTGAGGAAGGTCTTCGCGTTCTCCCGTCCCTGACCGATGCGGATCGAGTCGTAGCTGAACCACGCACCCGACTTCTCGACCAGCCCGGCCTTGACGCCAAGATCGAGGATCTCGCCGATCTTGGAAACGCCTTCGCCATACATGATGTCGAATTCGACCTGCTTGAACGGCGGCGCGACCTTGTTCTTCACCACCTTCACGCGGGTCGCGTTGCCGACGATATCGTCACGGTCCTTGATCTGGCCGGTGCGGCGGATGTCGAGACGGACCGAGGCATAGAACTTGAGCGCGTTGCCGCCCGTC